>JANQKT010000053.1 GCA_028280965.1 Phycisphaeraceae bacterium
CCCGCGACACGGTTTATCATGGGACCGTGCTGACCGGGACACTCCAACGCGCGAACGATCTGCTCGACCGAATCTGGCCGACGGTCGTGTCCACCGAACGGTCGGTGCACGCCGACTGGCAACCCGATGCAGCAGACGACTACTGCCACCGCTGCGGCGCGTCCGCCGGGCCGGGCTCGGTGCTCGCCGACGGCTGCGCGTTCTGCCGGGGGACGAAGCTGGCGTGGGACCGGCTGACGCGGCTGGCGCTCTACGACGAGCCGGCGGAGGGCTGGGTCAAACAAATGAAGTTCGGCGGGCAGTGGTCGTGGGCGCCGCACCTCGGCCGGCTCCTAGCCGAACGCATAAGCGAGCCGATCGACGATGGCAGAGTCGTCGTGACTTACGTACCGATGCACTGGCGCCGTCGCTGGCGGCGCGGCTTCAACCAGGCGGAGCTGATGGCCAAGGCGTTGGCCAAGGCGCGCGGTTGGCCGGTCGTCCCGCTCATCCAGCGGACCGCGTGGACGCCGCCCCAGCCATCAGTCCTCGGCAGCCAGCGCGAGCAGAACGTCAACAAGTCCTTTGCGGTGCGCGAGGTCGATCTCAACGGCTGGCAGGTCATCGTCGTGGACGACATCAAGACCAGCGGCGCGACGCTGGGCACGTGCTGCAGGCTGTTGAAGAAGCAGGGCGCCCGCTCGATCCAGGTCGCCGTCGCCGCGGTCGCGGACCCGAAGGGCGTGAAGTTTAAGGCGAAGATGTGATGCGGCTAGACATACCAACCTGCCTAGCTCTATTGTGCATCGCTCTTGCCGGATGCCAAACGCAGCCTCGTGCTGCACCAGAGCAAGCACCTCCAGATTTTTCATTGATCTACTGTGTACACGTCCCGCAGGGCAGCAGCCATCCAAGCTACGGCGCGGTCTACATCGTCGAGCCCTGCGGCACCTTCCGTGCTGCCACCGGGCCGGGCTGCACCATTAACACCTTTCCTGAGCCAAGTGCCAAACTGAGTCGAGAACAAGTACAGCACATTTACAGCCTGATCCACCACGCGGGCCTGACTGATCCCTCGAATAACTTTGATGCTGTAAACCACGGCGCCTACCAACACTGCGTCATCCATTTTGACGGACGCAGGATCGAACACCGAATCACGTACTCAATTCGGGATCACATCGACGAGAAGGCGCGTGAGATCATCCTCCCCAAAGAGTATCAGCGGATCGAACAGGTCTATGAACAACTGACCATGTTGGTCCATGCTATTGAGCGTGGCAGGCCTGACGTCTGGCCCGTCGAGCGGAACTAAACCACCCCGCCGAACCTTCGCGTCCTTCCCTTGAAAGCGCTCAACGCCTTGTGCAGTTCCTCCACCGTGAACTCCGGCCAGCAGACATCGGTCACGTAGAACTCGGCGTAGCTGAGCTGCCAGAGCAGATAGTTACTCAAGCGCATCTCGCCGGCGGTGCGGATCAACAGGTCGGGGTCGGGCAGGCCGGCGGTGTAGAGATGGGACGCGATTGTTTGTTCATCGATCTGCCCGGGCGCTAAAGCACCCTCGGCCGTTTTCCTGGCGATCGCGCGGACCGCGTCGGTGATCTCGGCGCGGCTGCCGTAGTTCAGCGCCAGGGTCATCGTCAACCCATCGTGCTTCGCCGTGTCCTCCTTCATCCGGTCCAGCGCATCGAGTACCTCCGGGGGCAGGCCGTCCCGCCGGCCGATCTGGTTGAAGCGGACGTTGTTGTCGAAAAAGAGCTGCCGCTCGGACTCGAGGTACATCACGTACAGGTCCATCAGCGTCGAGACCTCTTCGTTCGACCGCGTCCAGTTCTCGGTCGAGAACGCGTAGAGCGTCAGCGCTTCGAGCCCGAGGTTCGAGCACTCGGTCACAACCGGGCGCACGACCTCCGCGCCGGCCTTGTGGCCGTAGGATCGGTCCCTGCCGCGCGCCTGGGCCCACCGGCCGTTGCCGTCCATGATGATGGCGACGTGGCGGGGCAAGGGCTTATTGGTATCGGAAGATATCTCGCTCAATGGCTGCCCCTTCGATTACCGCACCGCCGACTGATCACGCTTGGGCCCGACGCTTGCGAGCACGACCGGGACGCCGAGGTAGTCGGCGATGAAGTCGAGATAAGCCCGCGCGCTCTCGGGCAACTCGGCGATCGACTTGCAACCGTCCACCGGGCCGGCGAAGCCGGGCAGCGTCTCGTAGACCGGCTCGACCTTGGCCAGCTCCTCGCTCGTCGCGGGGTAGCCGTCGTAGGCCTTGCCGTCTACGCGGTACCCGGTGCACAGTTTGAGCTCGGGCAGGTCGGCGAGGACGTCGAGCAGCATGACACAGACCGCCGTCGCCCCGCTGACGCGCGCGGTGTACCTGAGCGCGACCAGGTCGATCCAGCCGCACCGCCGTGGCCGGCCGGTCGTCGTGCCAAACTCGCGTCCGACCTCGCGGATGCGGTCGCCGGTCGCGTCGTTCAGTTCGGTCGGCATCGGCCCGCCGCCGACGCGGGTCTGGTAGGCCTTGACGATGCCGATGACGTTGCCGACCGCGTGCCCGGGCACGCCCGTGCCGGTGTGTGCGCCCAGCGACGAGCAGTTGCTCGAGGTCACGTACGGGTACGTGCCGTGGTCGATGTCCAGGAGCGTCGCGTTCGCGCCTTCGAAGAGGATGCGTTTGTCTTCGTCGCCGACCTTGTGCAGGAGCCCCGCCGTGTCCGCGAGGTGCGGGACGAGGATGTCCGCCAGGGGCTTGATCCAGTCGAGCAGCGCATCGGCGTTGATCGGTTCGTGCGTCTCGCCGGTGTACTCGCACAGCGCCTTGAGCGTCGCGTTTTTGATCGGCACGATGCGGTGCAGCTGGTGGCGCAGGGATTCGAGGTCGGCCAGGTCGGCCATGCGCACCGCGGTGGAACGCAGCGCCTTGTCCGCGTAGCACGGGCCGATGCCCCTGCCGGTGGTGCCGATGCCCTCGACCACCTGGTCCAGGGCGTTGGGCATCGTGTACGCGGCTTCCTGCAGGCGGTCCTGGGTCTTGTGGTACGGCAGCACGACGTGCGCCCGGCTGGAGATGAACAGCGTCGCCGGGTCGATGGTCAGGCCGCGCTCGCGCAGGCCGGTGATCTCCTTGACCAGTTGCTCGGGGTCGATGACGACGCCGTTGCCGAGCACGTTGACCTTGCCGGGGTAGAGGATGCCCGAGGGCATCAGGTGCAGGGCGTACTTCTCGTCGCCGACGACGACGGTGTGCCCGGCGTTGGCCCCGCCGTTGTACCGCGCGACGGCGTCGAACTCGGCGGCGAGCATGTCCACGACCTTGCCCTTGCCCTCGTCGCCCCACTGCAGGCCGACGATGGTCGCGTGCCCGGGCTTCAGGCCCATGCGCTCGATGAGCGTGGCGGATTCCGTATTCGAGGCGGTCGTCGGCATCGGTCTCTCGTTCGACGGCGGGTTGGGGCCAAACAGGAGATTGTAACCGATTCGACGATGCGGGCCGCCGAGTCACACCCCGAACGACGTCCCCACCGCGCGCGCCGCGGCGAGCATCGGGTAGTCCAGCGGGACGGTGCGCTGCTTGCCCGCGGCGGCCTCGAGCGGGGCGTGCGTGACCTCCCGGCCGTGCATCACGATCAGTCGGTTCTTCTGGCCCGACAGCAGCACCTCGATCGCCTTGTGGCCGAACTGCGTGCCCAGCAGGCGGTCTTCGGGGACGGGCGTGCCGCCGCGCTGGGTGTAGCCGAGCACGGTGTTTCGGGTCTCGATCTTGGTCTCGGCCTCGACCTGCTCGGTGAGCAGCCGGCCGATCCCGCCGAGGCGGACCGGGTCGGGGCTGGTCGGGTCGAACCGCTTGACGACCTGCTCCCCGCCGATTTCTTTGGCGCCCTCGCTGATGCAGATGATCGAGCAGCCCTTGCCGGATTCGCGCCGCTGCCTGACGACCTCGCAGACCCTGCCCAACTCGAACGGGATCTCGGGCAGCAGGATGATGTCCGAGCCCGAGGCCATCCCCGCGTGCAGCGCGATCCAGCCGGCGTTGCGGCCCATGACCTCGACGACCATCGCGCGGTGGTGGCTGGCGGCGGTGTCGTGGATCTGATCGATCGCGCGCGTCGCGGTGGCGACCGCGGTCGCGA
Source organism: Phycisphaeraceae bacterium (assembly GCA_028280965.1). GTDB lineage: Bacteria > Planctomycetota > Phycisphaerae > Phycisphaerales > Phycisphaeraceae > JAHQVV01. The sequence goes on from JANQKT010000053.1 coordinate 4,119, forward strand.
AGCCGAACGTCACGTCCGTGCCGACCAGGTCGTTGTCGATCGTCTTGGGCACGCCGATGCAGTTCACGCCCAGGTCGGTGAAGTTCTTGGCACAGGCCATCGTCCCGTCCCCGCCGATGACGACCAGCGCGTCGAGTTGGTGCGCCTCGATCGTCGCCATACAGCGGTCGGTGACGTCGATGATCTCATAGGAACCGTCCTCGTTGACCTGCGCAAACTTCCGGGGGTTGCACTTGTTGTTCGAGCCGAGGATCGTCCCGCCTCGCGTGAGGATGCCCGAGACGTCGGCCTCGGTCAGCGGGCGCGTGCGGTTCTCGACCAGGCCGAGGAAGCCGTCTGCGATCCCGACGACCTCCAGGCCGTGCTCAAGGATGGCGGTCTTGGTGACGGCCCGGATGACGGCGTTGAGCCCCGGGCAGTCGCCCCCGCCGGTGAGGACCCCGATGCGTTGGATATCGCTCATGAGATCAATCTTAAATATTGGGAGGCAGGCCTGTGTAAACGCGCGGTTAGCTCGGCAGCTTCACGACCGCGATCTTCAGCACGCCCGCGGTTGCGCTCAGCTTCTCGATCAGCTCCGCCGGCGGCTCGGCGTCCACCTTGAGCGTCATCAGCGCCGTCGAGGTCCCGCACGCCGCGGCACGCCGGCTGATGGTCATGTCCGCGATGTTGACCTTGGCCTCGCCGAACGCCGAGCCGACAGCGCCAATCATGCCCGGCGTGTCTTCGTTCTGCAGCAGGACCATCGTGCCGTCCGGCGTCATGTCCATGTGGTAGCCGTTGATCTCGACCACCCGCGGCTTGAGGTCTTCGTACACCCGGCCGACGATCTTGCGCGTCCGGTCGTCGGCGTGCGTGCTGTCATCGACCGAGCCGTCGGGTCCGTGTACCTCGATCGTCAGCGCCGGGCCGGCCTGCGTCGGCTCATCGACCGTCGCGGTCCTGATCTTGATCCCGCGCGTTTCGGCGACCTGGGCGACGTTGATCATGTTCACCGGGTCGGCCAGGTGCTCGCGCAGGAGCCCGACCATCGCGGCGCGCTCGACGGTGCCCGCCGCCTTGTGCAGGTGCCTGCCCGCCAATTCGATCGAGACCGTCGCGATGCCGCGGGTGATCATCGGGCTGACCAGCGCCGCCATACGCCCGGCGAGATCGACAAAACCCTGCTGCGTTGGGTCCAGGTCCACGCGGAGGTTGCCGGCGTTGACCGCGCCCTTGATGCCCTCGCCACGCAGGTACGCCATGCAGGCGATCGCCGCGTCGCTGGACACGGCGGTCTGCGCTTCTTCGGTCGAAGCGCCCAGGTGCGGTGTGACCAAGACTTTCGGGTGCGAGCGCAGGGCGGTGTCCTCCGCGGGCGGCTCGTTGGTAAAGACGTCGAGCGCCACCCCGCCGCACTTGCCGCTGTCGAGCGCGGGGATGATCGCCTCTTCATCGACGACCCCGCCGCGCGCCGCGTTGACGACGAACACGCCGTCGCGGCACTTCTCAAAGCTCTTGGCGTTGAGCATCCCGCGCGTGTGGTCGTTGAGCGGGACGTGGAAGCTCAGCACATCGGCGTGCGGCAGCATTTCCTCGAAGTCGGTGTACATCTTCACCGCGCCGTCGAGCGCCGTCGGGCTGTTGAAGACCGGGTCGAAGGCGACGACGTCCATCCCGAACGCGAGCGCCCGCTTGGCCATGGTCTGGCCGATGCGGCCGAAGCCGACGACGCCGAGCGTCATGCCGCTGAGCTGCCGGCCCTTGAACTTGGCGCGGTCCCAGCCGCCTGCGGCCATCGTCTTGTACGCCGGTCCGATGTTGCGCAGCAGGCTGATCATCAGCGCAAACGCGTGCTCGGCGGTCGTGATCGTCGAGGCCTCGGCGGTGTTGACCACGAGGATGCCCTTGTCTGTCGCGGCCTGCAGGTCGATGTTGTCCACGCCCACGCCGGCCCGGGCGATGATCTTCAGGTCGCCGGGGTTCTCGAGCATCGCCGGCGTGACCTTGATCCCCGAGCGCACGACCATCGCGTGCACCCCGCCGCCGGCGAGGAGCCTGCCGACTTCTTCGTCCACCGCCTCCTGCCCCTTGTCCTTCTTAAGCTCTACCAGGTCCGGGCGGTTGAGCAGGTCGGCGTCGCCCTGCGACTCGATCCAATCCAGGCCCTGCTGGGCGAGCTTGTCGGCGGCGAGGATGGTGAAGGTCTGCGTGGCGGTGGCGGTCATCGAAAGCCTCGGGCTTGTTTGGTGCGATTGAAAGCGTGGCATTTTAACGCCAACACGCCAAGGCGCAGGGACGCCAAGAATGGCAGGCCATGTCAATCCTCTTGGCGTCTTGGCTGCTTGCGTCCTGGCGTTCAAAACGAAGCGATTAGAGCGCCGCTGCCTCCGCAAACGCCTTGCCCGCCGCCTCGATCGTCTGCTCAATAGCCGCGTCATCGTGGGCCGTGCCGACGAACCACGCCTCGAACTGGGCCGGGGGCAGGACAACCCCCGCGTCCAGCATCGCCCGGAAGAAGACGGCGAACCGGTCGGCCCGGCAGGCGGTCGCGTCGTCGTAGTTGTTCACCTGCCGACCCGGCTCGTTCACAAAGAACGGGCAGAGCATCGAGCCGACGCGTGTGACGGTGACCGGCACGTTTGCCGAGGCCGACTGTTGTTCGAGCCCCGCCGCAAGTTTGGCGGCGCTCTGTTCGAGCTTCGTGTACGCCGCGTAGCCATCGGCCTTGAGCGCCTCGAGTGTCGCTAGCCCCGCCGCCATTGCTAACGGGTTGCCGCTGAGCGTGCCGGCCTGGTACATCGGGCCGTCGGGCGCGACCTGGCGCATGAGGTCTTCGCGCCCGCCATAGGCCGCGCACGGCATGCCCCCGCCGACGACCTTGCCCAGGCAGGTCAGGTCCGGCGTCACACCGTAGAGCTCCTGCGCCCCGCCGAAGCCCACGCGGAAGCCGGTCATCACCTCATCAAAGAGCAAAAGCACGCCATGCTCATCGCACAGCCCACGCAGCCCTTGCAGATAGCCTTCTTCCGGGGGGATACAGCCCATGTTGCCCGCGATCGGTTCAACCGCCATACACGCGACCTCGTCGCGGTGCTCGCGCAGCACCGCCTGCACCGCGATGAGGTTGTTGTACGGCACGAGCAGCGTGTTCTTCACCAGCCCCTCCGGCACGCCCGGTGAGCTGGGCACGCCCAGCGTCGTCGCCCCGCTGCCCGCCGACACCAGCATCGCGTCCGTGTGCCCGTGGTAGCAGCCGACGCACTTGATGACCTTGCTCCGCCCCGTCGCCGCGCGGGCCAGCCGCAGCGCGCTCATCGCCGCCTCGGTGCCCGAATTCACAAAACGCACGACCTCGATCGACGGCACCGCGTCGATGACCTGCTCGGCCAGCTTCGTCTCCAGCTCCGTCGGCATGCCGAAGCTCGTGCCGTGCGTCGCCGTCTTCGTGATCGCCGCGATGACCGGCTCGGCGGCGTGCCCGAGGATCAAAGGCCCGTAGCTCGCGACGTAGTCGATGTAGTCGTTGCCGTCGATGTCGGTGACGACGCAGCCCTTGCCCCTGGCGATCGTGACCGGCTCGCGCCCGACGGCCTGGTAGGCCCGCACCGGCGAGTTCACCCCGCCGGGCATCAGGGTCTTCGCCTTCGCGTGTGCGTCGGCGGACTTGGCGTAGCGATCGGTCACTGTCGGTGTGGTTTCATTCATGGCCCGATGGTATCGCGCGACGCCTCGGTTAGCCGTCGCCTGCAAGGCGACGCCCTGGGTGTGATCTATGGCGCGGACGCGTCGCCTTGCAGGCGACGGCTAACCAACTCATCCAGTATTTGGGTAAAACCTACCCGCGTGGTACGTTATACGCACCCGTCTCATCCGATCGGAGCCACCCATGTCCACCGTCGCCGAACTCTTGGCCAAGAAAGAACAGAGCCTGCTGTCCATCGAGCCGACCGCCTCGGTGATGGACGCCGCGAACCTGATGAACGAGCACCGCATCGGCGCGCTGCTCGTCGTCGACCGCCGCGGCGAATCGCTGGCCGGCATCTTCACCGAGCGCGACATCCTTCGGCGGATCATCGGCGAGAAGCGCGACCCCGAAGAGACCGCCGTCGGCCAGGTCATGACCACCGAGGTCGCCTGCTGCAAGCCGGACACGACGCTCGAGCAGGCCCGCCTGATCTTCCGCGACAAGCGCGTCCGCCACCTGCCGGTCGTCGACGACGCGGGCAAACCCCTGGGCGTCGTCTCCATCGGCGACGCCAACGCCTGGGCCATGGACAACCAGCAGGCGGAGATCCACTACCTCCAAGAGTATCTGTACGGGACAAGGACGCGCGGGTCGGGTGGGTACGCGTAAGTTCGCGGTGCGTAGCGGGCGACGCGAAGCGTCCCGCGCGAATCATCTAAACTCCCCGCATGCACCTGCTCTTCCTCGGCATCGGCCTGGGCGTCCTGCTCGCCATCCCCGGCGCGTGGCTGTACTCGCGCCGGACCGAGCGCAGGGTCATGGAGCTCGAACGGCAGGCGCGCGCCAACGAACGCCTCGCCGAGCAGGCGACGATGACGCGCGGGCTCGCGCACGAGATCAAGAACCCGCTGTCCACGATCGGGCTGAACGTGCAGCTGTTGCAGGAAGACGCGGCGGACATCGAGCGGGCCGCATCGGATCAGCCAGAAATCGCCGAGCAGGCCGGCAAGGTCCGGCGACGGCTGGGCACGCTCGGGCGCGAGGCGGTGCGGCTGCGCGAGATCCTCGAAGACTTCCTGCGCTTCGCCGGGCGGATCGAGCTGGACAGGCAGCCGACGGACCTGAACGCGCTGGTCGGCGAGCTGGCGGACTTCTTCGAGCCCCAAGCAACAGAAGCGGGCGTCAACCTGCGGACGCAGTTGGATACATCGCTTCCGAAATGCAACGCCGACCCGTCGTTGCTCAAGCAGGCAGCGCTGAACCTGATGATCAACGCGACCCACGCCATGGCGGACGCCAAACGCGACGGCCAACCGCACGGCGGGGCAAACGAGCTCATCCTCCGCACCAGCCGGACCTCAACCAAGCAAGGCGGCCGCCTGTGCATCCACGCCGTCGATACCGGCCCGGGCATTACCGATGAGGTGAAGGCCAAGCTCTTCGAGCCCTACTTCTCCACCAAGCGCACCGGCACGGGATTAGGCCTGCCGACCACGCGCCGCATCGTCGAAGAGCACGGCGGCGAACTCACGCTGCACACCGAGCCGGGGCGCGGGAGCGCGTTTACGATTGAGTTGCCGGGATAGAGGGGATGAGGTTGATTCGATATCCCACGGCACGCCGCCGAGCCTCCACGCCGTGGGCATGGGGTGGTTGTTTATTGCTGAAACAGCCCCTCGACCTCAAACTTCACCGGCACGACCTCGTACTCGGTAGCAAGCACGATGCGCAGCGCGTCGATCTTACGCTCGGCGTTCAGGGCGAAGGCCAGCTCGACCTCGTAGCCGTCGGCAAAGAGGTCCAGCTCGTTCGTCCAGCGCCCGCCGCCGATGGCGTCGCCGTCGGCGTTGAGGGCGTAGAGCGAGTCGATGACCGGGCCGGTGGTCCCGCCGCTACGCTCGATGTCGAGCTTGACGGTCATGATGCCCCGCTTGCCGATCTCCATCGACTTGACCCGAGCCTTGGTGCCGTGGCCGATGTCAATAAACCGGTCGGCGACGATCGCGGGCAGCTCCTCGGATTCGCGCTCTTCCACCACGACGGCGCTGGCCTGCAGTTCTAACATCTCGACCTCGTACGCCGGGCGGTCCAGCTCGACCGACGCGAGCTCCGCCTCCGCCAGTTGCAGCGGCTCGCCCCGCCGACCCGTCAGCTCCTTGTGCGGCAGGACCGCGGCGTACTCTTCGGCCTTGCGATTCCGGCCCTGCAGCAGCAGGTCGTCGCCGTCTTCGTTCTCCGCGGCGTCGGCCAGCAGCGTCGTGCGGAAGCAGAGCACATCCACATCCTCGGGCGCCTGGAGCACGCCCGTCAAGCCCAACGTGTGCTCGGGCGGGTCGTCGTCGAGCAGGTCCGCTTCGCTGGCGGACTCGTACTCAGTCACAGCGAGCGCGTAGCCATCCCGGTCGCGGAACGTCGGCAGGTCTAGGTCGTCCAGGTCGTCGGCGGCGATTAATCCAGCAGGCATCAAGCCCAGGCACATCAAGACGATTAAATACACAACTTTTTTGTACATGCTGGACTCCTTGGTCTTTGTGTATTGTAGAGTCGGGACCCCACGGCATGCCTCAGAGCAGGCACGCCGTGGGCATGGCACGCAAATGAAAAAGCACCGCCACAAAGGACGCGGTGCTGGTTGTAAGCGAGGTTCCCAACTTCCGGGGGTCAGGCCTTGATCTCAAAGACGGACTGGGTCCGCAAGACACTGCCGTTGGTGGCGGTCAGGTGGTAGCCCTGGACGTGGAACTCTTTCTTGTACTTCTGGCAGTCGAGCACGTAGAGGTTCGGGCCGTTGGGCGTTTCCTGCTCGTACGCCAGCCCGCCGACCTCGCTGGCGAAGTCCTTCATCTCGCGGTAGGTGGCGAGGTAAAGGTTCTCCGACAGCGACTCGGTCTGGAGCGTGGTGAAGTAGCCGAAGGCGCCCTCCTGCTCGTACTCGTACTCCTTCTCGCCCAGGCACGGCAGCGCGTGGGCGAGGTTGGACTCGGGCAGGTGGTCGTTGCCCTCGAGCACCGCCTCGACCAGCGACTGGCCGTCGAGGATAAAGCGGACAACGTGGCCACCCTCGACCAGCCAGGTCTCGACCTCGTAGTCGCCGTGGCGGTCCACCCGCCGGGCGTGGAAGGTGAACAGCTCGGGGTGGAGCGGCCGCTTGTAGAGCATCAGCTTGGGAATCTGGGCAATTGGGGATTTGCTGTTGACAGTCATCTCAACAACCTCAACCTGTTGTGGCGTGGTGGGCGAGCAGGCCCATATCTTGACATCCCCGGATCGGAAGTGACGCGATCCGGAAAGAGATTATAGTCCCGGAAAAGGCGATTGGAAGCGCGGGGTGGACGTTTTCGAGCATTTTGGAAGCACCTATTAACCCAACAGCCAGCCGAGCATCGCTAAGACCGATCCTGGAGCGGGTTTACAGCAATTTGACCGCTTGGGCCGATAACGACCTGTGTCAAAAGGGTTTGTACCACCCGACAGGGTTTGCACCGGCCTATGCCCCGGATCCGCGACATCCTGCCCGCTGTGACCGCGCTGCGCAGCGGCGTTGTTGACCAGGCGCTTTCCGCTGCGCTGGCCCACGCGGACCCGGAGGAGGTCGGGGCCCTGGGCGGGGCGATGCTCGAGCGGGGCAAGGCCAACGGGGCCGAGGCCCTGATCGCCGAGTACGACCGGCTGCCGCGTGAGTTGCAGCACAAGGTGATCGCCCAGGCCGAACAGTTCTCGACCTCGGTCCGCCGGGCCGCGACCCGCCGGGGCAGGCGGGCGGCGCTCAACGCGTTGACGATCATCGAGCAGGCGGCATCCGCCCGGCTGGCCTATCTGGTCACGATGCTGTGCCGGCACAACGAGCCGGACGTCCGCAAGCAGGCCGGGCGCTGCCTGATCGCCCTCGCCCGGCGGGCGGCGTCGAGCCAGCGGGCCCACGAGCAGCCGCACCTGGACCGGATCAGCGCGGACTACCTCGTCCAGGCGGTCGAGCAGGCCGTCGTCCTCTACAGCCGGCATGACCGGCCGGACATCCTTTCGGCGATGCTGTGGCTGCTGCCGCGCGCGGTGCCCGAGGCACTGGCCGCGCTGCGCTCGGCTGAGCACAGCGCGGTCCAGCCGCTTTGCCACCGCCTCACCGCCGAGCAGGACCCGGCCAGCCGCCGGGCGCTCTTCGTGCTGATCGGCACGCACCCGCTGGCGGACGCCTGCCGGCAAGCGCTGGCCGAGGCCAACACGCGCGAGCAGCTGGGCGAAGCGCTCGAGGCCGGGCACCTGCTCGCCCTGCCCGTGCACCGACAGGCGCTAGGCCGAACACGGCACGCCGATGCGCTCTGGCCCGGCGCCCGCCAAGTGCGCGCGATGCCCACGCACGCACGCCGTTGGCTGCCAACCTACCTGCAGGCCCTGTGCCCGGACCCGCAGGAGCAGGTCGCCAGGCTCGGCCAGCTCGCCCGGCAGACCGACACCGCGACACGCGTCGCGGTGATGCGCCGGCTGCTCAAGCTCGCCCGGCCGGCCGCACCCGAGCACCAGGGCGCCGCGGACAACGCCAACGACCTGCTCGCGCTCTTGACGCGCGACCCCGAGCCGTCGATCGCGCGC
>JANQKT010000100.1 GCA_028280965.1 Phycisphaeraceae bacterium
GCCGCCTTCTCCGGCCCCGGCGTGCCCACGGGCAACCCGGCGGCCGACCTGGACGGCGACAACGACACCGACGACGCGGACTTCGGCCTGGCCTTCGCCGCGTTCACCGGCCCCGGCGGCGTGGCCTCGGTGCCCGAACCAACCAGCCTCGCGCTGATCGGTCTCGGCGGCCTGCTGCTGGCGCAGCGCCGTCGCGCCTGAGGAACCACCTCTACTACAAGGTGTCGGACACCATTATTCGTTATTCGTCTCCATGGGCCGGCCTCGTTCACGCGTGGTGCTGATCAGGCCGAACCTGTTGATCGTCGTCGCCGTCCAGCGGTCACTGCCGTAAGGTCGGCTCTTACTCACCGCCAGGGGCGTAGCGCATCCAACTCCCACGCATTTCTGCGGGGTGTTGACCAGCCGAAGCCAGTTCCGTGGCCGGCCCGAACCGTCCGCCACCGCCGAGCCCACATCCTTAACCGGCCAGGGCGAAAGGACCAGCGGGACCTCGTCCCCATCGGCCCGCCCACGCGCGGGCCGGCGCCACCGCCACAGGCTCGACCAACGCCAGTCCTCCGCACGCCCGACCAGCGACGCCCGCGCCGCGTTCCGCTCGACGTACCGGCAGACCCGCAGCAGGTGCCCGCCGGATTGAACTACGAACGACTTGAACCGCCCCTGATACACCTGACCTGCCCCCTCAAAGTCGGTCCAGTTTCAGGTCCCTTATCCTGAGGTCTGCTCCCGATCCGAAAGCGTCGTTTCGAAACACCGGAGAGCAGGTGGCCGCGCCGGAGGAGCGTATCGATTTTGTTGCTCTGCTGCTCCGCAAGGGGCGCCGCGCTGGGCGAACCGGCAACATCGATTTGGGTTGCGGGCAGGTGTTGTAGAGCCCAGCTGAGACGGCTGCACCAGTCGAGGCGCGCCAAACAAAGTGAGTGTTGCTCCGCGATGCGGAGTCGAGACGCACCCCGCAGGTGTGCCTGGGTACGTTGGTCTCTTGTGACCGAGATCGGCGTCTTGCTCAAGAAGATTGTGTTGGTTCCGCGGTTTCGCCGAAGCTCCATCGGTACGTCTGCGGCTTAACTCTACCTCAAAACCTCGGAACCACCCGATGGATGGCCGTGGTAATTCGCCGCACCAAGGAACTCGATAAAAGGTTTTGAGGTTTCGCGGTCGCCATGCACTCGGCGACTACAATCCCGCGATGCCGTATGTGTTGTTTGTGCTGATGTGTGTGATCTAGGGGACGAGTTTCCTGCTTATGTGTTGGCTCGCAAGTCTGTTCAATGCGCCGGCGATCAATGCGGAGCGGATGCTCGGCGGCATGCTGGCCCTGTCTGTGGTTTGGATTGTTCTGAGCAGAGCCTCTAACGGGTAGCGGCAAGTCAAACTCAGGCATGTCGATTTACTTAATCCTGATCGGAAAGTTCCGCAGGCTCCCAGCGCACCTTGGTTGAGCCCAGGATCGTACCGGTTGCAAAGGCGAGGTCGATCTGCGCGATCTGGTAATCAACCAGTGCTCGGACCTCATTGGCTTGGGCATCGGCGAAGCGGGTCTGCGCGTCCTGAACATCCGTCGAGGTGTTTAGCCCCTGCTCGAACTGTCGCTGCTCGGCGGCGAGCACGCGCGCGGCGAGTACCGCGGACTGTCGGCTGGCTAAAACGCGTTGCCAAGCGGCTTGGAGGCTGTCCGCCGCGTCGAGCACTTCCTGTTGAACCTGCGCCTCGCGCTGCGCCGCGGTGGCCGATCGCTGCAAGCGGACGAGCAGGGCACGGTCGAGCGCGGCCCGCGCGGCCTGGTTGCCCAGGGGAACCTCGACACGCAGGCCGATCGTGTGGGCATCAAAGTTCTCGTTGAAATCTTGCTCAAAAGCATCACCAAAGTTGGCGCCCAGCCCGTTTCGGGTATAGCGATACTCGAGTGCCGCCAAGGGCAGTGTTGCGTTCCGGGCGGTTTCGATGTTCAGCGCATCTTGAGCCATCTGCAACTCGATCTCGAGGAGTTCCAGCCGACCGGCCATCGCACGCTCAATAAGCTCATCCGCCGGTAGGTCATAGGGGACCGGATTCGCAGGCGTAAGCGGCTGCAACAGGGTGGGCCCGTCGATCGGCAGGTCGGGGTGGTTCAACAGCCGCTTGAGCTCGCGTTGGCGGAGCCGGACCTGGTTCTCCGCGATGATGATGGCTTCCAGCCCGTCGGCTACGCCAGACTCGGCGCGGATGACTTCTACCTCCGCCGCGTTGCCTTGGTCAACGAGTCGGCGGGCTCGTTCAAGCTGTGCCTTGGCCAGTTCGTGTTGTGACATCCGTACGTCAAGCACCTGTTGTGCCGCGTAGAGCAGCCAGTACGACCGATCGATCGCGGCGAGCGTGCGGATGACTTCAATTTTCGTGCGTGCGTTTGCGGACTGTGCACCCAGGCGGGCGATCTGGATCGGCGCCGCATTGACCCGAAGCCCCGCGTTACGTAGCAGGTCGTGACTGATCGAGATGCTCGTGTCCGCATCGAATGCGGGGTTGAGGGTCGCGAACGAGTTGTCGGTCTCGAAGCGGTTGGCCGCGAAGTCCACAGTCACGGTCCCGCCTGTTCGCGTAGGAATGCGGACACCCAGGGATCCGCTGGTGCTGTTGGTCTCGCTTCCGACCAGGTTGCTCGCGGTCGGTGTCTGCGTGTCGTTGTAGCTGAGATTAGAAAAGAACAGCGATTCGAAGCGTGCTTCTTCCTGTGTGACGCTCGCCTGCGCGATCGCCGGGTCGACCAATGCGACGCGCAGGTCCAGGTTATTTTCCATCGCCCACGCCCGGCATTGCGCGAGCGTGATCTGCATTTCCGCCGGGGCCGGCGCGTGCTTCTCCTTGGCAGCGTCTTGATCGGGGTCTTGTGCGAACTCATCAAAGCTGATGGGCTCGATAGCACGCAGGCGCTGCCTGACCTCATCGGTGGTGAGCGGCTGGTTTGCAAATGGATCTTGTAAACAAGCCGTCGTGCTCAGGCACGACAGCAGGACGAGCAGCCGCTGGGCTGCACCGCCGGGGCGGGGTTTGCTATTCATGGCGCAGGGCCTCGATGGGGTTGAGTCGGGCGGCCTTGATCGCGGGGAAGAGCCCGAACGCCACGCCGACCGATCCTGAAAACGCCAGCGAAAGCCCGACCGCCCAGATCGGGATGTGTGCCTGGTCGAGCTGGGCATCGGGGATCTGCTTGATGGCTTCGGTCAGGCCCTGGCCGGCGAGGATGCCCAGCAGCCCGCCGAGCGTGCACAGCGTGCAGGCCTCGATGAGGAACTGAAGCATGATCGCGATCGGCCTGGCGCCAACGGCTTTACGCAGGCCGATCTCGCGCGTGCGTTCGCTGACGGAGACGAGCATGATGTTCATGATGCCGATCCCGCCGACCAGGAGCGAGACGCTGACGATCCCCCCCGCGACCGCGGTGACGCCGGCGGCCATGGTGTTGAATTGATCAAGGAACTCGCTCATCACTTCGACTTGGAAGGTATCCGGTTCATCCGGTGCCAAGTCACGCGATTGGCGCAGGAAGAACCGCACCTCGGCCCGCGCTTCGTTGGCGACCTCGGGCGAGCGTGCGTTACAGATCACGTACATGAACGGGGTGGACACATCCCATAGGGTCTGGAACGGGATGAAGATCTCGTTCGACACCCCGCCACCGCCGAACATCCCACCGGCATCGCGTGGCGGCTCGACGAGGCCGACCACCTCAAACCGCCGGTCGAACATGTAGATCGACTCGCCGATCGGGTCACGCGGCAGGCGCAGCTCATCACGTGTTGCCTCCGTAATCAGGCAGACCGGGCGTGCGTTATAGTCGTCCACAACACTGAACGGCCGGCCCGCCGAGACATCCCGGCCTTCGATCTCGTGCCAGGCCGGGTCGATCCCTTTAATGTTCGCATTATCAAGCGACTGGTCGCCATAGGAGACTGCCTGGCTGGTCGAGCCCATCCGCGTGAATGAACTGACCGACGGCGTGTGCTCGAGCATGCCGTAAAAATGCGATGGCTGGAGCATGATCTCGCTCCAGGGCGCATTAGATTTCGGTCCCTCCGATGGCGTGTTCGGATAGACAAACATCTTGTTTGTGCCGAAGCTCTCGAACTCGGAGAGCACGTTCTGTTTTAGCCCAGTGAGCGCCGCGATCACCGCGGTAACCGACGCGATGCCGATGACAATCCCCAGCGCAGCGAGAATAGATCGGGTCTTGTTCGCCCAGATCTGCCCGACGGCCAAGAACATGCTGACGAGAACAAAGCGAGCCAAACGCAGCGGTGAGGTGAGCAGAGAGATCAAGGGCTGCCCCCTCCCCCCGTGTATGACACGGTTGCCTTAGCCGGCCGTGTTTGCGGGATCAGTGGCGCGACAGCGTCCTGCTCAACCGGCAGGTCCGACTCGATTTTCCCGTCACGCATCCGCACGACACGCTTGGTGTGCGCGGCAACATCCTGCTCATGGGTGACCATCACGACGGTATGGCCCTGCGCGTGAAGCCCGCTGAACAACGCGAGGATCTCGTGGCTTGTCTTGGAATCGAGGTTGCCGGTTGGTTCGTCGGCGAGCAGGATGTTCGGCTGGTTGATCAGCGCCCGGGCGATCGCGACGCGCTGTTTCTGCCCGCCCGAGAGCTGGTTGGGCTTGTGCGAGGACCGGTCGCTGAGGCCGACGCGATCAAGCGCGGCCATCGCCTTCTTGTGGATGCCGGTCCATCCGGTACGGGCATACATCAGCGGCAGCGCGACGTTTTTCCACGCCGGCGTCCGCGGCATGAGCTCAAAACTCTGGAACACGAAACCGATCTCTTCGTTGCGGACGCGAGACAATGCCGCGGCTCCCATTTTGCAGGTGTTCTTGCCGGCCAAGACGTAATCCCCAGAGGTCGGCAGGTCCAGGCAGCCCAGCACGTTCATCAGGGTGCTCTTGCCCGACCCGGAACTGCCCATGATCGCCACATACTCGCCTTCAGCGATCGACAGGTCTACCCCGTCGAGTGCATGAAGCCGCTCGGCGCCCATCTTGTAAACCTTCGTAATACCCGACAGTTTGATCATCGCCGGTCAGTCCGCCTCTGGGCTTTCGGTTGATCCCGATCCCTCGGTCGCCGCGTCATCGTTTTCCCCCGCCGGCGCGATCGCTTCGCCATCGCGGCGAACCATCTTGACGGTGTCCTCATTGGCCAGCGATTCGAGCACCGCGTAAGGCCCGGTGATCAGCTCTGCCCCGGGCTCGAGCCCCTCGAGCACGACGGTATTCAGGCTGTCCGATGCGCCGATGCGTACGGGCGTTGCCACCGCTTTGCCATCAACCAGCCGATACACCACGATCGTGTTGGCCCGACTCGCATCGATCAGCGGGTTGTCTTCGCGCAACTCAATCGGCAGCGAATCGACGGAGCGGCTCAGGACCGCCTGGCTGGGAACGAGCACGGCCTGCTCGTGAGACTGGACCTGGATCTCAACGTCGGCGGACAAGCCGGTCCGTTTCAGGCTTGTCCCCTCGTTAAGCAACACCTTAGTCTCAAAGTGCTGGCCCTGCTCCGCGGTCGCCGCGAGCGCGACGCTCTGCACACGGCCTTCAAAAACCATGCCCGGGTATGCGACCAGCCGGACCTCAACAAGCTGTCCGGGTTCGACATCACGGATGTTGGCCTCGTCGATTCGGGCGACCACGAGCATACGCGACAGATCAGCAACTTCGAGCAGCACCGTGCCGGGGTTGTTCATCGTGCCGGTGACCGCGATCTCACCGACATCGACATTGAGTTTCGTCACTACGCCATCGATTGGCGAATAGATCGAGGTGTAAGCCAGATTCTCGCGGATCTGTTTGATGTCCGCATCCGCGGCCTCGATGTTGAAACCGCTGACCTCCAGGCCGAGCTTGGAGGCTTCTAGCGATGCGGCCTCGGCGTCGAAGCGAGACTTCGCCTCGTGGTAGGCGCGCTCGGCCTGTTCGAAGTCCCGCTTGCTGACATCGCCGGTCTTGCTCAGTGAGCGTTGGCGTTCCAGCTCGCGCAGCGCGTCTTCCAGCACGATCTTTGTCCCGGCTAAGGACGCTTCGAGGCCCGCGATCCGCCGCTGCTCGACCTCGACCTGTGCGGCCAGGCCCTCGCGACGTTTCTGAGCCGATTCGAGCTGCGCCTGGATGTCCGATGCATCTAACTCGATAAGGAGCGACGGCTTGACATCTCCAGCTTCGTTCTCGGCATAAACGCGTTCGCCTTCGCGGAAGGGCAGCTTCATAATGCGGGCCGAAACGCGTGCGCTAATCTCGACCTTGGTCAAAGGTTCGACGACGCCCGGCGCTGAGACCACCTCGGTCAGATCACCACGCCTGACCGTCTCTACCCAGACTTCGTTCTGAACAACAACACCCTCCCCACCAAGCATGGGCTTGATGATTATCGCCAGTACGCCGCCAACGATCGAGAGTAAGATCGCAATCCCGACCACCCATTTAAGCACTCGAAGCATAAGTTTGGCTCACGCAGCAAAGTCGTAACGCAATAATCTACATCGTATTACGATGGACTAGTAGTCCAGGTTTCAGCATAGCGAGTGCGTCTTCTCAGGCATGGGTCAGTAAAACCGCTGATTGTCATTTACGGAGGAAGCCATTATGAACCGGCTAGAAGCCAATGCGATGGGTGTGTGGTGCGTCTGTGTCTGAATCTTCTTGGCTTTAGGGTGATGCCGATCTTTAATTTAACATTCTCGGTATAGCCGCCTACTCCGCGAGCCCAACCGAGCCCTATACGAGCCCTGCCCCTCCGAGTGGGTCGGGGCCATGCAAAAAGGCCAGTCATAAATGACTGGCCTTTCAGCGTTTGTGGAAGTAGCGGGGGCAGGATTCGAACCTGCGACCTCCGGGTTATGAGCCCGACGAGCTACCAGACTGCTCTACCCCGCAACGGTTTATGGAGCTACGTATTTTAGGCGCTGCTAAAGAAGCTGTCAATTGAAGGCGGTGTCAGCCAACGTCGATCAGGCCAAGCGCCTCGCCGTAGTGCTGGTGAACGACCCGGCGGAGCAGCGCGTGCTCGGGTTGGGACAGCCGCCAATCGGTGTTGATGATCTGCTGGGCGTCGCGGCGGGCCAGCCCCAGCAGGTCCAGGTCCTCAGGGATCCGGGCGGTGCGCAGCGGGGGCATGCCGGACTGGCGGGTGCCGAAGAAGTCGCCCATGCCGCGGATCTGTAAATCCAATTCGGCGATCTTGAAGCCGTCGTTCGTTGACGCGATCGCGTCCATGCGGGCCAAGGCATCGTCCGTTGTCGGCTCGCCGATGAAGACACACAAGGGTCGGCGGCTGCTCGCGCCGCGCCCGATCCGGCCGCGGAGCTGGTGGAGTTGGGCCAGGCCGAAGCGCTCGGCGTGCTCGACGATCATGACGCTCGCGTTGGGCACATCGACGCCGACCTCGATCACCGTGGTCGCGACGAGCACATCGGCCTTGTGGTTGCGGAAGTCGGACATGACCTGTTCACGCTCGTCGTTTGAGAGCCGGCCGTGCACCTGGGCGACGGTGTGTTGCGGGCCGAGTACATCGTTCAGCATCTTCGCGGTGTCGGCGACATTGCGCAGGCCGGCGCTGTTGTTGCCCTCGGCGGTGTCGTCGGTCGAATCGATCATCGGTACGACGACGTAGGCCTGCTCGCCGCGCTCAAGCCGGGTCTTGAGGTAGCTGTAGACCTCGCCCGACTTGTCCTGTCCGACGACGCGGTTCTGGGCGGGGACCCGGCCGGGTGGCTTGCCGGTGATGGTCGAGACGTCGAGGTCGCCGAAGATGGTCAGCGAGAGCGTGCGCGGGATGGGGGTGGCGGTCATGACCAGGTGGTGCGGGACCATGTGCCGCCCTGCCGCGTCCGTCTCGCCGGGCTCGCGCAGGCGGGCCTTCTGCATGACGCCGAAGCGGTGCTGCTCATCGACGACGGCGACGGCGAGGTGTTTGAACTTGATCGCGTCGGTGACCAGCGCCTGGGTACCGATGACAATGTCGAACTCGCCCTCGGCGATCGCCTCTAGGGTTTGTCTGCGTTTCTTGCTGCGTGAAGCGGACTGCCCGCCGGTGAGCAGGCAGACGCGGACGTCCGATCCTTCGAGCATTGCGCTGATCGATCGGTGGTGCTGCTCGGCGAGCAGCTCGGTCGGGGCCATGAGCGCCGCCTGCGTGCGCGCCGCGACGGCGAGCAGCATCGCGTACAGCGCGACGACGGTCTTGCCCGAGCCGACATCGCCCTGCACCAGCCGGTTCATCGGCTGGGCTTTGCTCAGATCCTCTGCGATCTCGGCGATGACCTTGTCCTGTGCGTCGGTGAGTTTGAAGGGGAAGCGTTCGCGGATGTGCGCGTCGATCGCGTCGCTGCATTCCAGTTGCGGGGCGGCTTGCCGCTTAGCAACATAAGCGCGCTTCATCGCGATACCCAGCTGCAAGAGCAACAGTTCGTTGTAAGAGAGCCGCCGACGCGCCGCTTTGTGGTCTTCGGGTTCCGCCGGCCGGTGGATCAGGCGGAACGCGTCGGCGAGCGCGGGCATGTTGTGACCGGCGACGAGTTCGGCGGGCAGCGGGTCTTCGAGCGTCGGCAGCACGCGGTCCAGCGCCTCGGCGATCAGCTTCTCGATCACCGGTGCCGGCAGCCCCTCGGTCAGCGGATACACCGGGCGGAGCCGCGCGGCGTTGGCGGGCGCGCCATCGAGCTTTTCTTCGTCCAGCCGCTCCCACTTGGGGTTGGCCATCTGCGGGTAATCGTTAAAGGACCTGCACTTGCCCTGGACGCGCACCGCCTGGCCGACGAAGATTTTTTCGCGGAGGTAGCCGGCGTTGAACCAGACCAGCGACAGCGTGCCCGAGTCATCGCGGAGTGTGGCCATGAAACGGCCCTTCTTGCCGTACTGACCGGGGACCCACCGCGTCGCCTCGATGACGCCACGCGCCGAGCCGACGGTGTTGTTGTCGGTCTGCAGGTCGGCGATGCGGCCCTCGGCCGACTGGTCCTCGTAGCGTTGGGGCAAGTGGCGGACCAGGTCCGAGAGGGTGCGCAGCCCCAGGCGGTCCAGGAGCCGCGCCCGCGCCGGTCCGACGCCCGGCAGTGTTTTGACGGGTAGACTCGCTTCGGATGTCTGCTTGCCCGTGCCTGGCATGGCATGATGGTAGCGTGGCCGGGGGCGATGGCGTCTATACTTGGTGTATATGTTCCCGGATCGCATTCTCCCATTCCGAACCGAACGATGACCCTAGCCGAACGCATCCAACGCGACCTGACCCGCCTGCTCGCCAAACGCGAACCGCTCCCGTTCAAGCTCTCGTTGTCGGGGATCGCCCGGCACTTCGAAGTCAGCCCGATGCCCGTCCGCGTGGCGGTGCAGGCGATGGTCGATGAGGGGGTGCTCGGTAAGGACGGCACCGGCCGGTTGAGCGTGAATGATGACCGGCTGCCCGACCCCGAGCAGTTCGCGGCGGACGAGCCGGATGCGCAGACACAGAGCATCCATGACCAGCTGGTCAGCGAGATCATCCAGCGCGGGCTGACCAAGGACGAGCACTACCTGCGCGAATCCGCGACGGCGGAGCAGTACGGCGTTGGCCGCACGGTGGTCCGGCGGGTCTTCAGCGAGCTCGCCGGGCGCGGCCTGCTGATCCATGTCCCGCGCTGCGGTTGGCAGGTCCGGCCGTACCGCGAGCAGGACACGATCGATTACCTGGTCGTCCGCGAACTGCTCGAACGCCAGGCCCTGGAACTGGCGTTTGATAAGCTCGACCCGGTCATGCTCCGCGGGATCCGGGACGGAAACCGCGTCAGCACCGCCAACCAGCCCGGGCGTTTGGACGACCGGCTGCACGCGTACTGGATCGAGCTGAGCGGCAACCGCTACATCCAGGACTTCTTCGAGCGTGAGGGCACGTACTACGCGACGATCTTCAATTTCGCCGGGCTCGAGCCCGACGCGATCGATCGCATGGCCCGCCAGCACCACGCGCTGCTTGACGCGCTGCTTGAGCGAGACCTGCCTAAGGCGCAGTCCGTGCTGTCGGACCACATCCTCAGCCAGCGTGCGAACGTCTCGGAGATGATCGGGCACATGCAGGCGTAGCGGGCATTGGTTAGCCTACAATGTCGGCACGAATATTGACATTGCACCCAATGTCAATATAATCGAGTTCGCACTCCCCCGATTTGGAGACCCGGACATGGCAGCCAGCACCTGGCGTGGCGTCTTCCCCGCCGCCTGCACGCAGTTTCACGACGACGAATCACTGGACGTGCCCGGCACGCTGGCGCACCTGGATGCGCAGATCGAGTCGGGCATCCACGGGCTGGTTATGCTCGGGACGGTTGGTGAGAACTGCTCGCTTTCATACGACGAGAAGATCGAGCTGTTGAAGGCGGCGGTCGCGCATGTGCACGGCCGGGTGCCGGTGCTGACGGGCGTTGCGGAGTACACGACCGCGTTGGCCTGCCGGTTTGCGCGGGACGCCGAGGCCGCGGGCGTGGACGGGCTGATGGTCCTGCCGGCGATGGTCTACAAGTCCGACCCGCGCGAGACGATCTACCACTTCAAGACCGTCGCGGCCGCGACCGCCCTGCCGATCATGATCTACAACAACCCGGTGTCCTACGGCGTGGACATCCGGCCGGAGACGTTCAAACAGCTCGTCGATACCGACAACATCGTCGCGATCAAGGAGTCCAGCGAAGACCCCCGCCGGATCACCGATCTGCGCAACGAAGTCGGCGACCGGTTCACGCTCTTCTGCGGTGTCGATGACCTGTTCCTCGAGTCGTACCTGCTCGGTGCCGAGGGCTGGATCAGCGGGCTGGTCAACGCGTTCCCCGCGGAGAACGCGCTGATCTGGGACCTGTGCGAAGCGGGCAGGTGGGACGAGGCCCGCGAGGTCTACCGCTGGTACACCCCGCTGCTGCACCTGGATACGATGCCCAAGCTCGTGCAGTACATCAAGCTCGCGTCGCAGGAGTGCGGGTTCGGCAGCGAGCGCTGCCGGTCGCCGCGTCTGAACCTCGAAGGCGAAGAGCGCGCCTGGGCGCTCAAGATCATCCGCGACGCGATCAAGACCCGCCCGGCGATCCCGGCGAAGGTGTGAGCGCGCGCGATCGGTCGTCCGGTGATAGGATCGCAGCCCTGTCTTGTGCAAGAAGCAGCAGACCCAGCCATGAAAATCACCGGCGTCAAGGTGTACCAGGTCGATCTGCCGCTGCATGAGGGCAGCTACAAATGGTCAGGCGGCAAGCACGTCGAGGTCTTCGACTCGACCGTCGTCGCGCTGGAAACCGACGCGGGCGTTGTTGGCTTTGGTGAGTCTTGCCCGCTCGGGCCGGCCTACCTGCCGTCCTATGCGTTGGGTGTGCGTGCGGGGGTCCAGGAACTCGGCCCGGCGCTCATCGGGCTGGACCCGACCCAGATCCTTCATGTCAATCGCGTGATGGACCGGGCGCTCAAGGGCCACCCGTATGTGAAGTCGCCCATCGATGTTGCCTGCTGGGACATCCTCGGCAAGGTCACCGGCCAGCCGGTCTGCACCCTGCTCGGCGGGCGCTTCGGCGAAGGCTTTGTGCTGTACCGCGCGATCTCGCAGCAGGACCCGCAGGCGATGGCCGACAACGTCGCCGGCTACCGCGCCGAGGGCTACACGCGTTACCAGTTGAAGGTAGGCGGCGACCCGGACGTCGATATCCAGCGCATCCACGCCGTCGCCGCCGAGATGCGGCCGGGCGAGAAGCTCGTCGCGGACGCGAACACCGGTTGGCTGCGCCACGAGGCGATGCGCGTCGTCGATGCCTGCAAGGACGTCGATGTCTATATCGAGCAGCCGTGCCTGACGTATGAGGAGTGCCTGTCGGTTCGGCGGAACACGCACCGGCCGTTCGTCATGGACGAGTGTGTCGATGACGTGCAGATGCTCTGTCGGGGCCTGGCCGACCACGCGTTCGATGTCGTCAACCTCAAGATCAGCAAGCTGGGCGGGCTGACCAAGGCGAAGCAGGCCCGAGACCTGTGCGTCAGCCACGGCATCGCGATGACGCTCGAA
Source organism: Phycisphaeraceae bacterium (assembly GCA_028280965.1). Classification (GTDB taxonomy): domain Bacteria; phylum Planctomycetota; class Phycisphaerae; order Phycisphaerales; family Phycisphaeraceae; genus JAHQVV01. The sequence goes on from JANQKT010000100.1 coordinate 12,047, forward strand.
GACACCTGGGGCGGCGACCTGGTCACCGCGGCGATCGCGCACCTCGCGCACAGCTGCCCGAGCGCCTTGCAGTTCAGCTCGACCGATTTCAACAGCTACGGCCCGGTCGTGATGGCCGACGATGCGCCACGTCGGCAAGGCGGGCGGATGTCGGCGCCGGCGAAACCGGGCCTGGGCTGCACACCGAAGATGGATGTGCTCGGCGGGCCGGTGATCGAGATCCGTTAACGTTTGTTGATGCAGCAATAGCCCGCAGCTAACCGCTGCGCGGCGAAGTGTGAGAGAGTTCGCCCGCGCAGCGGTTAGCTGCGGGCTATTGACGAATGATTGAGACACCAACACCCCTTCGTGTGATCGATTCCCATACCGGCGGCGAGCCGACACGCGTTGTGCTCGAAGGCGCGCCCGGCCTCGGTACCGGGCCGATGGCCGAGCGCTTGGCCGTGCTGCGTGACCGGCACGACTGGGTCCGCCGGGTGTGCGTGCTCGAGCCGCGCGGCAGCGAGGTGATCGTCGGCGCGGTGCTGTGCGAGCCGGTCTCGCCGGACGCCTCGGCGGGCGTGATCTTCTTCAACAACGTCGGCTACCTGAATATGTGCGGCCACGGCACGATCGGCCTGGCCGTGACGCTGTCGCACCTCGGTCGCATTAATGCCGGCACGCACACCTTCGAGACACCGGTAGGCGACGTGCGCGTGATACTGCATGATGACCGCCGGACCGTGAGTATCGACAACGTCCCGAGCTACCGCTACCGCAAGGGTGTGCCGCTGGATGTGCCGGGCCACGGCACGGTGCACGGCGACATCACCTGGGGCGGCAACTGGTTTTACCTCTGCCACGACCACGGCCTGGCCGTTGAATCAGACAACATCGAGGCGCTGACCACGCTGAGCAAGGCTATCCGGGGGCGGCTCGATGCGCAGGGCATCGCCGGCGAAAACAACGGCCTGATCGATCACATCGAGTTGTTCGGCCCGCCGAGTGATCCCGAAGTCGCCGACGGGCGCAGCTTCACGCTCTGCCCGGGCGGGGCCTACGACCGCTCGCCCTGCGGCACGGGCACGAGCGCGACGGTCGCGTGCCTTGCCGCAGAGGGCAGGCTCAACGAAGGCGCGGTGTGGCGCCAGCAGAGCATCATCGGAAGCGTCTTCGAGGCGAGCTACCGGCGCATCGACGACCAACGCATCCAACCGACGGTCACCGGCTCGGCGTTCGTCACTGCGGAAGCGACGCTATTTATTGATCCGAACGACCCGTTCGCGGGCGGGATCACGATCGGGCAGCGGTGAGTACATGTACGAACAGGTGGGGTGGGCATCTTGCCCGCCGCTTGAGTGTAGCTCGGAGCACTACGCTTCCACGACTCCGTCGTGACGGGAGGCTGGAAGCCTGCCCCACCTAAGGCGCTTCTCGTACACGTCCTGTGCTATCGCGCCATCTGCCTCAGCTCGCTGGCGAGCTTCTCGCAGTACGGCACGTAGCGTTCGCCGAACCTGCTGGTGTTGCGCAGCATCGTGATCAGCCAGTAGACCCGGCACCGACGCTGGTACCCGCGGTCGATCTTATGCACGTGGCTGTAGGCGTCGAAGAAGGCCTTGCCGCCGGTTCCGAAGAGATGGAGGTAGGCCAGCTCGTACTCGGGGTCGGCGAAGCTGGCGTGGCCGTCGATAAACGCGAGGATGCGCGGCTCGTCTGGCTTCGCATCATCGAGCAGGATGTTGTTCGCCCAGAGGTCGCCGTGGATCAGCGTCGGCGTGGGTTCGTGGTCCAGCCAGCTGGGCAGGTGCCGCGCGATATGGTCGAGCACCTCGCGGGACCGGGACGGCAGCGCGACGCGGGTTTCTTCAACGACACGCTTGACCATCGGCTCGAAGACATCAAGCCAGCGCTGATGCTTCTGCTCCCTTGTCGCGGGCCCGAAACGCTCGGCCTTGTGCCGGTGCAGCTCCGCGACGGCGGCGGCGAGCTCGGCCTGGAAGACCAGCCGGCCGCGCGCCGACAGCTCCGCCGACTCGAGCGTCGTGCCGTTGATCTTCTGCATGATCAGCATCGACCCGTCGAACGCCGGGTCATCCTCAATGCACGCCAGTGTCTCGGGCACGGGGAAGTGGGTCTTCTCTCGAAAGTGCCGCAGCGACGCGACCTCGGTCGAGAAGTTGCTCGACGCCTCGCGGTCGTGGACCTTGGCGACGACCGAGCCGGGCGTGCGGTCCAGGACAAACTCGAGCACGCGGCTGACGCTCCCGCCGTAGAGCTTGCGGACGTCGATGACGCGGACCAGCGGGTTGACATACCGGCGCATGAGCTCGGTGGCGAGGCGTGGGGTGACGAACTCGCCCCGCTGAGACATGCCGCGGTTGTAGTTGATGGCCATGACCCGCTCACCGCCGAAGCCGGGCCTTTGTGACCCTTGTGAAGACCCCGATCGCTTCGCCTACAACAAAACCCGCGCGTCGGCGCGGGTTCTGTCCCGATGGAGCTGAGGAGGCTCGAACTCCTGACCTCTTGCATGCCATGCAAGCGCTCTCCCAACTGAGCTACAGCCCCGATGTTGAGCCGGGAATTATATCCCGGCCCGTCTGGGCCCGCAAGCGGTTGTGTGCCGTGCCTCCCGCCTTGAAACGCAACGGTTTGGCGCAACGTCCGCCCGTGTGGATATGCTATAGTCCGGCTTATGAACAGGAGCGCCACCGAATTGCCTCTACAAGACCAACTCTACGCCTACTTTGAGCTCGACCAGCGTGTCCGCGCGATGCGCGCCCGGCTTGACGCCGCCCTGCGCCGCCGAGATGCGCAGCAGCGAAAGCTCGACCAACTCAGGCAGGCGGGCGACGAACTCAGCGCCCAGTTCAAGACCGCGCAGGCCCACGCAGCGACGCTTGAGAACGAGGCCGCCTCGATCGACCAGCGCGTCAACGCCCAGCGCGACAAGATGAACAGCGCGACCAGCAACAAGGAGTACTCCGCCCTGCTGGTCGAGGTCAACACACTCAAGGCCGACAAGTCCAAGATCGACGACGCGCAGCTCGACGCGATGGCCAAGGTCGAGGCGCTCACCGCCGAGACAGACGGCCTGAGCGAGAAGATCCGGGCTCAGGAGAAGCTGGTCGAGGGCGCAACCAGAGAAGTAGGCGAAGCTCAGACCGAGGTCGGCGGGAAGCTCGCGGAACTCGAGGCCGAGCGCGACGCCGCCGCCCAGCCGCTGAGCCCCGAGATCCGCAAGACCTTCGACCGCCTGTCGCACACTTATGACGGCGAAGCCATGGCCGAGATCATTGAGCAAGACCGCCGACGCATGGAGTACACCTGCGGCGGCTGCTTCACCCTGCTGCCGGTCGAGTCGGTCAACGCGTTGATCACCAAGCCCGACCAGCTCACGACCTGTGGCACGTGCAACCGTATCCTCTACGTCAGCAAGGACCTGCGCGAGTCGCTGGCGGCAAAGTAGGACAGGCATTCTTGCCTGTCGCAGGCCGCAGGCCTGTACACCACGGTTATTTCGGCTCCGCCGAACGACAAGCAGGGATGCCTGCCCTGTTTCCCGAACGATCCATGCAAGCCCTGATCCACATCGACGGCGGTGCCCGCGGCAACCCCGGCCCCGCCGCCGCGGGGGTCTGCATCACCACGCCCGACGGCGACACCGCCCTGCACGAGGCCGGCTACTGGTTGGGCGAACTGACCAACAACGAGGCGGAGTACCAGGGCCTGCTGCACGCGCTCAAGGCCGCCGCCGAACTCGGCTTTGAATCGGTCACGATCCGCAGCGACTCGGAGCTCATGGTCAAGCAGATCAAGGGCGAGTACCGCGTCAAAGCGCCCAACCTCAAGCCGCTGTTCGCAACCGCTCGCGAGCGCCTGGACAGCTTCCGGGGGTGGTCGATCGAGCATGTCCGCCGGGAGAAGAACAAGCGCGCCGACCAGCTCGCAAACCTGGCGATGGATGCAAGGCGGGATGTGGTCGAGACCTCAGCCGATTCGGCGTAGTTTTCCCATCGCACCGGGCGGGAGCCCGGAGCATGGATAAGCGAGCTTGGGTGAATCGCAATACGACTTTGCTGCCGCCTGCTCCGGGCTCCCGCCCGGTGTGATGGACACTTTGCAGTATCTGCTCCATCATGCAAAACTATCAATGCTTTCACTCTACCCAGGAGGCTCCGCATGCCACGCCCCGTCACGCTCTTCACCGGCCAGTGGGCCGACCTGCCGTTCGAAGTGATCTGCCAGAAGGCCGCCGGCTTCGGCTACGACGGCCTGGAACTCGCCTGCTGGGGCGACCACTTCGATGTCGATCAGGCCGCGACCAGCGACAAGTACTGCAAGGGCCGGTGGGAGGTCCTGTCCGACCATGGCCTGACCAGCTACGCGATCTCGATGCACCTGGTCGGCCAGGCCGTGTGCGACCTGATCGACGAGCGGCACAAGTCGATCCTGCCCGAGGACGTCTGGGGCGACGGCGAGCCCGAGGGCGTGCGCAAGCGAGCCCAGAAGAAGATGATCAAGGCGGGCAAGGCCTGTCGGCGGTTCATGAACAACAAGCCCGGCCGCGGCAAGAAGAAGGGCGCCGCGGGCGACGATTTCCCCGCCGTTGTTAACGGCTTTACGGGCAGCTCGATCTGGCACTCGATCTACGCCTTCCCGCCGACGGACCAGAAGTACTGGGACAAGGGCTACAAGGACTTCGGCAAGCGGTTCACCCCGATCCTCAACGCGTACGACAAGGAGGATGTCAACTTCGCGCTGGAGGTCCACCCGACGGAGATCGCCTTCGATATCGTCTCGTCGCAGCGCGCGATCGATGCGGTCAACGGACACAAGCGTTTCGGCTTCAACTACGACCCCTCGCACCTCGGCTACCAGGGCGTGGACTACGTCAAGTTCCTCTACCAGTTCGGCAAGCGGATCTACCACTGCCACATGAAGGACGTCTGGTGGGGCCACGGCGACGGCAGCGTCGGTGTCTTCGGCGGGCACACGACCTTCACCGACCCCCGCCGGTACTGGGACTTCCGCTCGCTGGGCCACGGCGATATCAACTTCGAGGAGATCATCGTCGCGCTCAACGACATCGGCTACGCCGGCCCGCTGAGCGTCGAGTGGGAGGACGGCCGGATGGACCGCGAGCACGGCGCGGCGGAGGCCTGCGAGTTCACCCGCAGCGTGGACTTCCCGCGCAGCGACCTGGTATTTGATGCGCAGTTTGATCAGTAGCGCTCTTGGTGGGGTGGGCATCCTGCCCGCCGTCACGACGCAGTCGTGAGAACCTCTTTCGGGCTGCGCCCGAACGTCGGGCAGGATGCCCACCCCACCAGTGTTTTGTGCGAGTCCACGTTCTAAGAACGTGGGCTTCTGTTTTCTAATGATTGATATGGCAGAAGTCGGATAAGCCTGCGATAATGGAACTATGAGCCTCACTTTTGCCCTGACCACCGCCCTCGCCCAGGCCGCGCCCGCAGCGCAGGCCGGCGGCGATCGGCAGTGGATGGTCTACGCGATCATCGCCTTCGGTATGGCGCTCGCGCTGGTCGTGCTCGAGGCGTTCGTGCCCTCCGGCGGGGTGCTGGGCATCCTCGCGGGCATCGCCGCTGTTGCGGGCGTGGTGCTCTTCTTCCGCTTCGACACGACCTGGGGCATGGTCTCGATGGTGGTCACGCTGCTGGCCCTGCCGTTCGTGTTGGCGGGCATGCTGTGGGTCTGGCCGAACACGCCGATCGGCCGGGCGCTGACGCTTGAGGAAAACCAGCAGCGCGTCAACACCGATGCCCCGCCGAACGCGGACGATCCCTCTGCGGTCGTTGTCGGCACGGAGGGCGAAGCGCTGACCGAGTTGCGGCCCGTTGGCGCCTGCCGGCTCAACGGTAAACGCATCGACTGCATTGCGCAGTCCGGCGTCATCGAGCCGGGCACAAAGGTGAAGGTGATCCGTGTCGAGGGGATGTCGGTGAAGGTGAAGGCGGTCTAGGTATCGCCTTTAACCCGCCATCGCTTCGACGAGCTGTTCGGTGGGCTGGATGTTGGTGATGCGGACGCCGAAGTTCTCATAGACCTTGACCGCTTCGCCGGTGCCGATCTGCTTGTTGTTGATCAGGACCTCGAGGTCTTCGTCGGCTGGCTTGCCCAGCTCGACGATCGAGCCCGGGCCCAGGCCCAGCACGGTCTCGACCGAGACCCGGCGGGCGCCGACGGTGACGATCAGCGGGACCTTGAGCTGCAGAATAGTCTGGAGGTCGGTGGCCATGCCGGGGTTATCGGCGAAGGGGCGGCATCGGCGTGAATGGTTGGATGGCTCCGCGTTTAGCCGCGACGCTACACGTCGCCGGGGAATCGAGACCAGCGCGTCATCACTCGCCGGCGACGCGTAGCGTCGCGGCTAAACTGTCAATCTTGCCGCACAAACGCCGCCTCGGCGACGTCCACCGCTTTGGCCAATGCCGCGGCCTTGTTGACCGTCTCTTCGTGCTCGAGCTGCGGGTCCGAATCGGCGACGATGCCCGCGCCCGCCTGGATATCGACTTGCCAGGTACCTTGACTCTTGCCGGGCATGACAACCATGGTCCGCAGCGCGATAGCCATGTCCATGTTGCCCGCGAAGTCGGCGTAGCCGACGGCCCCGGCGTAGGGGCCGCGCTTGACCGGTTCGAGTTCGTCGATGATCTGCATCGCCCGCACCTTCGGGGCCCCGCTGACCGTGCCGACCGGCAGCGTGTGGCGGAGCGCATCCCAGCAGGACATCGACGCGTCCAGCTCGCCGGTGACGGTCGAGCTGAGGTGCATGACGTGGCTGTAGCGCTCGACGATGAGCACCTCGGGCAACTCGATCGAGCCCGGCTTCGCGACCCGGCCGACATCGTTGCGGCCCAGGTCTACGAGCATGACGTGCTCGGCGACGTCTTTTGGGTCGCTGCGGAGCTCGGCCTCGAGTGCGCTGTCTTCGGCTTCGGTCGCGCCGCGTCTGCGCGTCCCGGCGAGCGGGCGGTTGACGACCCTGCCGTCCTTAACCCGGCAGAGGATCTCCGGGCTGGACGCGACGAGCACCCCGCCGTCGATCTGCAGGTAGAACATGTAGGGCGACGGGTTGATCACGCGCAGGGCGCGGTAGATGTCGAACGGGTCGGCCCGGGTTTCCAGGCGGAAGCGTTGGCTGGGCACGACCTGGAAGATGTCGCCGGCGGCGATGTACTCTTTGGCCTTGCGGACCGCATCCTGGTAGCCGCCTGGCCCCATGCTGGAATCGGTGAGCGCGCGCGGCGGCGAAGTCAGATCAATGTGCCCGGGCGCGAGCACGCCGTCTTTTCCGTTGTCCGGCGGCGGCGTGGTCAGGCGCTCGACGAGCGCATCCAATCGCGCGTTGGCTTGCGCGTACGCGGCGTCTGCATCGTCGCCCGGTTTGACTTCGGCGTGCGTGATAACCAGCACGCACTTCTGCGCGTGGTCGAAGGCGGCGACGTCGTGATACAGCTGCATGTGCAGGTCGGGCAGGCCGCGGTCGTCTTTGGGTGGATCGGGCAGTTGATCGCCTTCGAGGTAGCGGACGGTGTCGTAGCCGGCGTGGCCAACCCATCCGCCGGTGAAATCGGGGAGGCCACCGATGTCTGCAAAGCCAACCTCAGCCGTGAGCCGCTGCACCTCCGCGAGCGGGTCGTCGCTGGTGTAGGTCTTGTTGTTCGCGGGCGTCTGGTGGTCGCGCAATTCGACGGCGTTGTCGCGGGCGATGATCTCGAGCGACGGCTGCGCGCCGACGTAGCTGTACCGCGCCGCGCGGTCGCCGCCCTCGACGGATTCGAGCAGGAAGCTGGGCGCCATGCGGTCGTCGCCGCGGACAAGCCGGCGGTAGGCGAGCACGGGCGTGAGCGCGTCGCTAAAGAGTCGGCGGTAGACGGGGACCAGCAGCGGCCCATCGGCCTGGCGGACAAGGGTGCGGAAGGTGTCGAGGTCGGGGATGGCGTGCATGGCGGATCAGCGTTTGGGGTCGGCGGGTCGGTCTGTGCGGATTACAGGGCGCGGGCGTCGCGTCGCCAACCCCGCCAGCAGTCTCCGACCTGTCGCGTGCGTGTGTGCATGGCTGATCCGCCCGGCAATCGCCGGGTTGAATGGATATGTTATACCCGATCGGTCGATGATGACCCCGGGCCGAGACCGCATGAACGCAGACACCTTCTTCCAGCACCACGGCATCGTCGAGAACCCCTTCGCCGCGGAGGAAGCGCGGCTGGACCCGATCTTCGACCGTCTGCCCGGCGGGGCGACCGACCACCCCGACTTCCCCAAGATCATGGGCCGGATCGACCAGCCCGCGACGTCGGTCGTCTTCGGCGAAAAGGGAAGCGGCAAGACGGCGATCCGCCTGATGCTCGGCCGGAAGATCAACGAGCACAACCAAGACGAAGCGAACAAGCCGGTGCTCGTCGTCGCGTACGACGACTTGAACCCGGTGCTCGACAAGCTATTGGCATCCAAGCGGCAGAAGGCCGATGCGATGCTCGACACGTTCCGGCTGGATGATCACCAGGACGCGATCCTCGCCCGCGCGGTGACCAAGCTCGTCTCGGCGATGCTCGGCGAGAAGGACGACACGCCCGAGCCCGTGCAGCCGATCGATACGAGCGGCAAGGCGATGCGCAAGCTGCCGCTGCAGACGCGCGTGGACCTGGCTGTGCTCGCGGCGCTGTACGCCGAGCCGGCGAGCGGGACGGCGGTGCCGCGG
>JANQKT010000140.1 GCA_028280965.1 Phycisphaeraceae bacterium
CGCGCGTCCGCTGGTGTTTGAGTACAAGGGCAGCAACAACGCCACGACGAACGCGGTCTGGCAGCCCAACACGCCGCTGGTTTTGCCGGCAGCGCGCAACATGTACAAGCCGCTGTGGACCCGCCCGAACCTGGGCACGACTGCGCGGGCCTGGAACAACGAAGGCTACCTCGGCGAGCAGATCAACGGCCGGGGCAACCTGCCGGGTTCGGATAACGATTCGACCATCGTCGAAGATATGAACCTGCTGAGCTTCTACGACGCGCTGCCTCCGCCGCAGTACCACGTCCAGTCCGGCTTCCCCGGCTTTGGTGCCCTGAACAGCCCGAACTACACCTATAACCGCTCGCTGGTGCGTGACACCGACCTGACCCACCTCATCACCGGCCGACGCATCATCCTCATCGGGCACCTGCGCAGCTCGACCAGCCCGATCCCCATGACCGTTGATGGCGAGGACGTGGACTCCGAGGGCTGGACCGTCGTGCGGTGGATATATGATTTGTAGCCCCCGTATGTGAATGCGGGGCCCGACGGCAACCGTGAGAATAGCCCCGCATTCACGCGCGGGGCTTGCGGCAAACGAGATAGCCATGATCCAGACCATCAACCTCACCAAGCGCTACGGCGAGCTGATCGCGCTGTCGAACCTCAACCTCGAGATCGAGCAGGGCGACGCCTTCGGTTTCATCGGCCCCAACGGCGCGGGCAAGACGACCACCATCAAGATCCTCTCGACCCTGCTCAAGCCGACCTGGGGCGAGGCCCGCATCGACGGCCTGACCGTCGGCCCGGTTAACGCCCGGCAGGTCCGCGCGATCATCGGCTACGTGCCCGACTTCTTCGGCAGCTACGAGGACATGGTCGTCAAGGAGTACCTCGAATTCTTCGCGGCGTCATATAACATCCGCGGCGAGCAGCGCAAGGCCGTCATCGACGATGTCCTCGCGCTCACCGACCTGACGCACAAGGCGGACGCGGACGTCAACTCCCTGTCGCGCGGGATGCAGCAGCGGTTGTCGGTCGCCCGCGTCCTGCTACACGACCCGAAGGTGCTCTTGATGGACGAGCCGGCGAGCGGCCTGGACCCGCGGGCCCGCATCGAGATGCGCGAGCTGCTCAAAGAGCTGCACCGGATGGGCAAAACGATCCTGATCAGCTCACACATCCTGCTCGAACTCGCGGACCTGTGCAACAAGGTCGGCATCATCGAGCAGGGCGAGCTGAAGTTTGTCGGCACGACCGACGAGATGCTCGCCCGCGCCCGGACGGGCAACGTTGTGCACGTCACGGTTGATCGCACCGACGCAGCGGCCGACACGCTGCGTCAGATGCAGGGCGTCGTCGAGGTCGAGCGCGGCGGGGCGGTCCTGAAGGTCGCGCTGGACGAGAACCACACCGCGGCGGATGTCGCGCAGCGGCTGGTCCACGACGGCTTCCGCCTGATGCGGCTTGAAGAAGAACAGGTCAACCTCGAGACCGCGTTTATGCGGCTGACCAAGGGGCTGGTGCAGTAGGTTCCATAGCCGCGACACTACACGTCGCCGGAGAACAACAGCAGGTTTGCACGTTCCGGTTGATTGGGAAGTACGACGAGTCTGTCATCATTCGCCTGCGACGCGTAGCGTCGCGGTTGTTCAGATGGCAATCGGTACGCCGAATTCAGTTCCGTGTCCTCCGTCGAGCAACCATCAACCCGCCGAGCGTGAGTAAACCCAACGCGCCCGGTTCGGGCACAGCCCCCGCAGCGTTTGGCCCTGTGTACGCCGCGAAAGCAAGCGCGTAGTCTGCGTCGTCCACATCACCATCCCCGTCGAGATCGGCGTCGGGGTTGTCGCTCGGCCCCTTGCCCGGCCCGGTGAACGCGGCGAAGGCGAGGCCGAAGTCCGCATCGTCCACATCGCCGTCACCGTCGAGGTCGGCGGGGTCACGCGTTGCGAAGTTGTCGATGCCAAACTCCTGCCCGCCCACAAGGACGCTCTCGATGGCATTAAACGGGTCGGCGGTGATCCGGACCCTGCCCGTGATCCCGCCGGGGACGGGGACCTCCGAGACCGAGATCGCGAAGCCGGCGGGCGCCAGCACCTCCGTGTCCTTGAGCTTGGCGACCTCGAGCGTGGGGAAGCCGTTGATCCGGAGGTTCTCATCGCCGCCGAGGTCAACGTAGTCGAATGTGACCTGACGGATATTCGAGCCGGCACCGGTCAGGTCAAATCTCATGGCGATGTTGTTAGTTGTCAGCGATTGCGTCGGGTTGATAGCGATGGGGAAGAACGAAGTTGGCGGGCCGGGGTGGCCGGTGACCTGTGCGGTATTGAACCCGACGAAGCCGCCGAGGGTGAAGAGTTCGACCGAGGCGCCCACACCGCCGTCGGAGAAGACAACGTCGCCGGGCGCGTGCGCAGGCGTGCCGTACGTCGTGCCCAGCGGGAACGCCGGTGCTTCGAAGTCGAAGGTGACCGCTTGCGCGCCGGTCGCAAGACAGGAGCACACCGCAGCAGTAAACAAGGACCGTTTCATGACCGCCTACCTCTCGTATCGGTTGGGACCAATCGGACGCTGAGCCCGGCGACGCCGCCCTGCTCGATACCAACCAATACCGGGTCAACAGGCAACCCTTTCACGTTCTAGCGCGGGACGCCCTTGCTGCGTCACAAGCCATGCGGTGGCCGTTGCGCGGGCCGAAGGCGTAGATCTCATCGAAGGTTGTTGGGTCGCCATCGACGAAGGGGTTGTCGACCGGGGTGGTGTAGTCGCCTATGCCCGCTGTGCCGCGGTCTCGACCGGGCTGCGCGGGTCGATGCGCAGCAGCGTGCCGGCGAGCGTGTCCCGGCGTTGCAGCTGCCCGGGCTGGCCGCCGGTCGGTGCGCCCTGCGGGGCGCCGACGCCGTTGATGTAGCCCCAGTCGCCGCCGGAGATGTAGAGGTTGCCGTAGTCG
>JANQKT010000123.1 GCA_028280965.1 Phycisphaeraceae bacterium
CGATAAACAGCGCGGTGGCCAGCCCGGCGATCACCAGCAGGCAGAACACGGTGAACAGCCAGTAGCCGCGCCCCTTGCGCGACGGGCGGTGCGAACGCGAGACGTCGGCCGGCGGCAATACGGTCGTCGGGTTCAGCCCGGGCGGCGCGGACAGCGGGGCTTGGGCCGGGCTGGGTGTCGGCGATTCTTCGTCGGCCGCGATGGGTTCGCCGGGCTCGACCGGCGCGGCAGCAGCTTCGGCGATGGTTGGATCGATCTGCTCTTCGGCCCCGGCCTGGACGCCGGCCTCCTGCGGGGCAGAAGGGTCTTCCTCACCGAGCTTCGCCAACGCATCGCGGATGAAGCCCATGTCCACCTGCGAGCCGGCGAGCGCATCGGCGTCGATCGACGATGGGTCGAGGCTTTCATCGGCGGGCGTGTCATCCGCTTGGGTCGGTACAAGATCGGATTCATCTGACGGTTGATCTTCCGCGACATAATCGGCTTCGGATACCGCCAATGCATCGGCATCGTCCAAGTCGGCGCTATCGATCGGCGCCAGGGCCGAATCATCATCAGTCTCACCCAGCGCCGGGAGCACGACCGAGTCGTCCAGGCCCTCGGAGAGCGCATCGAACGCCGCGTCGATGTCGAAGCCGTCGGGCTGGGCCGGGCCTTGCGGCGGTGCACCGTCGAGCGCGACAAGCTCATCCGCGGGTTCATCCGTCTGACCCGCGGATTCGCCTTGTTCATCCGCGGCTTGGGGTTCAACAACAGGCTCGGGCTCAGTCTCGGTCTCTTGTACGGCGTCGGTTTCAACCCCTGTTTCCGGATCCGGTTCTTCTACAACCGGTTCTTCTACTTCGGAAACCGCTTCATCCGCCGACGGGCCTTCTTCTGCGGCCGGCATGTCTTCATCCGGCCACAGCTCCGCGGCGAGCGAGACGGGGTCGAGCGGGACCGGGTCGAGTTCGACCACGTCCTCAAACGACAGCTCGGCGTGCGCGGTCTCGAGGTCCAGCTCCGCAGTGTCTGCATCCATCGAGGCATCGCTGTCGGTCAGCGATGCGTCGCGTGCCCGGGCCAGAGCCTCTTCATCCACCACCGGCGTCGGCGGCAGGGAATCGATCTCGGGCTCGGCCGGTGCGTTGGGCTCTGCGGCATCCGCGACAGCGTCTGCATCAACCGCCGTAAGATCTTCGGCGGGTTCTTCTTCAACAATCGCGTCGTCGGCTACCGGCTCTTCGGGTTCTGCAATGTCCGCTTCGCTAACGCCGACGGTCTGATCCGCAAGCATTTCAGCGGGTTGCTCGACCGGTTCTTCCTCAACCTGTTCGGGGGCTTCTACAACGGCTTCCTCGGCCGGTTCAAACACGGTGTCTTCGATCGCGGGCTGCACAGGCGGCGACTGATCCAGGCGCAGCCCGACCATCTCCGGTTTCTCATCACCCACTTCGCCATCGTCCCGCAACGCGGTCAGGATGGTCGTGCCGGGCTTGGGCGGCTGGTCGGTCTGCGGCTCGTCCTGGATCTCGACAAGGTCCGAGCCGCTGCCGTCAACCGCGGGGGCGGCTTCATCAAGCAGCTTGTCGTCTTCTTCCGGGATCGGCTCGGGTTCGATCGGCTCGCTGCTGACCTGTGTGCTTTCGGCTTCGAGCGCGCCCGACGGCCCTTCGCCGGCCTTGCTCTGCTCGGAGAAGTCGATGAGGTCGGCGCTGACACTGTCGTCGCCGCCGAAGATCGCCGCGAGGTCCAGGTCGTCATCGCCAGCGGGCCTGGTCTCGGGCGTGCCTGGGTCGATCACGGGGAGCACGCCCGTCGCGCCGCTGGCGGTGAAGGCGTCGATGCCGATATCACTCGCCTGCGTGCCGGACACGTCCGGCTTGGGCCGGGGCGCGTGCATGCCGACCGAGTCGGCCTGGAGGATCTTGATCAGCACCCGGCCCATCTGCACGACGTCGCCGGCCTCGAGCTCGACCAGCCCGCTGCACCGGCTGCGGTTGACGTAGGTGCCGTTGGCCGAGCCCAGGTCACGCAGGATCCAGGTGCCGTTGGTGAAGAAGATCTGGGCGTGCTTCTTAGAGACGCGCGAGTCGTGCAGCCGCAGCCGGCCGACGCGACGGCCGACCGACACCGGCTTGGTGTCGCTGACACGGAGCTGGCGGCCCGCGCGGGGGCCTGTGAGTAGCCGGAGCTTGAGCACGCTACTTCCTCTTGTTTCGCAGGCGCTGCCTGGCGCCGACGCGTGAAACCCATCTATTCTAACAGAGTGATGTCTGTACCCCACGGGCCAACGCCCGGAATCCTATCGTTCAGACCGCTTGGGCCTGTACATGAAGTCTACGCATGGCTCCCGCCACGCGAACCACATCGCCTCTTAAACTGGTTATCGGCACCCCCGGAGGGCGACTTGCCCGCAAACTCCCCCTAAACCCACAGCCCCCGAAAACAGGCAAGGCGGCTTCTCCGTGCTTAATTGAGAACCGGGTACCACGAGGCGAGGCCCCTCAGCATCCGATCCATCACAATGGGCGCAGCCGGACTCGAACCAGCGACCTACTGGGTGTAAACCAGTTGCTCTAGCCAACTGAGCTATGCGCCCGCCTGCGCATAGTAGACGCGATAGACTGGCGACATGTCAACAGACGACTGGTTCACCTGCCCCGTCTGTGGCGAGGTTGTTCTTGAAGGCGCGCTCGCCTGCCCGGCGTGCGGGGCCGACGACGAGACCGGCTGGTCCGAAGACGCCGACTACGACGAAGTCGACCTGCCCGACGAGGCCTTCGGTCCACCCGCAAAGCCGACGCGTCAGCGGCACAACCTATTCGCCGCGCTCGTGATCGGCCTGGTCGTGTTGATCGTGCTCTGGGCGGTCACCGGGTGGTGGTAAGGCCGACGGTGCACTCGCCGAGCTATGATCCGTGGTCAAGCATATCGGGGTCGACATGCCGCTGAACGACAACCAGCTGTTGATGCTCGGTGCCGTGCTGATGGCGGTGTCGATCCTGATGTGCTGGGTCGCCTATCAGCGGATGTGGCGCTGGCGGTGGTGGGTCTACCTCGCGGCTTACCTGCCCGGGTACCTCGGCCTGCAGCAGCTCAGCGTCGCCAGCTTCTTTCAACCCATCGGCGAAGACGCGGAGACCGTCGGTGTGCTCTGGCTGAGCGGCGGACTGCTCATGGGATCGCTCATCAACGCGCCTTGGCGGCTCTGGCCGGTTTACTTCGCGATGACCGCCGCGGCTCTGACCTTCTCCGACCTGGTCCTGTACGGCCATGAGTTCCCGCCCGACGCGCCCTACCCGCCGTGGGTGATCAGCGCCGGCTGGACGCTGGCCGCTCTGCTCGAGGGCGCGCTCGGCGCCGCGTCCATCCGGCTGATCCTCGGCCGGGTGCCGGACCTGATCCGCCCGCGTGACCTGATCCTTTTCCTGCTGCTGTGCGTGCTGCTGGCCACCGCGGTCAGCGCCGCGCTGGGCACGCTCATCTATGCGCGGGTCTTCGTGCAGACCGAATTCATCAAGGCCTGGCAGGTGTGGTGGTTCTCCAATGCGCTGGGCACGCTCGCGTTCGCGCCCGTGCTGGTCTCCTGGTACCACCTGATCCACGAGCCGCTACGACCGATGAGCTGGCGTCGGCGGGTCGAGGCCGCCGGCCTGTTCACCGCGCTCGTCTTCGTGTCCCTGGTCTGCCTGGGGCCGCTGACTCTGGGCGGCGTCGCGGTGCTGGACTTCCCGTACCTGGTCGTGCCGGTCCTGGTCTGGGCGGCGCTGCGGTTCAACGCGATGACCTCCGGCATCGCCACGATCCTCACCGCGACGATCGCCGTGCTCACCGCTAAGGGATCGATCGCCGGCTGGTTCGGCCTGGCCCCCGAGGCGCGCGGGCCCTTTTACGTGCCCGGCGGCACGCCCGCCGACACCGTCCTGCCCCTGCAGGCCTTCCTGCTGATCATGCTCGGCTCGATGCCCGTGATCGTCTCGCTGTACCGGCAGCGCCAGCGCAGCGAGCACGAGGCCGTCGATGTACGCGGCCAGCTGTACGAGGCGCAGCGCCTGGAGTCGGTCGCTCAGCTCGCCGGCGGGGTGGCCCACGACCTCAACAACCTGCTCGCGGTCATCTCGGCCTACCGCGCACAGGTCGACGAGCGCGTCGGCGACGACCCGGGCCTGCAGGACGCGCTGCTCGCCATGGACCAGGCGACGGACCACGCCGCATCGCTGTCGCGCTCGCTGCTAGACCTCAGCCGGCACGACGCGGTCGCGACCGGGCCGATCGAGCTCGCGGAGGCCCTCAGGCACGCGCTCAAGCTTTACAAACCGCTCATACCACGGCAGGTCCACATCCATACCGATACCAGCACAGGTCAGGGCCTGGTTGTCCAAGGCGACAGCGGCCAGCTCCAGCAGGTCATCATCAACCTCCTGGTGAACGCACGCGACGCAATGATGCCCGGAGGCGGGCGTATCGAGGCCTGGGTCCGCCGATCCGAGACGATGCCCGACTGCGCCGAGCTCGGCATCCGCGACCAGGGCAAAGGGATCGAGCCCAACCAACGCGAGCACATCTTCGAGCCCCTGTTCACCACCAAGCCGCGCGGGCAGGGCACCGGGCTGGGCCTGTCCATCGTCCGATCCATCGTCGAGGAGCACGGCGGTACAATCCGCGTTGAGTCCGAGCCGGGCGCAGGCACAACTTTCCTCATCTACCTGCCGCTGATCGACCACGCTAGAGCTCAGCCGCCCGAAGCGATGTTCCGCACCGGCGTATTTGTGCCCGAGCGAGATCTCGCCCCGGCGGCCGCCACCGAGGCGGTCGTCCATAACCGCCCCGAGATCCGCCTGCTGATCAGCGACCCCCAGGTCCGCGGCGCGATCTCGGCCGACCTCGCCAAGCGCGGCTGGCCGATCCGCGCGTGCGATCAGGCCGATCCATTGCAAACGCATCAGGATGACGCGTCGAGCCGACCGGCCATCACAGTCCTTGATCGCCAGGCGTTCGACGACCTGGACCGGGATGCGTCGGCGGGCCTGCCCGTGCCGATGGTCCTCCTCGCCGCCCGGGCCCCCGATCAGACGATCGACCGGCCGGGCGTGACCACCATACTGATGCCGTTCAAGATCGAAACGCTGGCCAGACAACTGGAAGCCCTCAGGCAAACACCGTAGACTGCAACCAGCCGATGGAGGATCGATGTGCCCGACATCATCACCATCCTGATCGCCGACGACCATGCGCTGCTGGCTGAAACGTTATCCGAGCGTCTGGCCCGCGAGCCCGATCTGACTGTCCTTGGGCATGTCACCGACGCCGACGAGGCGGTGGCCCAGGCCCAGCGTGATCGGCCCGCCGTCGTCCTGCTGGACATCGACCTGCCCGGCCAGGTCGCGTTCAACGCCGCCCAGCAGATCAAGCAAACACACCCCGGCACGCACATCATCTACCTCAGCGCGTTCTCCAACGACCGCTACATCGAGGAGGCCCTGCGGTCCGGATGCTCGGGGTACGTTACTAAAGACGAGCCGATCGAGACCGTGATCGAAGCGGTCCGCATGGCCGTGACCAACGGCGCCTACTTCTCGCCGCGCGTGCGGTCTCGCCTGGTGGTTGACCCGGACAAGGGGCTGACGCTCGAAGACGCCGGCGGCACGAAGGCGTCAACACTCACGCCGCGTGAGCTCGAGGTCCTGCGGTATCTCGCCCGGGGCATGAGCAAGAAGGAGATCGCCGGCCAGATGTACCGCAGCGTCAGCACCGTCGACAAGCACGTCGAGAACCTGATGCGCAAGCTCGGCATCCACGACCGCGTCGAGATCGCGCGCTACGCCATCCGCGAGGGGCTGGTCGAGCCCTGACGCGGGGCGCGTTTTCTCGCACAATCTCCGGCGGATACCCCATAGCGAAAACCGAAAAAGCGACCGATACTGCTCCGGCACAAACGGTCGGGCTACCGCGCTTCGGCCAACCCCCGTGCATGCCCCGGCGGTGCAACACGGCTGAGTGTCGCACTCGCCCCGCAACCCACCAGGCAGCAACAGGCGCAACGATTAACGCCGCTGGTTTTCACTCCCATCCACCCTATCGACTCGACGCGGGACACCCCCTATCACGCTCGAGCAGTGCCCCTGCCGGCCGAGTCCCCCGATGGCTGGCAGGGGTTTTACGCGCCGCCATGCGCAACAGGCGATCGGTCCCACCGCAGAATCGTAAACGCGAACGCGTGCCGATCATCAACCGGGTGCTCTTCAAGGACATTCCTTTGCCAACCCTCAAAGTTGAATACGGGCAGCACGGCTTCGCCTTTGATTTCGGCGTGAACAACCGTTTCATAAACCGTCTGAACGCGGTCGAACGTCTGCTCGAACAGCCCGACCCCGCCGATGATGAAGGCGAGGTCGCTTGCTTCGCCCGCGCGCGCCATGGCTTGATCGAGGCAAGCCACGACCTCGACACCTTCCGCGGCCTGATAAGACCCGTCGCGTGTGACGACGAGGTTCAAACGCCCGGGCAACGCAGACTCGTGGTCTTCGTAGGTCTTGCGCCCCATGATGATCGGCCGGCCCATGGTTGTGCGCTTGAAGTGCGCGAAGTCATCGGGCAGGCGCCAGGGGATGCGGCCGTTGGCACCGATGACCCGGTTCTCGGATCGGGCATAGATCTGGGCGAGTTGAGGGCTGGGCATACTAAACCGCAACAGGCGCCTTGATGTGCGGGTGCGGGTCGTAATTCAACAACTCAAAATCCTCGAAGCGGAACGCGAACAGGTCCGCGACCGCGGGGTTGATCTCCATCGTCGGCAGGCTGCGCGGCGGGCGTGACAGCTGCTCGCGGGCCTGGTCGAGGTGGTTGTCGTAGAGATGCGCATCGCCGAGCGTGTGGACGAACTCGCCCGGCTCGAGCGCGCAGACCTGCGCAATCATCATCGTGAGCAGGGCGTAGCTGGCGATGTTAAACGGCACACCAAGGAAGATATCGGCGCTGCGCTGGTAGAGCTGGCAGGACAGCTTGCCGTCGGCGACATAGAACTGGAAGAAGCAATGGCAAGGCGGAAGCGCCATCTCATCGACCATCCCCGGGTTCCAGGCGCAGACGATGTGCCGCCGTGAGTCGGGGTTGTGCTTGATCTGATCAACGACCTGCCGGACCTGATCGACTTCCTCGCCGCCCGGCTTGGGGAAATGCCGCCACTGATAGCCGTAGACCGGGCCGAGGTCGCCGTTCTCGTCGGCCCACTCGTCCCAGATGCGCACGCCGTTGTCTTTGAGGTACGCGATGTTGGTGTCGCCGGAGAGGAACCAGAGCAGCTCGTGGATGATCGATCGCAGGTGCAGCTTCTTGGTCGTGACACAGGGGAAGCCGTCGGCGAGGTCGAACCGCATCTGGTAGCCGAAGACCGACCGGGTGCCCGTGCCCGTGCGGTCGGCCTTGGGCGTGCCATGCTCCAGGACGTGCTGCATGAGATCGAGGTATTGGCGCATGGCCAAAGTGTAGCGTGGCAGACGCCACACGACGACGGTAAGCTATGAACATGCTGTTGCTCGCCGATCAGGCCGCCGACTACCCGTTCAACCACTACGCCGCGCTTGGCATCCTGCTGCTCATGGCGGTCGGGTTCGGCGTCGCCAACGTCGCGCTGACGACCTTCCTCGGCCCGTCGCGCAAGGGCGAGGTCAAGGGAACGACCTACGAGTCGGGCATGAACCCGATCGGTTCGGCCCGGCGGCGGTTCAACGTGCGGTTCTACATCGTCGCGATGACGTTCCTGCTGTTCGACGTCGAGATCGTCTTCCTCTACCCCTGGGCGGCGACCTTCCCGTCGCTGGGCGGGGACGCGGGCAGTGAGTTGTCGCCGTTGTTCATCGGCCGGATGCTGTTTTTCGTGCTCACCACGGCGATCGCGTTTGTCTATGCGTGGCGCAAAGGTGTCTTCCGATACGATTAATAATGACCCCGGGCCTTTACCTGTGATTCATTTGCAATACAATCACATGTAATACGTTTCGTATTTACGTGTCTGTCTCAAAGTCTCCTGCCCAGCAGCCGCGGCTCAGGCGGATGGTTGGTCAAGTCTCAGGGGGCCAGGTGAAGGAGCCTGCCATGGCTGCCGAGCAGCTTGATGTGTTAACGCCCCGCGAACGCGAGATCCTCGCGTTGATCGCCGAGGGCGAGTCGCTTCCCGAGATCGCGCAGCGGCTGCACCGCAGCCTGAAAACGATTGAGTCGCACCGCCTGTCGCTGGGGCGCAAGCTCAACGCGTCCAACCGCGTGGAGCTGGCGCGGATCGCGATCGCGGCGGGGCTGGTGAAGATCGACTCGCATTCGTTCGAGCCGCCGCTCGCCCATGATACATCGGACTGGGCCGAGACAGAGCTTGCCTGGCTCGAGCAGATCAACGACGCGGTGCACCCCTCGGTGCGGGGATCGTTTCTCCAACGCTTCTGCAACGCGGCCAGCCGGCTGCCCGGTATCGATGTCGCGGCGATCTGCACCCCGGACCCCGAGCAGGGCGACAAGATCGATCCGTATAACCGGTTTATCATGGCGATCGCCGAGCGTGGCGAACCCGGGGAAGGGGTCCGCTATTACGCGAAGGGTACCCCGTGCGAGCGCATCATCACCGACGGGGAGTGCTTCGCCAGCGAAGGGGTCCGCTCCGCGTTCCCGCAAGACACGATCCTCCAGCAGCTCAAGGCGGAGAGCTGTATCGGGGTCTGCCTGCGCAACAACTCGGGAGACGCGGTGGGGGGCCTGGGTCTCATCGGCCGACAACCGATCCAGGACATCAACGCCTACAGGCGGGTACTGGCGTTTTTCGCACCCCGTGTTGCCACCGAACTCGAGCAGCTAAACCGGATGCAGGCGATGCAACGCGAGCAGGAGGCGATGCGTGAGCAGATCCGGGTCTACCAGCGAGCGCTCGCCGAACGGGGTGACGAGGTGCCTGGCATCAGCTTGCTGGCGCGGCTCGAGTCGCGCGTTGATCACCTCGTGGGCGCGCGCTTTATCCGTGGGCTCGTAGACAACTTTAGCGCTGTCTACGGTCTCCGCTTCGCGGGCATCTGCATCGAGCATGATAGGGACGGGGAACCCGGTTTTTATTCAATCACGATGAGTGAATGGGCCCACCAGGTGGACACGATCACCTACGCACGATGCGGCACCCCCTGCGAAACCGTCTGGGCCGAGGGCCAGGTGTGCGTCACAGCCAATGTTGCAGCCGTCTATCCCGAAGACAAGTCCTTGACCGAGCTCGGGCTGGATTCCTATATCGGGGTCCGGCTTGATACGGCCTCGGGCGAGCGTGTCGGCGTCATGTGGGTCATCGATGAGAAACCGATCGAAGACCCCGAGCCGATCCGGCTCGCGCTGGAGCGATACCGGACCCGCCTCGCCGCCGAGGTCGAGCAGCACATCCGGCTGAACCGGGCCCTCTCTGTAAACGAACATCGCGAGCCGGACCTGAACGGGGCCGCGAGCGGCAGGCAGCCGTAGCGCCTCTGGCAGGGTCAGCCTTTTTCAAGCGACGCCTTCGCCTCCAACCAGTTCGCCTGGTCCTGGCCGTCGGGCTTGCCCTTCGCCAGCCATATCTCATAGGCCTTCTGCGCGATCTGGTCGTGCGTGACCACGACCACCGGCTTGGCGTCCTTGTTCGTCTTGGCCTTGCCCTTACGCGCGGTCTTGGGCTTGCCCGCCTCCGGCTTCTTCGGCGACGCCGACGCCTTCACGCGTTTCGTCTTCGTGGTGCCCTTGGCTTTAGAGGCGGGCTTGCTCTTCTTCGTCTTCTTGCTGTCTGCCATCGCGGGCTTCCTGTTCTTTTTGGTCTTTGTCTTGCGCGCAGGCTTCTTGGTCGTCTTCTTCGCAGCCGTCTTCTTCTTGGGCGCGGTTTTTTTCTTCGTGGTCTTCTTGCTGGCGGTCTTCTTCTTGGTGGTCTTTTTCTTCACGGTCTTCTTGCGGGTCGTTTTCCTGGACGGTGCCATAAACAGGCGATCCTTTCCTCATCAATCTCGGAATGCTTGCGTATTCCCGGCGGGTCTTGGGGCAGGGCCTTAGTCCATAGCATAGCGATCGGTTGCCTGCGGGAGGCCGCTGCACATCGTACAGTTGCAAGAATCGTGTAAGCCCGATGTACCGCTGGGTTTAACCGGCAGGTAACTCATCCAGCGCGGCCAGCACCGCCTCGGCGTGTCCCTTGACCTTGACCTTGTCGAACCGCCGGGCCACCTTGCCCGAGGGGTTGATCAGGTAGGTCGTCCGCACGACACCCATGAACGTCCGGCCGTACATCGACTTCTCCCGCCACACGCCATACTTCTCACACACCGCCGCGCCCTCGTCCGCGAGGACCGGGAAGTTCAGGCCGTGCTTACCGGCGAACTTCGCCTTGGACTTCGTGTCGTCCGGGCTGATGCCCAGCACGACCGCGCCGCGTTTCTTGAGCTCCGCCTGCGCATCACGGAAATCACATGCCTCGGTCGTGCAGCCGGGCGTGCTGTCCTTGGGATAAAAGTACAGCACGACCCACTGGCCCTTGTACTGCGACAGGCGGTGCTTGTTGCCCCCCTGGTCGGGCAGGTGGAAGGCGGGGGCGGCCTTGCCCGGCTCGATCATCCCGGTTTCGGCTTGTGAATGTGTCTTTGCCATGCTTGCAGTCCTGGTAGGGTTGGGTGGTATCTTGTATAGGTCGGCCAGACCATCGTAGGCCGGCATGCGGATTGTGTCCGCGAACGGAGCGCGACTTGATACAAAAGCTCGCGATGCTGACCTTTGTATCTCCATGGTGGGCGGCGGGCGCGGTGCTCGCCGTCGCGCTGCCGCTGGTCGCACACCTGCTCAGCCGGGCAAAGTACCGCGAGGTGCTGTACCCCGCGACACGGCTGGTGCGTCAGGCGGTCGAGCAGACCACGCGAATCGAGCGCCCGCGGCACCGCTTGCTGATGCTGCTGCGCTGGCTGCTGCTGCTGCTGGTTGTGCTCGCGTTCATGCGCCCGCGCTGGCTGCCGCAGGCCGAGGCAAACAGCGATAGGCGGGGCGTCTGCTTGATCGTACTGATCGACGCCAGTGCCTCGATGCACCGTGTAGAGGACGGCGCGACACTCTACGAACGCGCGCTGCGTCGAGCGGACGATCTGCTCAACGATCTCGATCCTTCACGCGACGCCGCGTCAGTCGTGCGGGTCGGGCGTGAGCCCGCGCCGGTGCTGCCCGGGCCGACGACCGACCTGACCCGGTTGCGGGGTGCGCTGAATAGTACACGGCCGACCTACGAATCGGCGGACTGGGCCGCTGGTGTCGCCGCGGCACAACGCATCGCCGGGCAGGGCGATCGGCGGGCGCGCATCCTCGTCATCAGTGACCAGCAGGGCGATGGCCCGGGCTTCCCGCTCGAAAGCAGCGCGCTCAGCGGCGTGAGCATTGGGCACATCCGAATCGACGGGCCGGCGGATAACACCGCGGTACGATTGATCGATGTCAGCCCCTACCCGCCGATCGCGAACCGGCCAGTCACCGCAACGGTCGGAATCGACCACTTCGGCGATCAGCCGCGGATGTTGCGTCTCAGCGCAACGCTGGGCGGCGCGGAGGCGCAACGCATGGCCGCGTTCGGTCCCGGGATCAGCCGACTCGTTGAGTTCGAGCTCCCCGCAGGGCCGCCGGGCGCCAAGCGGCTGCGCATCGGGTTTGATGCAAACGATGCGCTTGCGTTCGACGATATGACCGGGCGCGTGCTGGATGTTCAAGACAGTTCCGAGGTGCTGGTGATCCACGGTGCGGGCGACAGTTCGGCCGTACTCGCAAGCCGAATCGCCGCCACGTTGAACCCCACGGGCGACGCGGGGACGGGGCTGCCGCGTGTGCGGCTCGCCGAGCCCGACACGGCGGCATCCCTGCTCGAGGCCGCGGACCCGTCACGGCTGAGGACGGCCGTGCTGCTCTCGGCAAAGCTGGCAGACGAAGCGCTGGGCAGAGCGGTGCAGGCCTACCTGAATCGTGGGGGTGGCGTGGTTGTTTTTATCGCCGATGTGCGGCACGCCGCACGCCAGACCGCCATGCCATTACCGCTGCTAATCACCGCCAATGCGGGTTACAGCGAGATTGACACGCCCGCGGCATCGATCGATTTTCAAGGCGAGCCGCTGCGCATTTTCGAGGGCCCGGGCCGCGCGGGGCTCGCGTCCCTGGTCTGGCCCGGTGTTGATCCGGCCCGGGCCGATCCCGGCAGCGAGCGTCTGCTGCGCGGCGAAGACGACACGCCGATCGTCGTTGCGCAGTCGCACGGACGAAGCCGGCTCATCGCCATCAATACCAGCCTCAGCCCTGGTCCCGGCGGGCTGCTGGCCGAGCCGGCGTTCGTAGTGCTGTTCAACGAGCTTTGCCGCTACGCCTCGCCCGGCCCGGTGTTGCCGCCTGCAGCGCACCCGGGCGACCCGATCCCCGAGGCACCCGATCAGGCACAACAGATCGTGCGGCCTGACGATACCGATTCGGGCACCTCCAAGCTGACCGCGCCCGGCGTTTACGCAGCACTCGACGACTCGGGCCGACTGATCGGCGGCGTCTTTGTCGAACTCGACCCTGCCGAGTCCGACCCGCGCACGGGCGACAACTGGGTGGACCGAGATGGAACGGCTGTGGGATCGCCCAAAGGCGCCGCACCGACCAGCGCTTCGCTCGCAACCCAGCGCGTACCGCCGATCGAGCTTTGGCCGTACCTCGTGGTCGGCGCGCTGCTGCTGGCGGGAGGCGAGTCGCTCTTGCTCGGGCGGTTCGCGTCGCCGAAGGGGGGTGCGGCATGATCGATCCGCTGCTGCTCGCTGAATCGCTGTACCGCCCGCCTTTTGATTTGGGCTGGTCGCTCTTGTTTTTCTTTATCGTGCTCGCCGCGTTGATCTTTGTCGTGCGACGCGAGCGCACGAGGTGGACGCCTGCGCTGCGCCTGCTCGGATTGGCGGGGCTGGCGTACCTGCTGCTGGGACCGAGCGCGACCGAGCCCGTACCGCCCACCGATTCCCAGCCGCCGCGGCTGGCGGTGCTGGCCGATACGTCCGCCTCGATGGCGCAGATGGATGCTGCAGCCGACGCAGAAGACGCGCCGACTTCGCGCATCCAGGCGGTCGCCGACGCGTGGCTGAACGATGAGCGTCTCAATGAGCTGCGGCAGGTCGCGGATGTCGAGATCGTCTGGTTCGACGAACACGCCCGGGCGATGACCGACGACCCGCTAAAACCCAACGGTCAGGCGACACACCTGATCGACATGCTGTCGCAAGTCAACGCGGACGCGACGCTTATCCTCAGCGATGGCCACGACACGACGCCACGCCGGCCAGCGGACTTCACCAAGAGCATGCACAGGGCCGGGCGGGTGTTCGCCGTGCCGGTCGGTGCGCCGCGTTCCTCGCCGGACCTCGCGCTCCAGGCCTGGCCGACCAGCGACCGGCTGTTCGAGGACCAGACAACGACGATCACCATCGCTTGGTCGCAGCGTGGCCTTGATGGGCGGGCCGCCGTCATTGAACTCTTGCACAACGGCGAGGTCATCGACCGCCAGCCGATCACGCTCGACCAAAGCTCCGCGGAGCAGGCCTTTGAAGTCGCGCCCGAATTACCTGCCGGGCAGACCGTGGCAGCACATCACTACCGCGCACGGATCACGCTGGCGGATGGCGACGAGGCATACCCAGACAACAACGCAGAAGACCTGTTCATCCAGGTCAGCCGCGGGCGGGTCAAGGTGCTGCTGATCGAGGGCGAGCCCTACTGGGACACGCGCTCGCTGGCTCGCCTGGTCGGGTCGCACCCACGTTTCGAGCTCACGGCGGTGTACGGCTTCGGCGAGGTCCGCCGGTCGCGCATCTTCGGCGGGTCGATCGACCCGGGCACCGACCCGACGCTGGACCTGTCGCCGTTCGACATCGTTGTGCTCGGCCGGCGCGCGGAACGGCGCGTGCAGCCCGGGTTCGCCAGAGCATTAATCAAACACGTGCGCAACGGCGGGGCGGTGGTGTTTGCCCGCGGCCAGCCCTTTAGCCAAGACAATTCACACGGCCGGGAGTTGCTTGAGGCGATCGAGCCGATCAGCCCCGTCGCCTGGGCCGAGCCGGTCGTCGGCGACATGCGTGTGCGCCTAGGCGAGAGCACGGACGCGCGCGGGCCGTTGACCGACCTCGGGGACTCGGCCGTGCTGTCGCGCCTGCCCGGCATGCTCGCCGCGACGCGCATCGAGGGTCGCAAGACCGCATCGCTCGTGCTGCTCGAGCAATCAGCAAGCGATGAGGGCCCAGCCTTAGCGGCGCTCACCACCCTGCGCGTCGGCTCGGGTGTGGTCATGGCCGTGCTGACCGAAGGCCTCTGGCGGTGGGAGCTCTTGCCCGGCGTCGGCGATGACGCGCAGGCCGAGTCGGTCTACGGCGTATTCTGGGTCCGCGCGATGCAGTGGCTCGCGTCCGGCGGGGCGTTCCTGCCCGGACAGGACATCGCGCTCGAGGCCGACCGCCTCGGTATCGAACCCGGCGAGGCCGTCACACTCACTGTCAGTACGCGCTATATCGAAACTGAAGACCTCGACCTGCAGCTCCAGGCCATCGACAACACGGGGAAAACGCAACAGCTGGAGCTCGAACCCGGCCAGACGCCCGGCCGATACGCCGCTTCGTTCACGCCAACCGATCCAGGCGTCTACACCTTCGAGCTCAGCGCGCCCGGCCGGGACGACCTGATCGAACCGGACCGGCCACTGGCCACACGGCTGGCGGTCGTCGAGCGCTCGGCCGAGCGGCGCGACACCTCGGCCCGGCCGGACGTGCTGAAGCGACTCACCGAGCCGACCGGCGGGCGATGCCTCGGACTGGACGAGAGCCGGCCGCTGCTGGACTACCTGCAATCGCTGCAGGTGCTAGACGGCCCGCAGCCGCGTGTGGACTATGATTTCAATACATGGCCGGTGTTTGCATGGATCGCCGGTTGTTTTGGCTTGGAGTGGATGCTCCGCCGACGGAGCGGGCTGCGATGACAAGCTTGCCGGTCTCGACATCACGGCAGACAGGCGAGGCAGGGCGGGCCCTGCGGCGGGGCGTCGGCCGATCGGCGACGCGCGGCGTTGTTCTTGCCATGCTTGGCGGGCTGATGCTGACCGCCGCGGGCTTTGCTTTCCTGCTGCTCCTGCTGGTCGCGGTCGATGCGTTTGCGCCACTGCCCGCAGCGGTTCGGTGGGCCGGGTTGGTATTGCTGGTCCTGTTGACACTCGGCGCGGCGGGCGTGTTGGTTGTTTTGCCGCTGCTAAACCAGAAGCGACTGATGGGTGCCGCCGAGCACATCGAGGTGGCCGCGGGCGCAAGCGATCAACCCGTCGTGCGTGGGTTGACACTGCGTGATGGCGGCGCCGACGCGTTCACGGAGGCGCTTTGCGAGCGCGCCAAGCAGCGCGCCGCGGACCTCTCTGAGTCGGTCCAACCGCGGCAGGCCTACCCCGCCTCAGCACTGCGTCGGCAGGGACGGTGGCTCTGGCTTTCCTGCATCGGCTGGCTGGTGCTCGCGATCGTGTTCCCTTCTCAATTGCTTGGCGTGTTCACCCGGACACTGACGCCTTGGGTGAGTGCACCGCCATTCTCGTTGACTCAGTTGGAGCCCCAGTGGTCGCCTAAGCCGCCGGTGGCGGGCGAAGACGTCTCGGTCACCGCCGTACCCGAAGGCGTTGCACCCGGAGGTGTCGATCTGTTGCGCCTGGCGGAAGACGGCGCGGTCGTGGAACGGCTCGCCATGACCGCCGACGGGCAGGGCGGCTTCCGCCACACGCTCCGCCACATAGACAGGGCGGTGACGTTCAAGCTCGAAGCAAACGGCCGGGCGACCAAGGCCTACACCATCGAGCCGACGCTCAAGCCACCCGCTGCCGATACGAACGCCCCGGACGCCAACACCGACAGCGGCAACCCCGGCGGCACAACGCAGTTCGACGCGGATGCTGTGACCGTGCGAGATAGCGGCGCACAGGCCCTGCGCGACCGGGTCGACAAGCTGCTCGCCGCCCTGGCCGATGTCGAGGCGCGAGCGGGCTCGATCGACCCGGCCGACATGCAAGCGGCAAGAGACCTGGCTGGCGACATCTCGGCCTTGAGCGCCGAAGCCGCCGAGTTGGCTGGCGAGCTTGAACGTCTACAGTCCCGCCTGCCCGACGAGGCCGCGGCTTCCTTAAGCGCTTTGCAGGCGGCGCTGGCGCAGCTCCAGTCCGCCCAACTCCAGCCCGCAACCGGCAGTGGGCCCGCCGACTGGCTCAGCCAGGCCGCGCAGGCCGCCCGCAACGACCAGGCACAGATCGGCCAGGGCGTCGGCGCCTCCGTCCTGCCCGCCGCGTCGGGCACTTCAAGCGGCGGCCCCGACGGCACCACCCCGGACTTCAACGACCCGCAAGCCGCGGGCGGCTACGATGAACAGGGCGTTTCGGGCGGCGACGGGCCGCTGCCCCCGGCGGTCATGCAGCAGGTCCCGCCCAGCTACCGAAAGCTCATCACCGCGTATTTCAACAAGCTCGCCGAGCAGGGCAGCGGCGACGACGAGAATGAACCGGGCGAAGCACCATGACCAGACCGTTGCACATCCAACCGTTGCATACCGCCGCCCTGACGCTCGCCGCACTGGCTCTGCTCGCGTTTGCGGTGTCGCATTCGCCGGCCCAGAACGCGGATGCGACAACCAATACGAACGCAGCCGACGATGACAGCGAGATCATCGTCGGGCGGCTGGTGTACGACAACGATAAAACGGCGGTGTGCTTCGCCGATCAGTTCCTCGCGACGTTCGCGCGCGAGACCGGGCAGAACGTCCGCCGGGCGTACACCGAAGTGAAACTTGATGCGCCCGAGCTGTTCGAGCACCCGTTCGTCGTGCTCAGCGGGCAGGAGGGCTTTTCGCTCAGCGAGAAGGAGAAGCAGAACCTGAAGAAGTACCTGGACCGCGGCGGGTTCGTGCTCGCCTCGGCCGGCTGCTCGAACGCGGCCTGGGCCCGGAGCTTCGAGGCGGTCATGACCGAGCTCTATGGCAAGGATGCCCTGACCCCGCTCGACACCGACCACGCCCTGTTCCACACCGTTTACGACATCGACCATATCGACGTGCGTCGGCCCGGCGGGCGGCACCCGGTCTACGGGTTGGTCGTCGAGGGTCGGGCCCGCCTGGTCTACTCGCCGCTGGGCCTGAACGACACGGGCAACGCCGGCGGCGAGTGCTGCTGCTGCGGCGGCAGCGAGATCAAGAACGCCCGGCTGATCAATGTCAATATCCTGGCATACGCGCTGACGCGGTGAAAGATGCCCACGCGATTAGCCGATCTATAAGTCGCGGGCACAACTCATCGGCCAGCGATTCCAACGGACTTGCCCGCTTTTCCCAAAACCGTTCACCCGGTCCGACGGACTCCCGCCCGAGGCTGATCACAGCGCCGGCTTACTGTGCTACCCTGTGCGAAGGCAATGGTTAACCAAACATCATAGAGAGCTTCCATGGCGATCAAACGCGACGGCCAGTACGTCACCTTCGGCCAGCACATCCAGGAACAGCAGCAGCACTTCCCCAGCGCGTCCGGCCAGTTCTCCTGGCTCATGTCGGGCATCACGCTGGCGACGAAGATGATCGCGTCCTACGTCCGCCGGGCCGGGTTGATTGATGTCTGGGGCGAGGAGGGCTCAACCAACGTCCAGGGCGAGGAGGTCAAGAAGCTCGACATCATCGCCAACGACGCGCTGAAAAAGACCCTCGGCTACCGCGGCAATGTCGGCATCATCGCGTCGGAAGAAGATGACGAGCCGCGCGTGCTGCAGGAAGTCGATGACGACGACTCCTACATCGTCATGTTCGACCCGCTGGACGGCTCGTCGAACATCGATGTCAACGTCTCGGTGGGCACGATCTTCACCATCTTCCGAAACCCGAAGGATGTCGAGGGTGCCGAGAAGAGCGTGCTGCAGCCGGGCTCGAAGCAGGTCGCCGCGGGCTATGTGCTGTACGGCTCGTCAACCGTGCTGGTCTACACCGCGGGCAACGGCGTGCACCAGTTCACGCTCGACCCGCAGTTCGGCGCCTACCTGCTGACACGCGAAAACATCAAGATGCCCGCCCACGCCGGGACCTACTCGGTCAACGAGGCCTACCTACACCGGTTCCCCGAGCCTTACCAGCGCTACCTCGGCTGGGCCAAGCACGAAGAGGGCGGCGGGTACAAGTCGCGCTACGTCGGCTCGCTGGTCGCCGACTTCCACCGCATCCTGATCACAGGCGGGATCTTCATGTACCCGCCGACCACCGAGCAGCCCGCGGGCAAGCTGCGTCTGATGTACGAGTGCAACCCGCTGGCGTTCATCGCCGAGCAGGCCGGCGGGCTGGCCGCGGGCGAGGGCGGGCAGCCGATCATGGAGATCGAGCCGGCGGACGTCCACGACCGCACGCCGCTGGTCATCGGCAGCAAGGACAACGTCAAGGAAGCGCTGCGGTTTATCATGGACCCGGTGAAGGTGTGAACAGCGTCTAGCACCCAGGCTGTTCTGATTTAGATCAAAGACCCGTTCAACCCTACTGCTTGTGCTTCCCTACAAGCATATCGCTGCAAGCCGGCACACGCTTGTCACCCTGACCTAGACCCTAGGCCCTGTACGCTAGAAGCTATGTGCTCTGTCATCACCATCGGCAACTTCGACGGCGTGCACCGCGGGCACCAGGCGATCCTGTCCGCAGCGCGCGGGCTTGCCGAGTCAGCAGACAGCGCACGCGTCATCGCGATGACATTCGACCCGATGCCGATCGCGGTTCTGCGCCCGGGCGCGGGACCGCCGCACTTAGCGTCGATCGACCAGCGCATCGCTTGGCTAAAGTCCGCCGGTGCAGATGAGGTGATCGTCATCAAGCCGACACGCGAGGTCCTGTCCCAGGAGGCGCCCCGCTTTATTGCGTCGCTGATCGAACAACACCACGCCGTCGGCTTCGTCGAGGGCGCGGACTTCCGCTTCGGAAACAAGCGCGGGGGCGATATGACGCTGCTCGCCGAGATGGGCAAGGAGCAGGGCTTTATCGTGCGGGCGCTGCCGCGCATTGAGGTGCCGCTGAGTGACACGACGACCGCGCCGATCTCCAGCTCGTTGGTTCGCTGGCTGGTCGGGCGCGGGCGCGTCGAGGACGCCGAGGCCTGTCTCGGCCGGCCCTACGAACTCTCCGGCGAGATCGTCAAAGGGCAGCAGCGTGGCCGGACGATCGGCGTGCCAACCGCAAACCTCGACCCGCAGGCCTGGCGGGGGATCATCGCGCCGATGGACGGCGTCTACGCGGGCAGGGTCACCCTCAACGACGACCCGGCAGAAACTTATCCCGCCGCGATCAGCGTCGGCGCCAAGCCGACCTTCAAGCATGATGAGCTCACCATCGAGGCCCACCTGATCGGCTACCGGGCCGACAACCATGACGTGCTTTACGGCCGGCCCGTCCGCTTCGGCTTTGCCCGCTGGGTCCGCGACCAGTACCCTTTCCCCGGCGTTGAAGCGCTGACCGAGCAGCTGCGTCGTGATATCGACGCTGCGCGGGCTCTGATGGCCGAGCACGCCGACGCCTGCGACTGAATCATCCCATCGACCACACCGATCAAGCCCTTGAACGACTACACCGCCAACCTCACGCTCGACCGCGCCGCCGAGTTGCTGCGCGACACCGGCGGGCCGATCACCGTGATCACCCACGCCAAGCCCGACGGCGACGCGGCGGGCTCGCTGGTCGCGCTCGTCACCGCGCTCAATGCGATCGGTAAGCAGGCGACCGGCCTGCTCGTCCCGCCGATCATGCCGGCGCTCGGCTTCCTGGCGAACAGCGCCAACGTGCAGATCGTCGGCGAACACACAGCGGTCCCTGCTGATACTGCGCGCCTGGCCATCGTTGATACCGGCGCTTACGTGCAGGTCCAGCCGCTGGCCGAGCAGGTGCGCGGGCTGGTTGAACGGACGCTGATCCTCGACCACCACCTCTCCGGTGACATCCCCGCGGCACACCGCTATATCGACGCGACGGCCGCCGCCGCCGCCGAGATCATCGCCGCGGTGATCGAGCGGCTGGTTGGCGACAAGACGCTCGGCACGCAGGTGCAGCAGACGATCAACGAGGCGCTGTTTACCGGTATCGCGTCCGACACCGGCTGGTTCCGCTTCTCGAACGTCACGCCGAACACGCACCGCCTCGCCGCCGACCTGATCGCCGCGGGCGTGAACCACACGGACCTGTATGCAAGGCTCGAGCAGGCCGAGCGGCCTGAGAAGCTCAAGCTCCTGATCCGCGCCGTCGATTCGCTTGAACTCC
Source organism: Phycisphaeraceae bacterium (assembly GCA_028280965.1). Classification (GTDB taxonomy): domain Bacteria; phylum Planctomycetota; class Phycisphaerae; order Phycisphaerales; family Phycisphaeraceae; genus JAHQVV01. The sequence continues at coordinate 20,305 of JANQKT010000123.1, forward strand.
TGGCCGACGACCGTGCCGCGGTCATGACCCTGCGCACCGCCGACTTCATCGAGACCGGCGCTCGGCCGGAGGAAACCGAGCGCCTGATCGACATCCCCCAGCAGGTCGGCAGCGTGCAGGTCATCGCGCTGATCAGCGAGGCCCAAACCGAGCGCGGCCCGCAGGCACGCATCAGTTTCCGCAGCAAGCCGGTCGAGGGCGCGGTCAACGTCGCCGACCTCGCCGCGCAGTTCGGCGGCGGTGGCCACGCGCGGGCCGCGGGCGCGAAGATCGACGCCCCGATCGACACGGTCCGGCGGCAGATCGTCACCGCCCTGACCGAGGCCGTCGCCGCCGCACGGTCCTGAGCCTGTCGCCCGCACTGTGGAGAACCTGTCTCCCACCGGTGCTGGCGGCTCACGACTACGCTCACGCGCTTCGTTAACCAAGTACGAACGCTGTGCTTGCGCTCCATCAAACCACAAAGTCCTATATTTTGAGCATCAAGGCCCTTGCAGCCCCCATATCTTGCGGTACAGTGTCCGCTGAACCGACTCAGGGAGACTCGATTTGCCCGTCCTCAGCGACCACCAGATCCGCGACCTCCGCGTCGTCGAGCCGTTCCAGCCCGCCCAGAAACGCCCGGGCCGGATCTCCTACGGGGTCTCGTCCTACGGCTACGACGTCCGCGTCGGCACGCTCTTCAAGATCTTCACCAACGCCCCGACCGATGGCGGCGCGTCCATCGTCGACCCCAAACAGTTCGACGACCGCAACTTTGTCACCGTCGATACCAACGACACCGGCAAGGACCACGTCATCATCCCGCCCAACAGTTTCGCGCTGTGCGAGACGGTCGAGACCTTCGCGATCCCGCGCGATGTGCTGGTGATCTGCGTGGGCAAGAGCACGTACGCCCGCTGCGGGATCATCGTCAACGTCACGCCGCTCGAACCGGAGTGGCGGGGCAAGGTGACGATCGAGATCAGCAACACGACGCCGCTTCCCGCGAAGATCTACGCCAACGAAGGCATCGCGCAGATGATCTTCCTCAAGGCCGAGGCCGAGTGCGAGATTAGCTACGCGGACAAGGTGGGCAAGTACCAGGACCAGACGGGGCTGGTGCTGCCGAAAGTGGATTGACACCACGATTCATACGAGACAGGAGACGAGCGTGGCACGCCCCGTGTGGGCTGACAAGGACTGATGGGACGATGCTTCACGCCCCGCGACGGATCGCGACGCGATGGACCGCAGGCAGGCGCGGCACGACGCCGCGGCGAAGCACACCCCGCCAACGAGGCCAGGGCCGGCCGAACGCTCGCTTCCTTCTCCCTCCGCCCCCGCGGCCGCCCACCGGTCCGCGGGGGCTTTTCTTGCTGTCCGCTGTACTCACGCGACCGCGGCAAAGGTCGGGGTGCTCGGCGGGGTATACGCCTCGAGTTTGCTCGACGCGGCGGTTGCCACGGACAGGCCGCCAGGCGTTTGCGCAATGCCGGACACCCCCGCGCCCGATACCTCGCCGGCTTGCCGCGTTTCTGCTTCCTCACGCTGACGCGCCTGCTCGGTGCGGGCCTGCTGCTCGATGCGCGAGGCCTGCGCCGCGACGCGCCGGTCCTGGCTCGACGGCTCGGCCGGGGCCAGCGCCGCGCGGCGGACCACCTGCATCTTCGCGATCGTCTCTTCGGGCGTCGCCTCGGGCGACACATCAATCCCCACGCTGCCGCCCACCGCGTAGCGTCGGCCGTCCGGGCCCTCCTGGTAGCTATAGGTCGGGCCGGACGTCGCGTAAGGGCCGGCGGCGGCTTTGTGCGCCTGCTCATGCTGACGGACCTCGCGGTCGCGGGCCTGCAGTTCATCCAACTGCTTCTGCTCCGCCTCGCTCAGCGGCTCGCCGTCTTTGCCTCGGGGTGCCGCGGCATCCTCCTCACGATTCGAATCGCGGCTTTTGGTCGGTTCTTGCGACTCAGACGACAGTGTCACACGATCGGTCGCCCGCGCCGAAGCCGCGTCGGCCGTGCCTGTCGCTCGGGGCGTGCCATCATTCGATTGCGGCCGTACTGAGCGCGCCGCCGCCTCGGCCCGTGCGGCGGGCGTTGGCACCGGACTGGCGGAAGCATCAACAGGCTGGTTCAGCGGCACAACCGACACACCGTTTCTATCGTCAAACGCACAAGGCGTGTTGCCTCGGATGCGCGCCTGCCGATAAAACCGCCTATAGGCCACGGAAGATCGCGCTACTTCTTAAACAGCTGGTCGTTCGGGTTGCCCTTGCTCATGATGAACGCGACGAGGTCGGCGAGTTCCTCGGCGCTCAGCGCGTTGACCAGGCCCGCGG
>JANQKT010000246.1 GCA_028280965.1 Phycisphaeraceae bacterium
GGCACCTGGCCGACCTCCGCCTCGATCGCGCGGCTGAGCAGCGCGTGCGTTTCCCCGCTGGGCCGGGCCGGTTCGAGCGAGTGGCCCTGGCGCACCCACAACAAGCCGAACGCCGACTCCTCGAAGCTGTGGGCGCCGGGATCAAGGTCGAGCACTGACCAGACCGCTTCGTCGGCGGCGCGGCATTCAGCGACCAGCCGTCCCGACTTGTAGAGGCGGGCCGCAACGCTGCGCAGAAACGATTTCTGCACACGATAGTCGGCGTCGCCGCGTGTGAAACCGACATCGATCACCGCGGGAAGCTGTGCGCCGAGGCAGGCAAGCGCCCGGATATCCTTGGTGTTGCTGTCGTGCCGAAAGAACAGGCAGGTCTGCAGAGCGCGGAAGATGGTCGATTTGCCGGCCTCGTTCGGTGCGCACAGAAGGTTGAGGCCGGGCCCGAGCCCATTCACGGCATGGCGCGTGCGGAACCGCCCGACGCCTTCCACTGCGATATGGGTGATGATCATGGCGTTGTCTGCCTACTAGTGATGTGGCACCAACGCTTGAGTTCGTCTCATAGTGTTGGTGCCGCATCATAAAGTAATGAATTACCTAGTGTTCCGGGCTGACGGTCCGGGATCGGACCGTCAGAGTCGGAACACTAGGCCGTCGCTTCGAGATAGAGCGTCATCAGCGCGTCCGCGGCGGCCTGGCGCTCGGCGAGCGGGAGCGCGTCGTTGCCCGCGCGGTTCTTCAGCGTCTCGGCGGTCCGTCGCAGCACGCCGTCGAAATTGATCGCTTCGAGATCATCGCGGTCGGGGCGGATGCGCAGGTCGAGTTCGGCATCGAGGTGAAACACCGAGGCCTGCAGCCGCTCCAGCCATTGATCGAGGCCGCGGCGCTCCGCGATCGCGAGCGCGCCGGTCACGGCGAGCGCAAGCACGAGCTTGGACATCGGCTCGGCTTCGGTCCGCAACGCGGCCTCACGGGCAGCGAGCTGGTCGAGCTCGGTCAGCGCGAGCGTTTCGCTGCGCCAGTGATAGGTTCCCACCGTGTGCGGCTCGACTTTGGGCAATGCGCTGGCCTGCGGGATCGTCACGATCAGCGCACGGCCGGCGGTCTGGCTGTTGTGGCGATCGGGCTCGGGCGTGCCCGCATACCAAGTGCGTGCGTTGATCTCCTGCGTGCGGTGCCAGTCGCCGAGGGCAAGGTAATCGAGGCCGGCCTGTTCGGCGCGCTTGGGATCGATCGCGTTGCGGGCATCGCCCTCGCTCGTGCCGAACTGCGCGATTGCGCCATGGGCAAGGCCGATACGGATTGCGCCGGGGGGCGTTGCGGTTTCTGCGAGGTGCGCGGTGAGGTCGCGCGTCTCGGCCTTGTTGGTGAGCGGTACGGGCAGAAGGAAGGCGAGCGCATCGAGCGCAATCGGTTCGGGGGTCAGATGCAGGTGCACATTGGGCGGCAGGCCGATTGCCCGCAGCCTTTCCCACACGCCGCCGGGCCGGTGCGGATCGTGATTGCCGGGCAGGAGGTGCCAGGCAAGCGAAGCGAAACCGCGCATGCGTTCGAGCGGGCCACGCAAGGTGACATTGGACGGCGTTTCGGAGTCATAGATGTCGCCGGCGACGAGCACATGGGCGGCGCCTTCCGCGAGCGCGAGGCGGCCGAGCCGCTCGATGGCATCGAGCCGGGCCGCGCGCAGGCATGCCGCGTTCTCGCCGAAACGCAGGAACGGTTTGCCGATCTGCCAGTCGGCCGTGTGCAGGATGCGCATATCGTCTCCTAGAGCATGATCCCGAAAAATTGGCAGACTTTTCGGAGAAGATCATGC
>JANQKT010000247.1 GCA_028280965.1 Phycisphaeraceae bacterium
GGGGAGCGGGCCGGTACCGTACGAACGGAAAACGCTTCAGAAGCTGATCTTGGTGCCGATATAGCCGATGACGGCCTCGTTCTCCTGCGCATCGACACCGGCCGCGTCTTCGATCTCGACGAACTGCACGCCGCCGGCGAGCGTGATGCCCGGGCCGAGGTTGTAGCTGCCCGCGACCTCGAAGCCGCTGAACTCGTCCTCGTCGCCGCCGGTGACCTCCTGCTCGGTCATCACGTACATGACGCTGGCGCCCCAGGGACCGGTCGTGTACGTCAGGCTGATCGCGTAGTCGTCACGATCGCCGTCGTCGTCCAGGCCGTTGTTGTTGTTGCGATAGGCCGCGCCCAGCGTGAAACCGGCATAGCCCAGCTCGCCACCGAACGCGTATTCCTCCAGATCGTCCGACGTCGCGGTGTCCGGGCCCTCGCGGTCCGCCTCGCCGTAGCTGGCCGACAGCGCGACGCTGATGTCGTTGAACGTCTGGATATAGTTGGCGCCGACCTCGATGACCTCGGACTGCTGGCCGGCGTTTTCCTCGCTCTGGAAGCCGGAATAGGTGCCGCCGCAGCTTCCCGAACCGGTCGACTGGCTGCGTTCCTCGCAGCGGTCCGGCGTGTAGGATGCCGAGACCTGCACGCCGAACAGGCGTGGCGTGAAATAGGTGATCTTCTCGGAGTCCGAGGTCTGGTTCGGCGGCGTCGACGTGGTCGTGACGCCGGCGCCCGCCGGCGCGGCATAGAAGCGGAAATTCGGCGAGTTCAGGCCGTCCGCCACCGACGATACGCCACGGTGCTGCAGATACGGGCCGGAGTTTTCCTGGCCAATGTTGATGCGGCCGAAGCCGCCCTCGAAGTAGATGAAGGATTCGTCGATCTGGTCCGTGCAGGTCTCGGCTTCGAGCTGCACCTGGACGCCGACCTCGATCCCGTTGTCGAGCGTGGTCTTGCCGTTGAAGATGATTTCGGCCTCGCGGAACAGGCCATGATCGCGCCGGCCCGCGGCGCCCTCGCCATCGCCGTCGTCCTCGTCGCCAACGGCAAAAAAGGCCTGGAAGTAACCCCCGACCCCGAGCTGGATCTTGTCGGCGGCGACGGCGCCGCCCGCCAGCATTCCGGCAGCGACCATCGACGTCGTGCCAAACAGCAACTTCTTCATCACGAGCGCACCTTTCCCGATCTCACGTCGTCATTTCCAAGAAGTACATTGCATGTACATGTTTTGGGCAACAATCCCGGCGCGGCGGATCGAAGTCAACGCGCAACTGATGCGGGGGGCTGGATTACGGCGGAGTGTGTCGAAACGGGCACACAACCCCGGCGGACCGGACGCCCGGACACGCCCAAAGGAAAACGGGGCGGATGGTGATCCGCCCCGTCCCCGTCTTCAAACCGTATGAAACGGTTTAGAAGCTCAGCTTGGTGCCGACATAACCGATGACGGCTTCGTTCTCCTGCGACTCGACGCTGGCCGCGTCCTCGATGTCGACCCATTGCACGCCGGCAATCATGGTCACACCCGGGCCGAGGTTGTAGCTGCCGGCGAGCTCGAAGCCTTCGAACTCGTCGTCGTCGCTGTTCGCACCCGTCTCGAGCTCGGAGGTCGCGTACATCACGGAGACGCCCCACGGACCCGTGGCGTACTTCAGGCTGACGGCCAGATCCTCGCGGTCGCCGTCGTCGTCGACGCCGTTGTTGTCATTGCCGTAGGCAATGCCAAACGCGAAGCCGGCATAGCCGAGCTCGCCGCCGACCGCCCATTCCTCGCGGTCATCGCTGGTCGCGGTGTCCGGGCCTTCACGATCCGCCTCGCCGTAACTGGCCGAGGCCGCCACGCTGAAGTCGTTGAACTTCTGCACGTAGTTGGCGCTGATCTCGATGACTTCGGACTGCTGGCCGGCGTTTTCCTCGCTCTGG
>JANQKT010000040.1 GCA_028280965.1 Phycisphaeraceae bacterium
GAGGATTCTTCTCTAGTACGAGAGGACTTGGAAGGACGTACCCCTGGTGCGCCGGTTGGTCTGCTAAGGCCACCGCCGGGTAGCTAAGTACGGCAGGGATAACTACTGAAAGCATCTAAGTAGGAAGCCCCCCTCAAGATCAGTGTTGCACGCACATCCGTGTGAGAGACCCCAGGTAGACCACCTGGTTGATAGGCGGGAGGTGTAAGGGCCGAAATGCCCTCAGCTGACCCGTACTAATGGTCGATCGCTTCATCATCCCGACCCACAACCGTCGACACGGTTCCACCCCGAACCAATCGCCGGCTTGTCGGTCCACGAAGCACCCCACAACGTTTCACTCCAACGTTGCCGCACACCAAGCAAAACAAGCCGGCGTTTACGCCAAGCGGCCGAAGGTTCCCCAACCCACCTTCATCGCTCGGCGGCAAGTCTAGACCCTAGACCCTAGACGCCCGCCCACCAAAAACACCTGTCCCGTCAAGACCCGAAAGGGTCTCAGGCGGGCATGCCTGAAAAGGCATCGCCCCCCTTTGCCGGTGACCATAGTGCTGGGGTCCCACCCGTTCCCATCCCGAACACGGCCGTTAAGCCCAGTACGCCGATGATACTGCCACTGCGGGAAAGTAGGTCATCGCCGGCTTTTTCAACCCCCGTCGCCTAAAGCGACGGGGGTTGTTTTTTGCGCGCACCCAGCACCCGCTCGTCAACTCCTCTCAAAACCGTGTCGCGGGAGACGCGCAGCGTCCCGAGCGAACCATCTGTCACCCAAACCTCGCTCCCGAGCCCCGAACCGGGACGCTCCGCGTCTCCCGCGACACCGTGTGTTGTCATCCCTTGAACTCAGAAACCCACGAATACCACTGCGGCTTGTAGCCCGCTTTCACCGGGTTCTGCTCGACATAATCGATCGCGCGTTGGATCGAGGCGTCGCTACTCAGAAAAACCGACCAGCTCTTGCGCGACCACGGCGTCGGGGGCCGGCCGTTCGCCATCACCTCGCCCGCGAACGGGTGCAGGCCTGCGAGGTTCAGGAACAGCGTCGCGCGGGCCTTGAGTTGTTCGGCGATGGTTTCGATGGGTTTGCCGCGCCGGCCGACGACGAAGTGGGCGTGGTCGGGCATGACGGCGCAGGCGTATACGGGCAGCGCGGTCTTGCCGGCGTAGTCCGCGAAACCCTGGGTGACCGCGCGGGCCTGTCGGCCGGTGAAGACGACGGGCTCGCGTTTCAGCGCCCGCTTTGCTCGCCGGCGCGCCGCGTGGTCGTGCGCACGGTTTGCAACAGATTGCTTGGTGTAGACCCGCGTCGCCTTCCCTGCGGCGCGGTACAGATCAAAACTGCGAACGAAATCGGACCAAGACCCGCGCGGGTCGTTAGGCAGCCAGAACCCATAACGGGTCAGGATCAAGTGATAAGCCCGGACCATGCACCGATCTTACCGTGTCGCGGGAGACGCGCAGCGTCCCTCGTTCCGAATTCTGATAGAGACATCTGCATGGTTAACCTGATCGAACTCTGGACGCTGCGCGTCACCCGCGACACAACAATGTGCGCACCAACGCGACGATCGATCCCTCAGTATGGGATACAACGACCTGGACCGGGCACTACTGGATGCCTGGGCACGCGCTTACGGGCGCTACAAAGAAAACCCCAAAGCACTCGAAGCCGCGCTACAAAAACACGCGGGGCCAACCTACACGCGCCCGCTGCGGTCGTGGTCACTCGTGCTGCGGGCCAACGACAAGCGGATCCCGGATGACAATGCGCAGGGGTTGGTGAACCTCGACGCCGGGCGCGTGCGCACGTGGTGCGCGCCGGTTTGTATTGATTACCCCGGCGTCTCGCTAGACGAAGCCGCACGCCTGTTCGGCGTCAACCGCACGACCGTCTCCCGCTGGGCCTCGCCCCCGGCCCCGGAAGATAAGCAATGCAATCAGCCGGCGAGTTGGTGGCAGGCGGTCCAAGCCCAGATGCGCGAGGCGGGTGACGACCCGCGCTTTGGTCGGCCGAGCGTTTATCGTGTCGCCGGCAAACGCCTGATGCTGGAGCACGAGCACAACCGCGCGAACCCGAAGCGCAGCGTGACGCGGGTCTGGACGCCGGGCTTTACGGGGCTGGACCCGGGCGGCGCCGTGTGGTCGCCGGCCTGGGGCGAACTGCGTGTTGGTTTGGTGGACCGGCTTGAGGATGGGTTTGTCCAGCGCTTGTATCGTGTGGACAGGGCGCTTGGCTTGGCTGAGGGTGCTTCAGCACCCGGGTCACATCAGGCTGAAAGTGATAAGCCTGCTGTTCAAGCACCAGCGTCCAGGGTTTTCCAGTGGCTCTGTCCCGAGCAGGCGGGCGGCTGCGGCCGGGCGGTGTACAAGCTCTACCTGCCGATGCCCAACTGGACGCTGATCGCGGCAACGCATGGCGGGGCTGCGCCTGTCGAGCGGGACGGCCCGGCCTTCCTGTGCCGGCGTTGTGCGGGGCTGATCTACGAGTCCGCCGAACGCAGCGCGACGCCCGGGCGGCGGGTGGACGGCAGCGCCCGCCGGGTCGATGCCTGGGACCGGTTTATCAGACGGCTCAGCGGCGGGGCCCTGGCGGGTGGGGACTGCCCGGCCCCGTGAGGCCTGGAATCTATACCCGGATCGCCTCGGCGGCCCGACTCAACTCGCCGCGTTTTTCCTTTGCCCGGCAAGTTTTCTCGATTATCATGGCGCCTCATGTATCGCGGTTCCGGGCCATCCCTCGATCCTGTCCGGTGGAACCCATCGGCGGCCCGGGCGTCCAACTCTGGCGGTGTTCAACAAGGCGGCTCTCTATGCAGTATTCGGGACGGATCATGCAAACGTATCGGCTCCGGGTTCTCGGGCTCCTCGCGGTGCTGGTGGTGGCGCTGGCCGCGCCCGAGGCGCATGCCCAGCGGCAGGACCCGCTCGAGGGTCTGGACAGGGATCAACGCCGGGTCTTCCAGAACTACACGCGCCTGTTCTGCACGCAGTTCTTCCGCTTCGGCGAGTCGCGCTTCGTGATCCTGCCCAACCACTCGGCAAGGCGGGAGAACTCGTCCGGCCGAACGTACGACGAGACCGAAGAGCGCATGACTGTTGTGAACAGCTATGTGCGCAACGGCATCCGCCACAACAAGAAGATCCTGCCCCCGGCCGGCGAGGTGATCGCCTCGGCGATGGTGATCCCCGACATCGAGGTCGGGCACTACGGCCACATCAACTCGGTCACGATTGACAAGGTGCTTGGCCCCGAGGAGATGATCGTCCGCAACATCGTGCTGATCCCGGGCGACCAGGTCGGCACGGAGAAGAACGAGCTGCGCAAGAAGCTGGCCGAGCGGCAGAAGCAGTACCAGGGCAAACGCTACCGCCTGCTCGGTTTTAAGACCGAGGGGGTGTCGGCGGGCGCATCCTACGTCGGCCCGAAGAACAGGGGCCTGCACATCGCGGTGATGAGCACGGACCCGGAGAACGGCGTCGAGTTTGTCCTGGTGAACTACGACAAGCTCAAACGCACGCGCACCAGCGAGTTCGCCGAGGTCCTGCGCTACGTCAAGCTCGAGCCCGGCGAGTTCATCAACATGGTCCGCGACAACCGCGAGACACACAAGACCAAGGGCGACCGCGCCTCGCTGATTACGTTGTATAAGCGTTTCTACAGCCGGTACGTCCCCAGGAAAATCACGACCGGCCCGGCCACCCGCCCCGAGCCGAAACCGGAGCCCAAGCCTGCTCCGAGGCCAGAACCCAAGCCCGAGCCGGAGCCTCAACCGAAACCCGAGCCAAAGCCCCAACCGAAACCTGAGCCCGAGCCCCAACCTCAGCCTGAGCCCGAACCCGAAGAAGAGGAAGACGATTGGGAATACGAAGAGGGCGATGAGACGAATAACGACGAGCCGAACTTCTTCGGGATCCCGTTCTGACCGGTTGATTTAGGAGAGTCTCGCGCGCCTGGCGATGATCCGCTTCACCGTGCTCCGCCGCAGCTTGTCGCGCGCCTGCCGGCCGCGTGCCGCGTGCAGCGCGCGCTCCAGTACCGTTTGTACCAGCTCGGCGTGCAGGTCCGGCTTGGCGAGGTAGCCGTCCGCGCCGGCGCGGATCAGGTCCGCGGCGAGGTAGCCGCAGTCGGCCCGCGTCGTCGCGACGATCGGCCGGTCCTCGCCCGCGGCGCGCAGCGCGCCGATCGTCTCCACGCCCGTCACCCGCGGCAGGTCCTCGTCGATAAACAGCACGTCCGCGCGCATCTTCGGCAGCCGCGTCAGCGCCTGCTCCGTTTCCCTGAGGTGCTGCACCGACACCCGCCGCTCGCCCAGCCGCGTCAGGCACGCACGCAGCCGGCGGACATCATCCAGACACTCATCCAGCGACAAGACCCGCAGCAGACGCGACATAAAACCTCGCTTTCAGGCAGACGACACGGACCGAGATGAACCAGATACGCCGAAGCAGGACCTGCCTTCAAGGTAAAGCCGGACACCTGAATCACCAAGCCTTTTTCTGCGATTCGCACGATCGTTGACCCGAACCCCTTGTGATAGCGGTTAAACCGTGTTCATGGCGTGCAGAATCCCAGCAGTTTTCCGAGGCAGTTGAGTTGTGGCAGAGATAGGTGCCTATCTCGTGGTCGGGCATATTGAGATACTTCATTGCGGGGCAGCGCCGTTATAATCCCCGCTTGTCTTCCGAGTCCCGGCATCCTGGCTTGTTTGCCTCGGCCGTGTGTATCGTCGCCGTGTTGCTTCTATCCGCCTGCGCGGCACCGGGCAACGGTGACGGCGTGGATAACAGGAACAGTCCGGCCGGCACGCCGCCAATGACGCCCGCCCCGCACGCGACGACTGAATCCATCGACCGCTTCGATCTGGTGCTGGTCAACCTCGGCGTCGTCCCCGATATCAACGAGCGTCGGCGAGCACGGCTCGACATCTATCAGCAGCGCTGGCCCGCCGTGGAACGCGCCGTTGCGCACCACGGCACGACCCACCGCGAGGCGTTCTACGGCAGCCGCGCGTACTGGCACACCGGCTCGACCCGCGGGCTGGGCTGGGCGCTCGACCAGCAGGGCGACCTCGCCGAGCCGGTCTTTGTCGATGGCCGCGGCAATGTCCGCGTGCGGGGCGACGCCGACGCCGACATCGAGATCCTCGGCGACGCGGTCGTCCACATCCTCGGCGACCTCGACGCCACGCTCGAGCTCCGCGGCACCTGCGAGGTCGTCGTCGCCGGCCGGCTCACGAAAAACGCCACCATCATCTGTGACGGCCGGCTCGACCTGTTCGTCGGCGGCACCAGCGACGCCATCATCGGCGCGACCGGCAGCGCGACACTCATCATCGACGGCGACGCGGGCGGCACCCTCCAGTGCGGCGCACCCGCGACCACGCTCACCGTCACCGGCGACCTGACCGCGGGCATCCCCGCGCCGAACAACAAAGACGCCGTGCTCGCCCTGCGTGTCGATGGTTTCGCCTCCACCGCGAAGCTGCTGGACCTGGGCAGCGCCGGCTTCACGCGTGTCAACGCGACGATCGGCCTGTCCAACACCCCCGCCGGCCTGTACCCACGCGACCCGTCGCCGGGCGTCCGGCCCCGGGCGCGCTGGGTGGTCTTGCAGCAATCCGATCAGCCGGATTGAACCGCGGTTCCGTTCTAAGCGACCCGACCGTGTTGCCTGCGTAATAGAAGCGGGCCAAAGCCGTCGGCACTACGACAAGAGACCAGAACCGAGAGACCCGATGACTGCAAGCTGCCTGTTCGCGATCCTGCTCAGCCTGCCCGGCACCCTTGCGGGCAACGCCGCGCAGGGCAAGCCCGCCGAGGAGCCCACGCAGTACGAAGGCTGGGACCTGGTCTGGCACGACGAGTTTAATGGGCCTAAGCTCGACCAGACCAAGTGGTCGCGCACCCCGCGGACCCGCAGCGACTGGGCCAACATGATGTCCCTGGACCCGGACCTGCTCACCTTCCGCAGCGGCGTGATGACGCTGCACGCCGTCCAGAACCCGGAAGCCGAAACCGACCCGGACGCCCAGCCCTACCTGACCGCCGGGGTCACCAGCCGCGGCAAGTTCTCGTTCACCTACGGCAAGGTCGAGATCCGCGCCCGCTTCCTCTCGGCCCGCGGCGCCTGGCCGGCGCTCTGGATGCTCAGCAACGACTATCAGCAGTCCAGGGAGCAGTACGGCGAGATCGACATCATGGAGCACCTGAATTTCGAGCAGCGGGTCTACCAAACCGTCCACACCCACTACACCCTCCGCGTCGATAAGACCGACACGCCCAAACGATACATCACCGCCGAGATCGAACGCGACCGCTGGAACACCTACGGCATCGAGTGGGACGACCGGCACGTCACCTTCCTGGCCAACGGCGAGCCGACGCTGAGGTACCCCAACCTGCCGGACAAGGACGAGACGCAGTACCCGTTCATCAAGCCGTTCTTCTTCATCCTGTCGATGCAGGTCCAGGGCAAGTGGGTCGGCGAGCCCGCCGCCGAGGACTACCCCGCCTGGATGCAGGTCGATTACATCCGTGTCTACCAGAAGCCCGGCGAGCACAACATCGATGAGCCCGGGAAAAAGCAGGGCAAGGACAAGGGCGACAAGGTCGGGGTGTGAAATGCTAAGCGCCTCTTTTTTTGTCGGCGGCTACGCCCGCAAGGCGTTGCTACGATGTCCCGCGCATGCCGCAGGCCGCCGAACATCGTGAACTCAAGCGCGAGCTCGGTCTGTTCCACGCCGTGCTGCTCGGGCTCGGCTCGATCCTGGGCACGGGCGTGTTCGTCTCGATCGGCATCGCAGCCGGCATCGCCGGCCCGGCGGTCGTCATCGCGATCGTCCTCGCCGCGGTGCTCGCGCTGTGCAACGGCCTGAGCAGCGCCCAGCTCGCCGCCGCCCACCCCGTCGCCGGCGGGACGTACGAGTACGGCTACAAGTTCCTGCACCCGAAACTCGGCTTTACCGCGGGCTGGATGTTTCTGCTGGCAAAAAGCGCGAGCGCGGCGACGGCGGCGCTCATGGTCTGTGAATTAACAGTACGCGCTATCCATTTGGGACAACACCAATTGGTTCTGCTTATTGGTTCTGTAGGCATTGTTGCTATCGTAACGGGCCTTGTCGTGACTGGCTTACGCCGTTCTGCGACCTTCAATGCAGCCATCGTATCGATCACATTGATTGGCTTGATTGCATTCTTGATCGGGTCCGGCCTATCAATCAATGAAAGGCGTGTGCTTGAGTTATCCGATTTGCGCCCGATTGTCCAAGTCTCATCAAAGGGTTATTGGTGGGCTGTCTTACTTGCAACTCCGCTGATGTTTGTTGCCTATACCGGTTACGGCAGGATTGCTACGCTTGGAGAAGAGGTCAGAGAGCCGCGAACCACGATTCCACGCGCGATCGTTGTCACGCTGTTGATCTCGATGCTGCTGTACTCTCTTGTGGGTGTTGTGGTTGCGGCGTTAGCATCAAAAACATTCGTGAGTCCAATAAGGGGTCATACATATAAGCTCCTGGTTTCAAGTCTTGATCATGTATCACTGACTCTAGAGTTCCCGATTTGGCAAGTCTATGTTGTGGGTCTTGCAGGCATCACCGCCATGCTCGGCGTCTTGCTGAACCTCATCCTCGGCCTGTCGCGGGTGCTGCTCGCGATGGGGCGTCGGCGCGACGTGCCCGGCTTGTTTGCGAACGTCAACACCTCGGGCACGACGCCGGTCCCCGCCGTGATCGGTGTCGGTTTGCTCATCGCCGGTTTAACGCTGATCGGTGATATCAAAACAACCTGGTCCTTCTCCGCGTTCACGGTGCTGATCTATTACGGGATCACCAACCTCGCGGCGCTGCGGCTGCCTGTTGAAAACCGCTTGTATCCAAGGGTTTTCGCGTACGCGGGGCTGGGCGGGTGCTTCTTCCTGGCGTGGTGGGTCGAGCCGGCGGTCTGGCTGGTTGGCTGCGGGCTGATCGTGCTCGGGCTGGTGTGGCACGCGCTGGCGCCGAAGATGTTTGGACCGCCGACGGGCCCGGGCGAGCGGTGCGAGCGATGCGGGTATGATCTGCGGGCCTCGTCCGGCGCGTGCCCGGAGTGCGGGGCGGCGACCCCCGATCCAACCGATTAAACCGCGGAGGCGCTAAGTGCGCGGAGGAAGGCGAACCGTAACCACAGATCCACACGGATAAACACAGATCAATACAAATGATCATTACATCGGTGTGTATCCGTGTGCATCTGTGGTTTCAGCATGTCTTGTTCGCCTTGTTCCACACAATCTGCGCCTCTGTGGTTCAACCCGCCCGATTGGATGAGAGATGAAACGGCCGTACTGATGGATAGAGACATGATGCAACCCCAAGCCCTGATCTTCGACCTCGACGGCACGCTCGCGGACACGATGCCGGCGCACTACCTCGCCTGGCTGGAGGTGCTCAAGCCGACCGGCCTGGCCTTCCCGGAGGACAAGTTCTACGCTTGCGGCGGCATGGCGACGCTGAAGATCGTTGAGATGCTCTCCGAGGAGCAGGGCATCGACGTCGATGGCCACGCGATCGCCAAGGCGAAGTACGAGGCCTTTTTCCCTTATATCTCAGAGGTCAAACGCATCGATGCGGTCGTCGCGATCGCCGAAGAGAACCACGGCAGGCTGCCCATGGCGATTGCGACCGGCGGGCGTCGGGAGGCGGCGGACAAGACGATCGCGCAGGTCAGCGTGGGCCACCTGTTCAGCCACATTGTTTCGGCCGACGATGTGCAGCACCACAAGCCGCACCCCGAGACGTACCTGCGTGCGGCGGAGCTGCTCGGCGTAGACCCGACGAAGTGCGTTGCGTACGAGGACGCCGACCCGGGCATCGCGTCGGCAAGAGAAGCGGGGATGGAGGTCGTGGATGTGCGGGAAGTGCTGGGGGCGGCCTGATGTTTGAACGACCCCGACGCAAAGATCGTGATGAACCCTGGCCCGTGAAGGCCGCGAAGTACGCGTGGATGTCGTTTATCGCGCTGCTGCTCGTTCCGACCTGCTTGAGCGTTGTACTCGCCAACCCATCAGGCGGCGGGCACCCCGATGATGAGGCCATCACGCGCATGCTGCCGGGCATCTTTGCGTTGCTGTTGATGCTGAGCGGGATCGCGGCGGGTGCCGCGTCGTTATGCGCGATGGGGACGTACGGCAAACGCGGGATCATGGTGCCCGCGATTACGGGGATCTGTCTACACGTGGGCTTTGTGCTGCTTGCGGTTATCGTCTTGCTGCCGGCGTTGCAGGCGGCGCGCGAAGCGGCCAGGCAGATGCACCAAGAGGAGCAAGAACGGCAGCAACGCCAGCAGCAGGAACAGCCGCCGGACGCTGGTCATGGCACGCCTTAACTAACGGTGGGGTGTGTGAAGTCTCGAAGCGGATCGGAGGCAGAGGCTTCGCCGACGCTCTCTTCGAGCCTGCCATCAGCGTGGCGGGTTCTTGGGGTTCACGCCCGCATCTTCCGCAGCTTGTCGTTGACCTCAAATCCCCGGCGGAAGGACAGCAGCAGCTTGTGGACGTTGTTGATCGTCGGCAGGTAGACCGAGTCGGCGCCGTCCTGCTGGAGCTGTTCGGTCTTCTCAACCAGGGCGTCGAGCCGCGGGCGGACGCGTTCGCGCGAGGTCATCAGCAGGGTGCGGAGCTGCTGGAGCTCGGTTTCGATCTGATCGATGTCGTTCTGCGTGACCATCGCGGCGCTCCTGCGGGGATCGGAAAGGATGAGTCCAACCCTGTTCATCGTGCGCGGGGGCGGGTCGGCGGGAATCAATCGGCGCTGCGCGCTATCGGATGAGGGTTCTCGGACGTTGGGGCGTTATGATCCCGCCATGCCGCCACGCATCACCCTCAACGCGCCGGGCCTGTTCATCGCCGGCACGGACACGGACGTGGGCAAGACGGTCGTGGCCTGCGCGATCGCGGCGGCGCTGCGGCGGCAGCGGCCGGGCGCTCCCATCGCGGTGGGCAAGCCGTTCGCGACCGGTTGCCGGAAGGAGCGGGGCGGGCTGGTCAATGATGACGCGGAGGCGCTCGCGCACTTCGCGGATTGCAGGCTGCCGCTAGACGTGATCAACCCGGTGCGGTTCCGCGCACCGGTCGCGCCGGCGGTGGCGGCGGAGACGGACAGGACGCCGATCGACTGGGACGCGGTGCGTTCGTCCTTCGAACAGTTGCAATCCTACGGCGACGCGGTCGTCATCGAGGGCGCCGGCGGGGTGATGGTCCCGCTGGACCCGGCGAAGCCGAAAGCGACCTGGCTGGACACGCGCTGCTTCGGACTGCCCGCGCTCGTCGTCGCCCGGGCCGGGCTGGGCACGCTCAACCACACGGCCCTGACGGTCAAAGCGCTGCAAGATGCGGGCGTGCGCGTCGCGGGCGTGGTCATCAACGGTTACGAGCCAGACGAGGCGGCCGCC
>JANQKT010000067.1 GCA_028280965.1 Phycisphaeraceae bacterium
GACCGGCCGGCCACGCGAAGAAGACGCCGCAGTGGACCACTTCCTGCGGTTCGCCGAGATGCAGGGCCTGGACCTCAGCGCCCTGTGGATCGCCGCGGAGGGCGGGCGGATGCTCGGGTCGGTGCTGCTGGTGCCCAACCACGGGGCCACGGCGATGCTGTTCGTCGGCCAGGCGACCGGCTGGCGCGACACCGCTGCGGTCGTCCGGCTGATCCGGGCGGTGTG
This sequence comes from Phycisphaeraceae bacterium, assembly GCA_028280965.1. Taxonomy (GTDB): domain Bacteria; phylum Planctomycetota; class Phycisphaerae; order Phycisphaerales; family Phycisphaeraceae; genus JAHQVV01. The sequence continues at coordinate 226 of JANQKT010000067.1, forward strand.
CGACGGCCCGGGGCGGGAGGGTGTGAGCGTCGTGCAGTCGCTGGTTGATCCCGGACAGGTCGTCGAGGGCCAGGTCCTCGAGCGCGCCGGGCTGACGCGGCTGGCAAAGCTGATCTACATGCAGCGGGCGATCGAGCCCGGCGAGCACCGCGTGCCACGCCCGGTCTCGCTGGGCGGCTGCGCGGTGCCCAGGATCGCCACCTACGGCCCGGAGACGCACGCCGACTTCGCACGCACGATCGAGGCGAGCTACATCGACACCCTCGACTGCCCGGGCCTGGTCGGGATGCGGCGGATCGACGACATCATCGCCGGCCACCGCGGCACCGGCCGGTTCGACCCCGACAACTGGCTGGCCTACTTCGATGAGCACGACCGGCCGATCGCGGTGCTGCTGCTGGCCCGGGTCGCCCAGGGCGCGGGGCACGAGCTGGTCTACCTCGGCGTGGCGCCGGGGTACCGCGGCAGGGGCATCGGCGGGCGGCTGATGAGCTACGCCGTCTCCGAGGCGGCCCGCCAGGGCGGCACAAAGCTGTACCTCGCGGTGGACGACCGCAACGACCCGGCCGTGCGCCTCTACAACGCGCTGGGCTTCCGCGCTTCGTCCCGCAAGATCGCGTACGTGCTGCCGCGCTGATGCACAAAAACCGGCGCATAACACGCACTGGCGCCGCGCATCCGAACAACACTTCATCTTGCATCATGCGTAGCGCGTGGCGCACGGCCTGGCATGCGTGTAATAAGCCTGTGTTGTGTTTCGCCGTGTTTTCCCTTGCAAGCCAAGAGAAAACAACACACCCCTTTTCCACAGCGCGTTCGCCGTGTGTTGGCGGTGGATAAAAATTATTTTTCGCGGTTCACGCTAGCGCGAGACGCGATTTGGTTTGTCAAGCGGCCTAACCGACCCAAACGGGGGCTTGAATCTTCGTGACAAGTCTCTATCTTTTGGCTTGTCGGTTACGGACAACCGCACGCACCTCTCGGCCGATCGGGCAAGACCGCAGTGCCCGTTTCACCCCGGCCGAATCGAGGTCAGCCCGGACGGACCCGCCTTTGTGCCGGTCAGAGAAGAGCGTCTCTGCCGAAAATCCAGACACCGACCGACCGGATTCCGACGGGACCCCGGCCGGCGCTATCCTACGAGGAGTGCTCGTGACCGCGACCACCCACGCGATTGATATCGATACGCGCATCGCCGACTCGCTACGCAGGCAGCTCGGGCCGCAGAAGTTCAGCATGTGGTTTGATGGCAGCGCCTGCCTCGAATACCGGGAGCGGGATCACCGCCTCACCGTCACCGTCCCCACCCAGTTCGCGCGCAACTGGATCGACCGGCACTTCGGCCCGGACCTGCGCGCCGCGGCGCAGGAGGCCACCGGCGACGAGGTCGCGCTGGAACTGCGTGTTAACAGCAACACCGCGCTGGCACCAGCGGTACCCGCAGCCGTCGATGTAGCGCGTGTTGATATGCCGCCCTCGGACGGCGAGGCCCACATCAAGCCTGTTAGTCCCGCGCCAAACCGCCCGCTCGGCCAGAAGGACGCGTACAAGCACCGCCTCAGCCAGTTCGTCACCGGCCCGTCTAACCAGCTCGCCTACGCCGCAGCGCAACGCGCCGCCGATCTACACGACCCCACCGCCAACCACCCGGTGTTCCTGCACGGCGGCTGCGGCGTGGGCAAGACCCACCTGCTGCAAGGTATCTGCGCCCAGGCGCGACAAAACAATCCCGGCGTCAAGATCCTCTACCTGACCGCCGAGCAGTTCACCAACGACTTCATCGCCGCGGTGCGTGGCAACCGGCTCGAGGCCTTCCGCAGGCGCATCCGCCGGCTGGACCTGCTGGCGATCGACGATGTCCACTTCCTGGCTTGCAAGGAGAAGACCCAGACCGAGTTCCTGTGTTGTTTTGAGGAAAACGACCTGGCCGGCGCGCGGATCATCCTCGCCAGCGACAAGCACCCCAAGCGCATCAGCAGCTTCTCCGAGGCGCTCGTCTCCCGCTGCGTCCGCGGTTTGGTTGTCGAGATGACCGAGCCGGACTCGGCGACCCGCCGCGCCGTGCTCACCGAACTCGCCCGCCGCCGCGGCCTGGTCCTCCAGCCCGCCGTGCTGGACCTGCTGGGCACGCGCTACGACGGCTCGGTCCGCGAGATCGAGGGCCTGCTCTCGCAGCTGCACGCTCTCGCGTCCCTGCCCGGGCGGGGCAAGCCTACAACGCCCGGCCGACCACTAGTCGTCGGTAGAGAACTCGTGGAACAGCTGCCGGATTTCAACACGCCCATCGTCCGCAAGCCGGTGCGCTTCAGCACGATCGTCAAGATCGTCTGCGCCCGCCTGGGTGTCGAGCCCGGCCAGCTCGCCGGCTCCTCGCGCCACAAATTCCTGGTCCTGGCTCGTTCGCTGTCGGTCTACCTGGCGCGTGAGCTGACGACGATGAGTTATCCGGAGATCGCCCACGCGATGGGGCGGAAGAACCACTCGACGGTGATCACCGCCGACCAGCGTCTCCGCCGACAGCTCCGCGCGGACGAGCCGATCATGCTCCCCGCCGGCGAGGGCACGGTCACGCCCAGCGAACTCGCCGCCTCGCTGTGCCGCGAGGCGCAGCGTGTCGAGGCCTGAGCGAATCGGTTGCCGCAGAGGCCCGATTCTGCTACGTTCTGCGGTTCGCGGTTGCATGCAGGATCGACCGACCGCGCCAGCTACGGGGTGTAGCTCAGCTTGGTAGAGCGCTACGTTCGGGACGTAGAGGCCGCAGGTTCAAATCCTGTCACCCCGATTACCCCTCCCGGCCCGGTATCGCGGCCCCCCGTAACGGGAGCCGCTTTGTTTCGCAAGGCTTGTACAAGCCAGGCACTCTCTGTTGACTGGTTTTCAGGGGGCAAGTCCGCGGGTATCTTGGGGACAATCGTAATGGCATCGGTTTGGCTTCGTGCTGCTTCACATGGGCTGTCTCAGATGAAAATAATGGTTGGATTGATCACTCTGCTCTGTATCGCTTGCCCTACAGCAGCGCACGAGACAGCGGGCGCGAGGCACTGGGAAGTCGCCAGCCCTGACCCGGACAGAATCTTCCTTACCTTTCACGGCGACCCCGCGACCTCGCGCGCAGTCACCTGGCGCACCGATAAGAGTGTCGCGCGGGCTTACGCCGAGATCGCTGTCGCAACGCATGCCCCGAGTTTTCCGGAAGCAGCAAGACGTTACGATGCAACCACCGAAGCGCTGACCCTCGACGACAACGGTAAACCTTTCAATAAAACGACGCACTACCACTCCGTGGTGTTCAACGAACTTAAGCCGGACAAGCTGTACGCATACCGTGTGGGCGACGGCAAACGGTGGTCCGAGTGGATCCAGTTCCGCACGGCGTCGGACCAGGCCGAGCCCTTCCGTTTCCTGTATTTCGGGGACGCTCAGAACGAAGTGCACAGCAAGTGGTCGCGCGTGATCCGCATGGCCCATCGCACCGCACCGGACGCGAGCTTTGCAATCCACGCCGGCGACCTTGTTGATCAAGCCCACGCCGATCACGAATGGGCCGAGTGGATGACGGCCGGCGGGCACCTGCACGCGGAGACGGCCGGCGTGCCCGTTATGGGCAACCACGAATATGGCAAGCTCATGCTTGATGGCCAAGAACACCCCAGGCGGGCGTCGATCCATTGGCGGCCGCAATTCACCTTGCCCGTCGAGGAGAGCCTGCCCGAGGAACTGCACGAGTCCGTTTACACCATCGTCTACCAGGGCGTGCAGGTCATCGTGCTCAACTCCATCACTAAGGTTGAGGAACAGGCGGTATACCTCAAGCAAAAGCTCGACGAGGGTAACTACCGCTGGCGGGTCGTGACGTTCCACCACCCCGTCTTCGCGCCAAGCCGCGGGGAGAAGCAGAGCAACACGCGCGACAAGTGGAAGCCGATTCTCGAGAAGATGGGCGCGGACCTTGTGCTGCAGGGCCACGACCACACCTATGCTCGAGGTCAGACACCCAGGCGCTCCACTGACGCTGAGCCAAAAGACGCGCTAGGCACAGTCTACGTCACTTCGGTCAGTGGGCCGAAGATGTACGAGATTGACCAGGAAGGCCTGGGCCAGTTCCAGCAGCAACACGGGCTGGTTACGGCCAAGACCGCTGAGAACACCCAGTTCTTCCAGGTGATCGACGTCAAAGGCGGCCGGCTGGAATACCGCGCCTATACCGCGACCGGTTCGCTATACGACGCGGTCGCCATCGAGAAGGACGAACAGGGGAACAAACAGTTGATCGCGATCCCGATCGGGCACGAATAGCAGCCGCAAGAGCCGCGATCTATTTGGCCCGCCTGCGCTGCAAAGCTCATATAGGCATACTGCTTATTCGGGTCCCATCCTTGTCCCTGTTGCTTCACAAGGATGTGTAACGCGTTCAATATCAAAACCCTGTAATCGAATCACCGCTACGCTCGGGATGTAGAGGCCGCAGGTTCAAATCCTGCCACCCCGATTCTTTACTGGAACAAACAACGCGGTGCTGTTCAAGCACCGCGTTGCAGCCGGACACACTCGGGGTCTGTCTGTGTAGTGCTTCGTGGCGAAGCGGACTAGGCGTCTTCATGGGATTCCTGGCCTTGATCTGCGGCCTCGGCTTCGTTCGGTGTCTTCTTGTCAGGCGTGAAGGTCTCAATGCCGCCGACGGTGAATTTCCCATCGCTGAGGCCGGTGATGACTTTCTCGATCTCGGCCTTGGCCGCGTTGGTGTCGGCATCTTTTTCCAGCGCGATGAAGACCTTGCCGGCCTCCAGGTCAGCGGTCGCGCCGGTGACGCCCGCGATCTGCTCGACGGCGCCGCAGACGTGGCTGGTGCAGCCGCCACAGTCCATCCCGCTGACGCTGGCCTCGACGCGGTGGCTTGCATCGGCGATGCTCGTACTGGGCGTCGTTTCTGAGTCGGCGCAGCCAGCGATGAGCAAAAAACCAGCCAGGGCAAGTGCAGTCAGTATCTTCATTGTTAATGTCCTTTCTTAAAGAGGCAAGAGGTTTTCAAACGCGGTGCAATTTGGTTTCGGAGGCTGACAGCGCCGGGTGGGGACGATGCTGGAGGGTATTGGAGTCAGACGCGATTCGAGACGACAAATCGTGCCATGCCGAAGTCATGCCCGCTGCGGGCACGACAGGCCTGGTTCCGTCGTCCCATCCATCCAGCGTTTCTCGCCGGTACGCAACACCCAGCTGTTCTGCGACGCGTGTCTCATAGCACCCGATCCAATCGATCAGGTCCGACATGAGTGCCGCACTGGTTTGCTGCCGGGATCGGGTCCGTCTTTTCAACGTCGGGAGGTCTTGCTTTGTCCAGGGCAGGTGATCGAGTCTTGCATGCTTGGTGCACCGGGGCTGGAACTGGTAGCGGGGGAGGAAGATGCCGCCCCGGTCCGGGTCGCCATAGAAGACGCCGAAGCCGCGGAGCACAACACACCGGCCCCGTGGGAGTTCGAGCTTGTAGACGCTCGGGCACTCCGTGCGGTTGGCCGGCGGCTCGATTCTCTCAAAGCCGATCTCGAGCAGCCAGTTGCCTTCGGGCCGCATGATGTCGCGGCCCCAGCACCAGATCTGCTGGCTGAACAGGTCTGCGGGCTGTACATGGCAGGCCCGACCATCTGTTTGTAACGCCGTTGTCATCTCAGTCGTTTTGGGGAGCCACGGCGACCGCGATGTTGGCCATCAGCCAGGCCGACGCGGCGCAGAGCTGGAGCACGTCGCCGGGGCCGCTGATCTCATAGACGAAGACACTGATGATCCAGCACAGGCTGGCGATGGTTTGGCCAAGCCACTCAACCCGCAGGACGCGGCCAAGCCAGGCGGGCCGGGTCCTGGTAGGGACGGCGTTCGATGCTGTTGCCATGTTTTGGCTCAACAGACACACTCCTCTCCGCAGCAGGACAGGTCATCGAGGTACATGCCCCATTTGCGATAGTGTTCCAGGTGATCCGCCGGGAGGCCGAGGGAACTGGCGATCGCCTTGGCCACCACGGCGAAGCGCTGGCGGTACTTGTAGATAAAACAAAAGATGTGACTGCCGTGCCGCACGGCCGGGCCGCACAGGAACAGCCCCGGCACGAGCGTCGATTCATCATTCTCGTTCAGCAGCGGGAAGCCGTCCTCGCGCTTCTCGAACAGGTCTGCGACCAGCCTGTGGCTGCCCTGAAACCCGCCCGCCAGGAGCGGTGGGGTATCGGTATGGAACCAACGCCCATCAGACGCGGTCACTTCGTACCGGCCATCGATACGGGCAACCGATTCGATCGCCGTGCCGGGGAACAGCTCCACGTATTGCTCGAACCAGCCCGCCCGCATGCGTTCGAGTGAGAACGTCGATAACGTGGCGCTCGGATCCGAAGTGTCTTCTTTCCACGGGCACCCTTTATCAAAAAGCCTGACGCGTTTGTTCTGATCCGCGAGGTGGTATGCCGCGTCGATCCCGCTCTCGTACCCGCCGATCACAACAAACTCGTCTCCTTCGAGCTGCTGATAGCTTTCGATGGTCGCGGTGTGCCGGCAGTGTTCGCTGCCGGTGAAGCCGTTCAGGCGGGGGTACTGGAACTCGCCGCCTGCCCAGACCACGTGTTTGGCACGCAGCGTGTCGTCGGCGGTGTCGATCAGGAAATCGTCGCCGTGCTTGGTGATGCGCAGGACGGTGGTGTCCTCGCGGACGGGCAGCTGGAAATGCTTCGCGACCCCCCGCAAGTGTGCCGCGTAGTCCCTGCCGGTCGGGTGCTCGACCTCAAGGCTGTAGGCCGGCGATACGCCGATCGCGATCGAGTTGAGGTCAAGCATCCCGATCGAGTTGGTCGCGAAGGACGGGGTGATAAACCGTGTCTCCCTCGGCCAGGCGGCAAACGATGCCCCGACCGTGCGGCGTTCGAGCACGACGAAGTTGTTAAGGCCCGCGTCCTTGAGCGCGATCGCCACACCGACACCCGCTGCGCCGCCGCCCACCACGACGGCGTCGTAAGGCCTGGCCTTCGTTGTGCTTTGTCGTAATCGCTCAATCATCGGTATGGCGCGCTGTGATGCTCTGGCCCCCGTGGACTGGCCAGGCCGCTTAACCGGCGGGCACTTGCTCCACCGCTTCCCGATCCCAACTCGGGATCGGGTCCTCAAACCGAGACCAGTGCTCTGGGCCGGCGGCCAACTCGTTATCTGTGATCAGCGCCTTATCCAGGTCGGCCTCGATCCTCTCGCGGTCCATCCCCATGCCGATGAAGACGATCTCCTGCCTGCAGTCACCTGCGACGTCGTCCCAGTGCTTATCGATCCACGCCCGGGTTTCCGGGTCCTGCGGCCAGTTCTCCTTGGGGATGGTCGCGAACCAATAGCCCGCCCGGTCTAACTGCAGGGACGAGCCGGCCTGCGACCAAACCCCGCAGTACTGCGGCCGGGAGGCGAGCCAGAGGTAGCCCTTTGAGCGGACCACGCCGTCCAGGCCGTTTCCGATCGCGTCCATCAGACGCTTGGGGTGGAACGGCAGGCGTCGGCGGTAGACGAAGCTGCCGATCCCGTATTCCTCGGTCTCAGGTGTGTGATCGCCGTCGAGTTCCTTGGCCCAGCCGGGCATCATGGCCGCTTCATCCGCGCTGTACAGGCCCGTGCCGATGACGGATTGGAGGTCGATGCGGCCTTGCACGGTCAGCATCAGTTTCGCGTCCGGGTTCATGTGGTGGAGGATGCCCTCCAGCCGTTTCACCTCGTCGGGCTCGACCAGGTCGCACTTATTAATGACGATCAGGTTGGCGAACTCGATCTGGTCGGTGAGCAAGTCGACGATCGTGCGCTCGTCCTCGTCGCCCATCCCCATGCCGCGGTCGTTGAGGTCCTGGCGGCTGTCGAAGTCGTTGAGGAAGTTGGCCGCGTCGACCACGGTGACCATGGTGTCGATCGCGGCGAGGTCGCTGAGGCTCTGGCCAGCTTCATCCCGGAAGGAGAAGGTGGCCGCGACGGGCATGGGCTCGCCGATGCCGGTGGACTCGATCAGCAGGTGGTCGAACCGGCCTTCCTTGGCCAGCTTCTGGACTTCGATGATTAGGTCCTCACGCAGCGTGCAACAGATGCAGCCGTTGGTCATCTCAACCATCTTCTCTTCGGTGCGTGACAAAGACGCCCCACCGTCGCGGACGAGCGAGGCATCGATATTGACTTCCGACATGTCGTTGACGATGACCGCGACACGCAGGCCTTCCCGGTTGTTCAGGACGTGGTTGAGCAGCGTCGTCTTGCCCGCGCCGAGGAAGCCGGACAAGACGGTGACGGGGAGTTTGTGGGTTTCTGTTTGAACCATCATTGTTCCTATGGCGAAACCGTTGCGTCTCTCTCGTCACGCGCACGCGTCACACCGGCCGGACAGGATGACCTCGTGCTGTTCGAGCGTGAAACCCTCTGGGACCAGGCGGTCCATCCCGCCGGGGCAGCCCATCACGTCAAACACCTTGTGGCAGGCCACGCACTCGAAGTGGTGGTGGTGCGGCTTGTCGGCGGGCTCGAAACGTTTCGGCCCGCCGGGCAGACCGACTGTGACCAGATCACCGTCCTCCAGTCCCTCATTCAGCAGCCGGTAGACCGTCGCGAGGCCGATGCCCGAGTCGGCAAGCCGCTCATGGAGATCGGTTGCTGACAACGGGCCCACGGCCGAGCGGAGGGTGTCCTGGATCGCTTCGCGGTGTCGGGAGCGGCGTCGCATGAACTATATGATAATGAATTATCATTATCTGTCAATCGATTGCATCAACGTCCTATCCACCTGCTCATACTGACCCACTACCCAGCCATCGGGCTGACTCGGTGGCGCAGCGACAAGGTCGGCATGCGGGCCGTGATTGAGAACCCTGTGGTGTTCGGCCTGTTCGAAGAAAAAACGCCGTACCCGTTGGGCGCGGCGATCTGCGTATCGGCAGTCAGGACTGGCGTCATGCCGGTGAATCAATCAGCGCAAGCACGCGCCGCCGGGCCGCCCTCGCGCGCATCGTAGGGGACGAATTCGCGGTTGGTGTAGTAGGGGAACAGCCACAGGTCGTCGGACCAGGCGCGGATGTCGCTCGGCCGCAGGTCGTGCGCGTAGAGGTTGGTCAGGTAGAACCGCTTGCCAGGGTGCAGCTTCTGAAAGAGTTTGGTCGTCTCGGGGATGCGCCCGGCGTAGGCGCGCAGGTACGGGTCGCCTTGGGGGTCGGACCAGGTCTTGCCCGCGTTCTTCTTGCAGGCCTTGCTGTCGTAGTCCCGCCAACGGAGCGTGAAGCCGCGGTGGACAAAGCCGTACTTCGACAGCCGGTCGTTGACCCACTTGTCGTAGAAGATGTAGAGGTTGACGTCGAAGTTTTCGTCCTGCAGGCCGGTCATCCGCATTGGGAAGAAGATGCCGTCGCGCCCGCCGGTGTCGAAGGTGAAACGCAGCGGGTGCATGTCCACCGCCGAGCCTTTCTTGAGCTCCGCGTCCGTGACCTTGACGCAGGCGAAGACGTAGCCCTTCTCGCGGTAGAAACCCAGCACATCCTCGGCGTCCTCGACCGGCCGGTAGCCGTTGTCCTTCAGCCAGGTGTTCAGGGCGCCGGCCTTGTTCTCGCGCAGGACCGCGACGTCGTAGCTGCCGACGATTTCCTGTGAGAGCAGCTCGACGTCGCCCTCCGCCTCGTCGGCTGCGTCTGCCTTGTCGGCACCGTTTTTCGAGTCGCTGCGTGAGCGGCTCTGCGCCGCGAGGCGGGCCTGGACGTAGCCGTGCAGCTCCCCGAACAGCGCCGCGTCCTCCTTGCCCGTCTTCGGCGCATTGGGCAGGGGCACGACCCAGGCGAAGTTGTCTACCTCGCCTTCGACGCTGATCTTCAGGATCATGTCCTGCCGCGCGCTGCGGTCTTCATCGCCCTTGTGGAAGATCAGGATCGCTTCCTGCGCGGTCTCTTCAAGCGACCCGGCGTAGGGCTTTTCCTTGTAGCTGGCCGGCGCGAAGACCTTGCCGTCCGCCCATGCGGGCGCGGTGACGAGCGCGAGCAGGATGGGCAGGCACCAGCGGGCGGACAGTGGCATGGCTTGGGCTCCTTGGAGTGGTCGTTAAGGGTACAGCAGCCAAGCCGCAGGCAGGGTTCAATGACAACTCGACTTGCCGGTGTATCGGAATCCGCTCAACGGCACGGCCGGCCGCTGTACCGGTACCCGCTGTTGTAGCCGTAGCCGCTGCGGTACCCGTAGCCCGTGCGGAAGCGGACGCTGTCGCAGGGCGCGTGGTACCGGCCGGAGGAGTAGCCGTAGTCGCAGCCCCAGTCGTTGTGGTACTTCGGCGAGCAGTCGTAGCCGTACGAGTACCCGACGCTGTAGTAGCCGTAGTCGTAGTGGCAGCCGCCCAGGGACAGGACCAGTAGCAGGGCGGCGACGCAGGCGATCAGTCGGCGGGGGAGGTGCGGCATGACAAGCTCCTTTTTGTCAGTAGCGGCCCTCATTTTAAGTCCGCCAGCCCTTCTTCCAAGGCTTTTTTCGCGATTGGGCCGCTTTGCCCGCGGCCCCGATAAAAAAGGCTTGCCCTCACGCCGGGGCGCGGGGTATGCTTGAAGTATTCCCATCACTGGGACGCGCGATCGGTCACGCCGGCGGCTGGCCGGGCGAGGAGCGTGTTCCCGACTCGGCCGCGGCCGTTGCGGCACCGGATCATCTCGGAGGGCTCTGCACAGGGGCTGTCGCATGGTGAGCAGGCTCGGCTCGTATCAGGTCGATCTCGATTACCGGCTTGACCGCAATGACCGGGTGGCGCAGGTCTGCCCGCACTGGTCCGCCGCCGCGCGTGAGCGCATGGCGGTCGGCCTGGATGACGAGTACGTGCTCGGGCGATCGCTGTGGGACTTCATCCACGGCGGGGCGACCCAGCGCCTCTACGATGCGCTGCTCCACCACGCCCGCACGACCGGCCGGAAGATCGCCTTCAACTACCGCGGCGACAGCCCCGGCGCGATCCGCTACATGCGCATGGTCCTCGTGCCCGGTCAAGGCGGGTCGGTCCGCTTCCGCAGCGAGCTCTTGCACGACCAGCCCCGGCGACGCGAGATCTACTTCACCCACGTCGCCTACCCCGCCCGGCCGGATCTGTTGCAGTGCGGCCTGTGCCAGAAGCTCGACCACCTCGGCCGGTGGCACACCGTCGACGAGATCATCAACTACACCGACGCGATCGACGACCTGTTCCCCACCGAGGTCGGCGACACGATCTGCGACAGCTGTCTGACCAAGCTCGAACTCGCAACAGGCGTGCGTTTATAACGATCAATGCAAAAACAACCTTAGCCCCGACAGCGCCATCACCATCCCGTGCTCGTTCGCCGCGTCGGTGACCAGGCCGTCGCGCGCCGAGCCGCCGGCGTGGAGGACGTACTTGACGCCGCTGCGGGCGGCGCGGTCGAGGTTGTCGCGGAAGGGGATAAACGCGTCCGAGGAGAGCGCCAGCCGCCCGCCGCCGAAGTTGGCGCACCAGCCGCGGGCCTCGCCCGGTGTGATCGGGTCCGGCTCGCCTGTGAGCAGTCCTAGCAGCCCGCCGCGTTCGATCTCGTCCAGCTCGTGGTAGCGCACGAACTGGTCGATCGCGTTGACCTTGTCCGGCCGTTTGACACCGTCCTTAAACAGATCGATCAGCGCCAGCGCCTTGGGGTGCTGCTTGAGCATGAACCGGTCGGCCTTGTCGCAGGCCAGGCGGGTGCACGCGATGCGCGACTGCTGCCCGGCCCCGACGCCGATCGCCTGGCCCGCCATCGCGACGCAGATCGAGTTGGACTGCGTGTGTTTGAGCGTGACGGTCGCGACGAGCAGCGACTCGACCGCATCGGCGGGCAGTGTTTTTTCTGCGGTGACCACGTTGTCGAGCAGCGGCTTGTCGATCGCGGCATCGTTGTAGGTCTGCTCGAGCGTCAGGCCGAAGCAGGTGCGCGACTCGACCGAGCCGGATAGCGGGGCGTAGGCCGGTTCGATGGCGAGCATGACGTACCTGCCGCCCTTCTTCGCGGCGAGGATAGCTCTCGCCTCGTCGTCGTAGCCGGGGGCGATGATGCCGTCGGATACTTCGGGCTTGATGAGCTGGGCGAGCGAGGCGTCGACGGTCTCGCTGACCGCGATGAAGTCGCCGAACGATGCCCCGCGGTCGGACGAGCGGGCCCTGGCGTAGGCGGCGGCGATGGCTGAGTAGCCATGCTCGGCGGGCAACGGATAGAAATTCGCGCGGCAAAAGTCGTTGGTCAAATCACCTGCCACCGCGGCCCCGGCGGGGGAGACGTGCTTGAACGACGCCGCCGAGGCCTTGCCCGTCGCGGCCTTGAGGTCACGCACCAGTTCCCAGCCGCGCAGGCCGTCGAGCGCGTTGATGAATGATGGTGAGCCGTTGACGATCGTCAGCGGGCAGTCTTCCGGGGCGCCGTCGAACAGGATGCGGGCGGTCGGTTGGTTTGGGTTGCAGCCGTACTTGAGCACGAGTTCAGTCGTCATGCGCGGCATGGTAACAAGCCGCTTGCGGCTTAGCCCGCCACCTCATCCGCGTACTTCGCCTTGAACGCGTCCAGCGTTTCAACCCCGTCCGGCAGCGCCGCCTCGTCCATCAGCAGCACAGGGATCCCGTCCCGGATCGGGTAGCGCAGCCCCGCGCCGTCGGGCTTCTGCGCGACCAGCCAGCCGCCTTCCTGCTTCAGCTCGCTGCGCGTCAGCGGGCAAAGCAGCAGCGCCAGCCGCTCGGCGGCGATCGTCGGTGTCGGTCCGTCGGGCATCGGCGTATCCTATCGCCCGGTCGGGCGTCTATCATGCCCGGCCTCTTTCCACAGGAGCAACACGATGTCGAGATGGATCCTGAGTGCGGTGCTGGTCTTGGCGGGGCTGGCGGTGATCGGCGTGAGCCTCAAGCCCGCGACCGCGGATGATGACGCCGAGGACAAGCAGGCCGAAGACACGGAGCGCGAGGTGGACCTCAAGGTCATCTCCGACCCGTCGCACGACAAGATGAACCGGGAAGCGCCCGCCGAGTACGAGGTCTTGTTCAAGACCACCGCCGGGGACTTCACCGTCGCGGTGACGCGGGCCTGGGCGCCGATCGGGGCCGACCGGTTCTACAACCTGGTGAGGAACGGCTACTACGACGGCAACAAGTTCTTCCGCGTCGTGCCCGGGTTCGTTGTGCAGTGGGGGATCCACGGCGACAAGACCGTCAACGCCGAGTGGTACGACGAGGAAAACGAGAAGGCCGTCAACCTCAAGGACGACCCGGTCAAGCAGTCGAACACGCGTGGCCGGATCACCTTCGCCAACGCCGGGCCGAACACCCGCTCGACGCAGGTCTTCATCAACTACGGCAACAACACGCGCCTGGACGACCCGGCGGCGATGCGCGGCTCGGTCTTCGCGCCCTTTGGTGAAGTCACCGGCGAGGGCATGAAGGTCGTGGACAAGCTCTTTGGTGAGTACCCGGCTTTCGACCCGCGGTTCGACCGCGACCCGACCAAGAAGGTCTCACAGGACCACATTGTGAAGCTCGGTAACGGGTACCTCGACGAGCACTTCCCCAAGCTCGATGGGATCATCACGGCGACGATCGTGGAGAAGGGCGACACAGAGGAAGACAAGGGCGAATAAAGCTACACTGTGCGATCCAATGTCGAAGCCCACGTTCGTCGAACGTGGGCTTCTTTATCTAAGCAAGCCACCCCACGAAAGGACACCCATGACCACCGCGACCATCCACACCGACAAGGGCGAGATCAGGCTCGAACTTTACGTCGACGACTGCCCCGAGACGACCGGCAACTTTATCAAGCTGGCCAAGGACGGGTTCTACGACGGGCTGACGTTCCACCGCGTGCTCGCGGACTTCATGATCCAGGGCGGCTGCCCCGAGGGCACGGGCACCGGCGGGCCGGGCTACAAGTTCGCCGATGAGCAGAGCGCCCTGCAGAAGAAGCACACCGGACCGGGCACGCTCTCGATGGCCAACGCCGGGCCGAACACCAACGGCAGCCAGTTCTTCATCACCCACGTCGCGACCGACTGGCTCGACGGCAAGCACGCCGTCTTCGGCAAGGTCCTCGAGGGCCAGGACGTCGTCGATGCCATCGCCCAGGGCGACACGATGAACCAGGTCGTGATCGACGAGGGCTGACACGCGGGTCAGTCTTCCAGCACGACTTTGTTCCCGGTCCGGGCCGACTCGCGCGCCGCGTCGAGGATCTCGACGACGACCAGGTTGTTTTCCAAGGATGACAGCGGGTCCGGCTCGGCCTCGCCGCGCGCGACCGCTGCGAGCATCGCGAACGGGTCGTGGTAGGGCGGGTCGATCCCCGGCTGCGCCTGCGCTTCGCCGGCCCACGCGCCGCCCATCCCGATGCGCAGCCTGTCGTTGCCGACCGTCTCGGCGTACCCGTCGGTCCCGTAGACGGACATGTCCTTGCGGTTCATCGTCCAGTTCCAGGAGGCCTGGATCACCGCGACCGTCTTGTCGTACTCGACGATGATCGTCGCGTCGTCATCGACGTCGGGGTACTTGTCCGGCTTGAGCGTACGCGTCACCGCCGACACCGCGGTCGGGCGCTTGCCCTGCATGAGCCAGGTGGTGAGGTTGGCGCCGTAGCAGCCGAAGTCGGTCAGCGCGCCCCCGCCGTTGAGCTCGGGGTCCGTGAGCCAGTCGAGGAACTCCTTTTCGCAGCCGATCTCGATCGGCCCGCCGTGCCCGGTCTGCACGACGATCCGGCGGAGCCCGCCCAGCTTGCCGGTCTTCGTCGCCAGCCCGTGCAGCGCATGGTTCGCGGGGTACCAGGTCGTCTCGTAGTTGGTCATCAGCTCGATGTTGTGCTCCTTTGCCGCCTCGGCCATGGCGCGCGCGTGCTCGCGGTTGACCGCCAGCGGCTTTTCGACCATGACGTGGATACCGTGCTCGGCGCAGGCGATCGTGTGGTCGCGGTGGTCGAAGATGCTGCCGAACAGGCAGGCCGCCTCGGGCTCGGTCTTATCGAACATCACGTCGAGGTCGGTGAAGTGCAGCGCCGGGTCGAGCTTGTACCGCTTCATCAAGCGCTCGGCGTACTCGGTGTTGGGCTCATAAAGGCCGACGATCTCGATGTCCCCCAGGTCGCGGGGCCGGCCGAGGATCCAGCCGACGTGCGCGTGTGTCGCGCCGACGATGACGACGCGGACCGGCGGCCTGGGCGCTTCGGGAGCATCGGGCCGGGCGGGCTGTGCGCAGGACAGGCCGGCTAGGAGCACGCCGGAGAACAGTCCGAGGCAGGCGGCGGTCAGGGGCAGATTCATAGCACTCTCCGTCAGGAATGAACCCCCGAGCATACCGGGCTGCTGAAAAAAGGCTTGACATGCAGCAGGTGGGCGATATAGTAAAGGAAGTATACACTTACTTAAATGGTGAGTACTCATGGGGCCGTGGGAACAGATCGTCTTCGCCTGGGCCTGGATGCTGATGGGCCTGCTGTCCGGCGTTGTGCTCGGGCTGGGCTTCCACAACGCCGGCTTCATGGGCGGCTACGACGGCTGGCGTCGGCGGCTGGCCCGGCTCGGGCACATCGCGTTTTTCGGGACCGGGCTGCTCAACCTGTTCGCCGCGCTGACTTGGCGGGGCTTCGAACTCCATGCGGCTTGGATGGCCCCGGCGGCGTGGCTGCTGGTCATCGGCGCGGTCTCGATGCCGACGGTCTGCTTCCTCTGTGCCTGGCGCAAGCCGCTGCGCCACCTGTTCCCGGTCCCTGTGCTGACCCTGGTGGGCGGGGTTGGCCTGATGCTGTACGTGCTGTTGACTTCATATCCGGGAGACACGCCATGAAGATCGCGATGATTGCGATGTCGGGGATCCGCTGCTGCGATGCAGAGCTCTTGCGGCTGGGGCTGACGCTGCCGGGCTTCCTGGAGCGCAGCCAGACAATCGCGTCGCTGCCGAGCCTGGGGTTGTTGACCCTGGCGGGGATGACGCCCGCCGAACACGAGGTCGAGTACCACGAGGTCGACCAGATCGACGAGCTGGCGCTGGCGCGCGGGCGCTACGACCTGATCTGCCTGAGCAGCTTCACCGCGCAGGTGCCCGAGGCGTACGCGTTAGCGGACCGGCTGCGCGCGGCCAACGCCGGGCCGATTGTGATGGGCAGGCTGCATGCGACGGCGTTGCCCGGCGAGGTCTTGCAGCACTGCGACGCCGTCGCGATCGGCGAGGGCGAGGTCGTTTGGCCGAGGATCCTCGAGGACGCCGGGCGCGGCGAGGTGTCGGGCATCTACAAGGCCGAGCGCGAGTTTGACCTGGCCGATGCGCCGATGCCGCGTTTTGATCTGTTGGATATCGACCGGTACAACCGTTTGACGGTGCAGACGACGCGCGGCTGCCCGCTGAAGTGCGCGTTCTGCGCGAGCTCGATCCTGCTCACGTCCAAGTACAAGCACAAGCCGGTCGACAAGGTGCTCGCTGAGATCGACGCGATCCGCGAGATCTGGCCGAGGCCGTTCATCGAGTTCGCCGATGACAACTCGTTCGCCAACCCGCGGTACTGGAAGCAGCTCCTGCCCGAGCTGGCCAAGCGCCGGGTCAAGTGGTTCACCGAGAGCGACATCCGCATCGCGGGCGACCCCGAGCTGCTCTCGATGATGCGCGACGCGGGGTGCGCGGAGGTGTTGGTTGGCCTGGAATCGCCTGTCGCGGAGGGATTGCAGGGCCTGGAGATCCTCGGCGACTGGAAGCACCGCCGGCTCGAACACTACGAGGCCGCGGTCAAGACGATCCAGTCGCACGGCATCCGCGTGAACGGTTGCTTCATCCTCGGCCTCGACGGCCACGGCCCGGACATCTTCGACCGGACCTACGACTTCGCGAAACAGCTCGAGCTCTACGACGTGCAGGTCACGCTGCAGACGCCGTTCCCCGGCACGCCGCTGTACAAACGCTTGAAGAGCCAGAGCCGGCTGCTGCCCGGTTTCGGGTGGGACCAGTGCACGCTGTTTGATGTGTGCTACGAGCCGGACGGCATGACCGCGGACGAGTTGCGGCAGGGCTTCCGCGACCTCGTGGTCCGGATGTACGACGACGAGACCACGGCCTGGCGGCGCGAGACGTTCAAACGCAAGTACCGGCGCGGGAGAACGGCGGCGTAGGCACTGGCGTATCATCGGGGTCACCGTCATGATGAGAGCCGACCTGATGCGATACGCCTGCTGCCTCGTATTCATCTTGCTGCTGGGAACGGTCGGCTGCTCGACCGCGCCGCCGACTGATGCGCCGCACGTCACGCTGTACGCGATCCAGCCGGCGTTGCACGGCTACAACCCGGGCGACGGCATCGAAACACCCACCGACCCCGGCCACGATCTCGCGAACGGCTACTTCCACAGCTACAAGGTCCTGGGCGAAGTCGATCTCACCGGCACCGACGCCGGCACCGAACTCGCGGGGTACCTCGAAGAAGAGACGGACATGCCCCAGGGCCTGATCGCCGGGTGCTTCGAGCCGCGGCACGGGCTGCGCGTCGTGCGCGACGGGGTCACGACCGATTACGTGCTGTGCTTCGCATGCAAGCAGTTTGATTGGCACGCGGGCGGCGACCTGGCCTGGGCGGGCAAGCAGACCCTCGACCACGCGTGGTACGACCGATTCACCAGGCCGCTGAACGACGCGGGGATCGAGCTGGCGGATTGAGTGGCGGGATGCAGCCGCCGGGCAACGCCCGGGGGCGAATGGGCTTGCATGAATCGATTGTTTGGCACCATTGGCGAATGTGACGGGTTTATGATGGCTTGACCCCCGCGTGTGACGCCGCGGCTACATCACGTTCTTGGAGCGTCGGGCTTGACAGGCAAACGTTCCGATTTATGTTGAAGCCATCCGGCCGATGATTTTTACCCCGGAGTCCAATCATGAGACCGCTCCACCTTGTCCGTCGGATCCATGCACCGATGGTCTGTGTCGTGATCGCGTGCCTCGTCTCGGTCGGCTGCGCGACCAAGCGGGAGACGCTGACGCTCGGCGAGCCGGCCGAGGCGTACCGGGCGGACGACGGCTCGGTCTTGTTTGGGTACTACGTCCAGCCGACGATCCAGCCGGACTGGGCGGGCTGGCACTGGCTGATCATCGAGCCGGGCACGGCCGAGCGGCTGCAGGGCGGTACGAACGATTCGTCGGACGCCCGGGTCCGGACGGTGGTCGTGGATTACCAAGGCTGGGGCGCGAACGCGAAGCTGGTGCCGCCGCTGTTGGAGCCGGGCCTGCCGGAAGCAACCCCGCCGGTGGTGGGCGACGGCGGGCTCAGGGCGCTGCGGTTCAGCTGGGACGCCGAGGCGCGCGGGGTGCGCCTGCTGGATGACCGCTTCGCGGAGCTGGCGTTGGTGCGGGTGTCGCCGGGCGCGGAGCTGCTGAAGGTCCGGGTTTATGATCGGGACCTGATGTGGGATGTTGTCGCGGTGGTCGCGGTCGGGGCGCTGATCGCCGGGCTGATCATTGCCGGCGGATCGGGCAGCATCGACTTCAATTGATCGCGCGGCTGGCTTGAGCTATCCTATACGGCTCGCCCTGGCGGACGTCGTCTCGGCACCCGTCCCCCGTCACGGCTCCATTGAGCCCCCCGGAGACCCGCGATATGGTCCGTATCCGTCTGAAGCGTTTTGGCCGCACCCACGCCCCCGCCTATCGCCTGTGCGCGATGGACGCCCGCTCGCCCCGCGATGGCAAGCCGATCGAGGAGCTGGGCTTCTACCACCCGTGCAACAAGGATGAGAGCCAGCAGATCAACCTCAACACCGAGCGGATCCAGTACTGGCTGGGCGTCGGCGCCCAGCCGTCGGAGACCGCCGCGAGCCTGATCAAGAAGGCCGGCGTCGAGCTGCCGGGCAAGAAGAAGTGAGCGAATAGCGCTCGGCAATCGGCCCTCAGCTTTCAGCAATCAGCCAAGCCCCGCCCATCGGCGGGGTTTTTTAGTTCAGGCTGGCATGGGCGATCAACATTTCTTATTATTCAGTAATGACAGAAATAAATGTCAATCATGTGATCATCACCGGTGGCACCGGATTCCTTGGCCAGGCCCTGGCCAAGCGGCTTGAGCAGGGCGGCTGCTCAGTCACCGTGGTCTCGCGGAACCGGCCCAGGGGCGATCAGGCCGGGCGATGGGTCGGTTGGGACGGCCGATCGGTCGGCGACTGGGCGGCGGCGCTGGAGGGCACGGACGCGGTGGTGAACCTCGCCGGGCGGACTGTGGACTGCCGCAAGACATCGGACCGCTGCGATGAGATCCTGCGTTCGCGCGTCGATAGTGTGTATGCGGTCGGCGAGGCAATCAAGCGGTGCGACAATCCGCCAGCGGTCTGGGTGCAGGCGGCGACGGCGCACATCTATGGCGACCCGCCCGATGCGGTCTGTGATGAGTCCGCGGCGACCGGCTTCGGCCTCGCGCCCTTCGTCGGCGAGCGCTGGGAGGCGGCGCTGGATCAGGCCTGCCCGGGCAGCATCCGCCCGGTCGTCATGCGCACCAGTTTTGTCCTGGGCCGATCCGGCGGGGCGTTCCCCGTGCTCCGCCGACTGGCCCGGCTTGGGTTGGGCGGGGCGATCGGCACCGGAAGGCAGTGGATCAGCTGGCTACACATCGACGACATGGTGCGGGTGGTGCTGCGTGCGATCGAAGACGAGGCGATGCGTGGCGTCTACAACGTCACGGCACCGGCCGCGGTGACCAACCGTGAATTTATGCGCACGCTCCGAAGAACGATCGGGATGCCGCTGGGCCTGCCTTCGCCGGGCTGGCTGGTGCGGCTGGGGGCAGCGACCTTGATCGATACTGACCCCGAACTGCCGCTGTACGGACGCAACGTCGTGCCGAAACGGTTGCTGGATGAGGGATTTGTGTTTGACTACCCCCAGCTGGATGGGGCGCTGCGTGAGCTGATCGAGTGTCGCGGGTGACGCGAAGCCTCCCGCTTGATGTGCCTGAGAACGTCTGCACGTGACGCTGCGCGTCACCCGCGACACGGTGCTATAAACACACTCATGCGGTTCGACCTGGTCACCCTGTTCCCCGAGATGTTTGAGTCCGTGCTGGGTTCAAGCATCCTCAGGCGTGCGGCGGAAGCGGTTGCCAATCCTGCCGACGCTTCCGAGATCCGTGATGCGGTCGTGTCGTACCACCTGCACAACCCGCGGGACTACACCGACTCCAAGCACAACAAGGTCGACGACACGCCCTACGGCGGGGGGCCGGGCATGGTCATACAGTGCCAGCCGGTTTACGACTGCGTGCTGGCGGCAGAGGCTGAGTTGCCCGGCATGGAAGCGACGCGCATCGCGGTGACGCCGACGGGTCGGCCGTTGACGCAGGAGCTGGTCGAAGAACTCGCGCAAAAGCCGCGACTGCTCGTCCTGTGCGGGCACTACGAAGGCTTTGACCAACGCATCCTCGACGAGCTCGCGCCGATCGAAGTCAGCCTCGGCGACTACGTTCTCACCGGCGGGGAGCTGCCCGCGATGGTGCTCATCGACTGCGTCGTCCGCCTGCTTCCGGGCGTCATCGGCAAGGCCGGCTCGCACGACCGCGACAGCTTCTCGCCCGGACTCGACCGATTGCTGGACCACCCGCACTACACCCGGCCTCCGGAATGGCGCGGGCGGGCGGTGCCGGACGTCTTGTTGTCGGGCGACCACCAGAAGATCGAGGCTTGGCGGCGCGAGCGCTCGGTGGAACTGACCAAGGAGCGTAGACCCGATTTACTAGCCACGACGCTACGCGTCGCGGGTGCCTTGGGTGATGCTTCAAGTACTGAGATCGGCGGACCGGCGTCTCGTAGCGACGCGGCTATGCCCATTATCGCCATACGTGATGCCGCGGACAGTGACCACGACGCGATCGATGCGCTCTTGCGCAGCGCCTTCGACACGGACGCCGAGGCCAAGCTCGTCCGCAACCTCCGCGACCAGGGCGATGCGCCGATCGAGCTTGTGGCCGAGGTCGACTCAGCGGCCGAGCAACCGCGGGTGATCGGGCACATCCTGTTCAGTCCCGTCACCATCGAAGGCGGCGACGGCCGGCTGCGCCCGCTGGGCCTGGCCCCGCTCGCGGTTGATCCCGCGTTCCGACGCCGGGGCATCGGCAGGGCCCTGGTCCGCCAGGGCCTGCGGGTCTGCGAGGACGCCCGGGCCGGGGCGGTGTTCGTCCTCGGTGAGCCGGCCTACTACGGCCCGCTGGGCTTCGAAACCGCCTCCAAGCACGGCTTTTCCAACCCGTTTGGTGTCGATGAGCCGTTCCAGGTCCGCCTGCTCCGCCCGCTGACCGGCCCGGCGGGGATGGTGCAGTTCGCTCCGGCGTTTGACGGGTTGTAGAGGCGTTCTTAGCCCGCTACACTATTGGGCTCGCCCCAGACCGGGGCCGTGGACCCCACAACGACCAAACCCCGTTCCCCGAGGCCATCGCCATGAGCCAGGACATCATCGCCGCCGTCCAGCAGAGCCAGCTGAAGACCGACCTGCCGGTCATCACCGTCGGCGACAACGTCGATATCCACGTCCGCATCATCGAGGGCAGTAAGGAGCGCATCCAGGTGTTCTCCGGCGTCGTCATCAAGATGCAGAACGGCGGGCTCGAGCAGACGATCACCGTCCGCCGGATCGTCGCGAACG
>JANQKT010000122.1 GCA_028280965.1 Phycisphaeraceae bacterium
GTTCACGCCTGCACGACTTAGCGTCCGCCCGACAGGGCGGGGTCGGGTGGTGTGAAGCGGCGTAGCACCGCCCTGTCGGGCGGGCGCTAAATCAAACGCGCCATCTCGCACAGCTGCCGCACCGTCAACTGCTCGGGCCGCATCGTTATTCCAACACCCTCGGGCAGCACCGCGTCCCGCCCGAGGATCGCGCCCAGCTGCTTCCGGCGTTTGCTGAAGAGCCGGTGCAGCAACCCGCCGAGCGCCCCCGCGTCGTCACACAATGGGCCAACACGCCGGTGCAGTGCAACCACCGCCGAGTCGATCGAGGGCGGCGGGTAGAAACAACCCGGTTTCAGCACACACACCCGCTCGACCTCGAACAACGCCTGGATCACCACGCCCAGCGGGCCGTACGCCTTGGTCCCCGGCTCGGCGAGCAGCCGGTCCGCGACCTCCTTCTGGATCATCACCACCGCGCCGGTCATCGCCGGGTGGTCGACCGCGAGGTTGGCGAGCAGCGGCGAGGCGATGCTGTAAGGCAGGTTGGCGACAAGCTTGAAAGGGGTCTGAATCGTGAACAGGGCGAGGTCGGACGGCGCGGTTATGTCGTTGAGCAGCGCCACGACTTCGGTATTGATCTCATGCTTGCCATCCAGCGCATCGCCGAGGTGCAGCGTGATCTTCTCGCCCAGCCGGGCTTCCAGGATCGGTCGCATGTCGCGGTCGATCTCCACCGCCACAACCTTCGCGCCCGCCCCGACCAGCCGCTCGGTCAACGCGCCGGTGCCCGGCCCGACCTCGAGCACAACGTCGCCGGGCGACAACCGCGCCGCGGCCATGATCTTCTGCATGTGGTTGCCATCATGCAGGAAGTTCTGCCCGAACTTCTTCTTCGGCCGGAGCCCGTGCTCGGCGAGCAGGCGCTTGATGTCGCTGAGCGTTTGTGCCATGCAGGGCAGTGAGTGTAGCCGCCGGGCAACGCCCGGGGGACGAGCGATCGACGGCCCGCCCCCCGCGTGTTACGCGGCGGTTACAATCCGTTTCATGCCCATCCGCTCCCTGCCCACGCTTGTCATCAACCAGATCGCCGCGGGCGAGGTGATCGAGCGGCCGGCGAGCGTGGCCAAGGAGCTGGTCGAGAACGCGCTCGACGCCGGGGCGACGCACATCGACCTGACCCTCGAGGAAGGCGGGGCCCGGCTCATCCGGATCAGCGACGACGGCATCGGCATCCCCGCGGACGAACTCAAGCTCGCGGTGTCGCCGCACGCGACGAGCAAGATCACCGCCAGCGACGAACTCGAAGCGATCGGCACGCTCGGCTTCCGCGGCGAGGCGCTGGCGTCGATCGCGTCGATCTCGCGCCTGCGCATCACGTCCCGGCCCCGGAACCCGGACGGCTCGCTTGAAGAAGCCGCCGCGGTGCTCGAGGTCGAGGGCGACCAGTCCACCGGGCCGACGCCCGCCAGCGGCAAGCCTGGGACGGTGATTGAGGTGCGCGACCTGTTCTTCAATACGCCCGCGCGCCGCAAGTTCATGCGCAGCCCCGCCGGCGAATTCGGGCACATCAACGACACGCTCGCGCGGATCGCGATAGTCAACCCCGACTGCGGCTTCACGCTGGCGCACAACGGCCGAACGGTCCGCGATCTCCCCCGGAATCAGTCGCGCCGGGAACGCTGCATCGACCTGCTCGGCAAGGACCTCGAAGAAGGCCTGCTCGAGTTCGACCACCACGACGACCCGCAGCGCGGCAGCGCGCACGCCTGGGGCCTGGCGGGCCTGCCCTCGCTGGCGCGGGCGACGAGCAAGTTCCAGCACGTCTGCGTCAACGGACGGCCGATCAGGGACCGCCGACTGATGCACGCGGTCAAGGAGGCGTACCGCGGGCTGATGCCGCCTGACAAGTTCCCGATGGTCGTGCTGTTTATCGACCTCGACCCAAGCCACGTCGATGTCAACGTCCACCCGCAGAAGGCGGAGGTGCGGTTCCGCCACCCCTCGCACGTGCACGGGCTGGTCTTGACGGCTTTGCGGCAAAGGCTGCTGGGCGCGGACCTGACGCCGAGCGCGACGTTCCGCCCGCCCGTCCCGGCGATCGGCTCGACCGAGCCCGCGCCTGTCGCAACACAGGCCGCGCCGATCCGTTCGACCGACGAGTTTGTGGACTATTTCAAGGCGATGGACCCCAAGCAGAAGGGCTTCGTCTACCAGGAGGTCAAAGAGCAGCTCAAGCAGGAGTTGGCGGAGGAGGTCGCTGAAGAAGACGATGCGCTGGAGCAGCAATTGCTAAGCCGACAAGCCGCTGCGCAAGGGCAAACCGACCCCCGGCTCCCGAGCGCCGATTCCCTGAGCATCTTGCAGGTCCACAACAGCTACGTCGTGACGCAGGACGAGCAGGGGCTGGTGATCATCGACCAGCACGCGCTGCACGAGCGCATCATGTTCGAGGAGCTCCGCCAGCGGATCCTCGAAGACAAGGCGGCGCTCGAAAGCCAGCGGCTCTTGATGCCCGAGGTGATCGACGCGGACGCGTCCCGGCAGGCGAGGCTGGATGACCTCCGGCCGCTGCTCGTGCGATTGGGTATCGAGGCCGACCCGATCGGGCCGAACACGGTCGCGGTGCACGCGTTCCCGTCGCTGCTCTTCTCGCGGAACGTGAAGGTCGGGCCGTTCATGACCGAGCTGCTGGACAAGGCCGAGGCCGGCGCGTTCGACCGGCTCGAGCTCGGCGGCGGCAGCGATGCGCAGCTCCCGGAAGAAGCGGCGCTGCACGAAGTCCTGGACATGATGAGCTGCAAGGCCGCGATCAAGGCCGGTGACAAGATGAGCGAGGAAGAACTCGCCGCGCTCCTGGCCAAGCGCGACCAGATCGAGCGGTCAAGTAATTGCCCGCATGGCCGGCCGACAACACTAAGGCTGACGCTGAAGGATCTGGAAAGGCAGTTCGGGCGGTCTTAGCGCCCGCCCGCGAGGGCGGGTGTCGAGCGCTGATGGGATAGAATCTCGCCCTTGCGAGCGGGCGCTAATCTTGCTTGAGCAGGAACCATCGGTGCCCGGCTATTTCGCTCACGCTCACCAGTACCCCGACACCGTGCCCTGGCCGCGGACGGGGTGTTCTTCCATGTCGTCCTGGCCCACCCAGCTCACCGAGGCATCGAGCAGGCCGACGTTGCCGCCTTCCGAGCCGATGTCTTCGGGCTCGTCAGACCCGCCGAGCGGGCCCTCGACCAGGCCGCGGCCGCCGTGGGACGAGGTGGTGCGCCTGGGGTTGATGGTGTTCTTCTCGATGACGTCGCTGACCATGACCAGCGAGCCCTTGTCGCCGAGCGACCAGGGCGAGGTCCAGCCGACGCCGGGGCCGGGGAAGGGGTTGTTGTTTGCGACCTGGGTGCGGCCCATCATGTGGTAGTAGGAGGTGCGCGTGGTCTGGCGGATGCCGCTTTGCGTCGTCTTGACAAAGCTGTCACCGCGGTCGGGGCAGAGGTAGATGGTCGGCTGGTAGCCGTGCTCGGACAGCTCGTCGAGCGCCGGCTGGCCGATCCAGCTGGTGTGCGAGCGCCTCGGCTCGGGCTCGCCGTCTGCGCCGTGGGCGCCGGTGTACATGAACCAGGTGCCGTTATCGTTGGCGTAGGTGATGAAGGACTTGATGATCTGGCTCTGATGCGCGGCGCACTGGGCCCGGCGGGCGGAGGCCATGGCCGAGCCGAGCACCGGCAGCAGGATCGCGATCAAGAGCGCGATGATGGAGATCACGACCAGCAGTTCGATCAGGGTAAAGGCGCGTCTGGTTGGCATACTGATGGTTTGCCGCCGGGCACCAATCCTTACGTCCGAGATCGGCGGCCGCTTCTCATTCTAGCGCCCCCGCCCACAGGGGCGGGGCTCGGAGCCAGGAGCGATCGATCCCCCGCCCTTGCGGTCGGGCGCTAACGACGAGACGGCCGCGGCCGATCCTTAACCCCATCCTCACCCTTGACCCCGCCGGTCATATTGCTAACATGCTCGATTCCCCCGTTTTCGGGGCCGGCGCGGTGCGTGCCGGCCTGTGGCGAACCCGCCTTGGGGGCCCAGAAACCGCGTTTGTTCGGCCGAGAACCCTCGGCTGCCCCCGCCCGGCTTGCTGGGCCGATAGACGGTGTAACTGCACGAACCCCACCAACCCCCAACCCACCCCAACAGGGAAAGACGATGTCCACCGCCGCCCCCGCCAACCCCGGAAAAATGACCCGCCTGCAGAAGACCCGCAACTTCGGGATCTGCGCCCACATCGACGCGGGCAAGACCACCACCACCGAGCGCGTGCTGTTCTACACCGGCAAGTCCTACAAGGTCGGCGAGGTCCACGACGGCACCGCCACCATGGACCACATGCAGGACGAGCAGGAGCGCGGCATCACCATCACCTCCGCGGCGACCACCTGCCCGTGGACGCGAGACGGCATCGAGTACACCTGCAACCTGATCGACACGCCCGGCCACGTCGACTTCACCATGGAGGTCGAACGCTCGATGCGCGTCCTCGACGGCGCGGTCGTCGTCTTCGACGGCAAGGAAGGCGTCGAGGCGCAGTCCGAGACCGTCTGGCGTCAGGCCCAGCGCTACAAGGTCCCGCGCATCTGCTTCATCAACAAGATGGACAAGATGGGCGCCGACTTCGACTACGCCTTCGGCACCCTCGACGAGCGCCTCGCCGCCCCGGCGGTCATGGTCCAGTACCCCATCGGCAAGGCGGACACCTTCGAGGGCGTCATCGACCTGATCACGATGAAGGCCTACTACTTCTCGCAGGAAGACAAGGGCGCGACCGTCACCGAGAAGGACATCCCCGAGGACTACCAGGCCAAGGCCGAGGAGCTGCGCGAGGTCATGATCGAGCGCGCCGCGGAGTGCGACGACGCGCTGACCGAGAAGTTCCTCGAAGAAGGCACGCTGACCAACGACGAGATCAAGCAGGCGCTGCGTGCCGGCACGCTGGCCCGCACGATCCACCCGACCTTCTGCGGCTCGGCGCTGCAGAACATCGGCGTGCAGAAGCTCCTGGACGGCATCGTCGACTACCTGCCCAACCCCACCGAGGTGCCCGACACCGAGGGCACCGCGCCCGACGACGCGGACAAGCGCCTGACCCGGCCGCACTCCGAGGACGCCCCGCTGTCGCTGCTGGTGTTCAAGGTCGTCAACGATGCGCACGGCGACCTGACCTACGTCCGCATCTACTCGGGCAAGCTCGAGAAGGGCACGCGCGTGCTCAACTCCAACAACGGCAAGCGCGAGATCGTCAGCCGCATCTTCGAGATGCACGCGAACGACCGCATCGCGCGTGATGAGGCGCTCGCGGGCGAGATCGTCGCGGTCGTCGGGCTCAAGAACAGCTACACCGGCGAGACGCTGTGCGACGCGAACGACCCGATCGTGCTGGACCGCATGGACTTCCCCGAGCCGGTCATCTCGATGTCGATCGAGCCGGCGTCGGGCGCGGACAAGGAGAAGCTCGCCAACGCGCTGGGCACGATCCGGCGTGAAGACCCCTCGTTCCAGAGCCACTACGACGAGGAGACGGGCGAGACCATCATCGCGGGCATGGGCGAACTGCACCTGGAGATCATCACGACCAAGCTGACGCGCGACATGAAGATCGGCGTCAACGTCGGCCAGCCGCGCGTCGCCTACAAGGAAGCGATCACCGGCACCGCCACCGAGCGCGGCGTGCACAAGAAGCAGTCCGGCGGCCGCGGGCAGTTCGGCGACTGTACGATCGAGGTCAGCCCGATCACCGAGGCCGAGGCCGAGGAACAGGAGCTGAAGTACATCGACGGCGTCGCGTTCGAGGACGCGATCGTCGGCGGGGCGATCCCGCGCGAGTTCATCCCCTCGGTCGGCGTCGGCGCACGGGCGACGGCCAAGACCGGCGTGCTCGCGGGCTACCCGCTCTTGGGCGTCAAGGTCAAGGTCATTGATGGCAAGTACCACGACGTGGACTCGAGCCAGATCGCCTTCGAGATGGCCGGCACGCTGGCGTTCAAGGCCGCGACCCGCAAGGCCGGGCTCGTGCTGCAGGAGCCGATCATGAAGGTCGTCGTGACGACGCCCGACGAGTTCTTCGGCAACGTGACCGGCGACCTGAACCGCCGGCGTGCGATGGTGGTCGGCGACGAGGAGCGCGGCAACACCCGCGTGATCACCGCCGAGGCCCCGCTGTCGGAGATGTTCGGCTACTCGAACAGCCTCCGCGGCATGAGCCAGGGCCGGGCGAGCTACGCCATGGAGCCGCTGTGCTACCGCGAGGTGCCCGCGGGGATCGCCAAAGAGATCCTGGCGAAGCAGGGCACGGAGTAAGCCCGAGCCTGATGCATCTTTCCAAGAAAAACAGGAACCCGCCGAGAGGCGGGTTTTTTATCGCGCTTCAGCGGCAGTGACAAAGCCGCCCCTGTACTTGCATCCTGCCGGATTTCCCTTGCCCCCGGCGGCCCGAGCGTTTACTTTATTCCTGTCTATTCCTTCTCTTAGACGGGGAACCGCATGATCCGCCGAACCGCTTGCCGCTTGTTCACCGCCCTGCCGCTGGTGCTGGGCGCCGCCGCGCTCTCGCCCGACGCCGAGGGGCAGGACGTCACGTCCGAGGGCTGGGCCGAGGCGTCCGCCGGGCTGACGTTCTACCTCGAAGTGCCGATGATCGACAACTACGACTTGGAGGACTACGGGATCGGGGGCAACATCACCGCCGAGAGCATCATCAACGCGGTGCGGTACGCGGCGGACCACCCGGACATCCGGCACGTGGCGTTCAAGATGAACACCGGCGGGGGCGCGCTGCACCACGCCGAGGCGATGGAAGACATCATCGAGCGCCACCACGACAACACCGAGTTCCACATCGTCGTGCAGGACGCGATCTCCGCGGGGATCTGGACGGCGTTTTCCTGCGACACGATCTTCATGTGCCGTGACGGGACGATCGGCGGGGCGACGGCGTATTACCAGCTGTCGGCGGACCTGGTGCTCGTCGCCGGCGACATCCCGGAGATCGCCGCACGCCTCGCGCTGACCGCCGAGCGCAACGGCTACCCGCCCCAGCTCATCGAGCCGCTCATGCTCATGAAGACCGAGCTGCACTACTGGATCGACGAGGACGGCGAGAAGGTGTTGTCCAACACCGCGCCGGAGGACAAGGAGTACCTCGAGGGCTACCGGCACCTGGACCGCAAAGACACGGTGCTGACGCTGACGTCCCAGGACGCGATCGAGATCGGCATCGCCAAGCCGATCGGCGGGTTCGATACCCAGCTGGTGGGCGAGGAGATCGGCGTGCCGGGCTGGACGCGGGCCAACCGCTTCGGCACGGTTAACGACGAGATCGGCATGCTCTACAACACCACCCGCCGAATGGAGGACGTCTGGGTCGAGCGGCAGCTGAACCTCCGGCGGTTCCCGGTGACGACATACAACCGCAACAACCGGATGATCAAGGACATGCTCCGCGACCGCCGGCAGCACGCCGACATCGTCGAGGCGCTGCGCACGATCAACAAGGCGCTCAACGCGCTGCCAGAGGTCCACCCCGAGCGGCACATCTACGTGATGGGCGAGGACAAGCAGACGATCCTGGCCGACCCCGAGCAGTGGTCGAAAGACGTCACCGCGTCGCGCGGGCACGCCAGCCGGCTGACCCAGGGGCTGCGCCAGCTCAAGGACGGCTTCAAGAAGCAGGAGATCGACGCCAACAACCTCGACGACATTGAGTCGGGCCTGACAACGATCGCCCAGCGGATCCAGGAGATCGCCAGGCAGGGCAACGCGGCGTACTGGGACAAGCAGCGCGACTGATCATTGCCCGATCGGATACTCCATCAACCAGTTTCAGCTTCCGCGAGGAAACCACCATGCCGAATCGATTCCCCCGCCCCGCCGACCTGCTGACCGCGGCTGCCTGCCTGCTCTTCGCCGCCGGCCCGGCCGACGCGCAGACCAACCCGGTCACCGACGCAGGCTTTGACGCGCTGGCCGCGGACACGACGTTCTATGCCGAAATCCCGATGCGCGGTGTCCTGGGCGTCGATACGCCCGGCGACGGTGTGTATGAGGCGCTCAAGTCCGCCGCGGACAACCAGCACGTCACCCACGCCGTGTTCATGATCGACGCCGAAGAGGGCTGGCTGCTGGGCAAGGACGAGGTCGGGGCTTTCGGCGGCAAGCTGGAGATCACCGCGGTGGTGCGCAACGCCCTCGCCCCTGCGATCTTCCCCGTCTTCTTCGCCGACCACATCTACATGACCGACGCGTCGCTGATCGGCAACCTGCCGCTGCACCTGTACCTGGCCGAGGGCAGCGAGGAGGTCGACGCCAAGCAGATCGGCATCACCTCGAGCAAGCTCGCCTCCGCCGCCCAGACCCGCGGCCACCCCGAGGCCGTCGCCTACGCGATGATCGACCGCAAGAAGAAGCTGTACTTCTGGCGCGACGACGACGGCGAGCCGGTGCTGTCCAACGAGAGGCCGTCCAACGCCCAGTCGCTGGACGACTACCGACAGATCAAGTCCGTCCTGCCCAGCTCGACGCTGACGCTGGACCGCAAGACCTCGATCGAGATCGGCCTGGCCAAGCCGATCGACGCGTTCGACCCGTTCATCGTCGGCGAGTACCTGGGCAAGGACAACTGGATGCCCGCGAACCAGTTCGGCCGCGTCGCGATCGAGATCAGCAGCGTCATCGCCGAGCTCGAGCCGCTGCGTGAAGAGATCCGCGCGATCGACCAGTCGTTCGAAGAGATCCGCGCCGACCGCCGCAACAACTCGACCGAGGACGAGGGCTACATCCAGTGGAAGAAGAACCTGGACAAGGCCGTCGATCAGATCGACGCGATCAACGATGCCCTCGCCGAGGTCATGGACCACCACCCCGAGCGGCACGCCTACTTCACCGGGCGCGGCGGCCGGACCATCCTCGCCGACCCCGAGGCGTGGCAGGCCGACGCCGACCAGGCCGTCAAGGCGATGCGCCAGGCGCTGGGCATGCTGTCGCGGCTCAACGACAACTTCGACGACCTGAGCGACCGCGAGTTCCTCTACGACCTCAATCAGCGGATCCAGGTCATCAACGAACGCCTCAACGGCATCCGCAAGCACGGCAACGCCACGTACTGGCGGGACCACGCCGAGCCGGACCTGCCGGATGATATTTATGGGTGAAAATCAAGTCGCCATATCAAAGCTACTGATGATCTGCTTGTGTTTTTTTCTTTCAGCATGCGCGCATATTCAGGAGCCACAAACTGAAGTCGTCGTTCCAGCAAGAGTGATCGCATCGGACATTGAGGGTCGCTGGCGCATGGTTGATGATCGTATGGCCCAGGCCGGGCTGAGTTTGGTATGGACCTTTGAGAACGGCAGAGTGATCGTATCCAACGATCGGAGCGATATCTTCAGCGAAAGCATATACCGCATCGACCCGTCACAAACGCCGGGCCACATCACAACCTTGATCCGAGATAGTGGCGGGGAAGAAAGTCGCTTAGGCATTTTTCGTATTGAAGACAATACACTACTGCTCGCATGGACAATGGAAGAAGGTGTTCGACCGACAGACTTCCAAGGCGACTTTGTGAGCCGATTTGAACGAATGTACGAGTAGCCGCCGGGGCCACATTGCCGAAGGTATTTGCTACCCTATCGCCCCACTATGGCGCTCCTCTCCGTTGCAAACCTCGTCTTTTCCTTCGGCGACCGCACGGTCCTGAACGGCGTGAACCTCACCGTTTCCGCGGGCGAGCACGTCGGGCTGGTCGGGCGCAACGGCTGCGGCAAGTCCACGCTGCTCAAGCTCATCGCGGGCATCGAGACGCACAAGCCCGACGTGGGCCAGGTCCAGCTCGCGCGCGGGGCCTCGGCCGGGTACCTCAAGCAGGACCACCACTACGACCCGAACAAGACCTTGCGCGAGGAGGCGGGCGCCGCGTTCGCCGAGTTGGAGAAGCTGCACCAACAACTCGACGGGGTCGCCAACGCGATGGGCTCGGCCGAGGGGGACGAGCTCGAGAAACTTTTAAAGAAATACGAGCGGCTCGAGCAGCAGATGCAGGCCGCCGGCGGGTACGCGGTGGACCACAAGATCGAGCAGACGCTGCACGGCCTGGGACTGGACGACGAGGTCTTCACCGTCAGGTGCGGCGACCTCAGCGGCGGGCAGAAGGGCCGGCTCGCGCTCGCGAAGCTGTTGCTCTCCGAGCCGGACATCCTGCTCCTGGACGAGCCGACCAACCACCTGGACATCGCCGGGCGGCAGTGGCTCGAGGAGTACCTGCGCGAGTACCGCGGGGCCGTGGTTTTGATCAGCCACGACCGGTGGCTCTTGGACCGTAGCGTGAGCAAGATCTACGAGCTCGAAGCGGGTCAGATGGTGGAGTACCCGGGAAACTACGAGAAGTTCCGCGAGCTGCGGGCGCTTAGGATCGAGGACCAACGCCGGGCGTTCGAGAAGCAGCAGACGAAGATCAAGCAGGAGCAGAGCTTTATCGACCGCTACCGCGCCGGCCAGCGTGCCAAGCAGGCGCAGGGGCGGGAGAAGCGGCTGGAGCGGTACATCCGCGACGAGAGCCTCGAGCCGCCGATGGAGCTGGACACGATGAAGCTTCGGCTCGAGCCCAAGGCGCGCAGCGGCGACCGGGTCTGCGTCGCGGA
The DNA here is from genome assembly GCA_028280965.1 of Phycisphaeraceae bacterium. GTDB lineage: Bacteria > Planctomycetota > Phycisphaerae > Phycisphaerales > Phycisphaeraceae > JAHQVV01. The sequence goes on from JANQKT010000122.1 coordinate 10,659, forward strand.
AGGCCTGGAAGTGACGTACGACGACAAGCCGCTGTTCAAGGACTTTGCGGTCGCGATCAAGCGCGGCGAGCGGATCGGCGTCATCGGCCCCAACGGCGCGGGCAAGTCCACGCTGATCCGCTGCCTGCTCGGCGAGCAGGAACCGACTGCTGGCAGCTCGAAGCTGGGTGCACAAGTCGATGTTGGTTGGTACCGCCAGACGCATGAGCACCTGGATTTGTCGCAGACGATCGTCGAGTACCTGCGCAAGTTCGTCGAGTCCGGCACGGAGCAGGAGGCCCGCGACCTGGCGGGCGCGTTTTTGTTCTCCGGCTTTGAGCAGGATAAGCCTTTGAACGTGCTCTCCGGCGGCGAGCGCGCCCGCGCGGTGCTCGCCGGCCTGATGAGCCGGGGCCACAACCTGCTGGTACTCGACGAGCCGACCAATCACCTGGACATCCCCTCGGCCGAGCGCCTGGAGGAAGCGCTCCGCCGATACAACAACGCGCAGAAACGCTACAGCACCACGGGTTCTTCCGGGGGGGAAGGGACTCTGATCCTCATCACGCACGACCGGATGCTGCTGGAGCACCTGGTCGATCAGCTCATTGTTTTCGACGGCTGCGGGGGCGTGCAGCATTTCCTAGGCACGTACAGCGAGTACCTCGAATCGCAGGACGGATCGGATGTCCTGATCGATGCGGACAAGGTGGAGGCGAAGAAAGACTCGAACC
>JANQKT010000135.1 GCA_028280965.1 Phycisphaeraceae bacterium
GAATGCGGGGCCTTGCAGTCACCATCGATACGGCCCCGCATTCACATGCGGGGCTTTTTTATCAGCGCGTACAATCCCGTTGATGGATAAGGCTTGTGACATCACCGACCGCCAGGCCGCGCGTGTGCTGCTGCTGGACCGCGACGGGCGGTTGCTCTTGTTTCATTGCCAAGAGCCTGGCGCAGAGCGCTCGTTCTGGATCACCCCAGGTGGCGGGCTGGAGCCGGGCGAGACGCACGAGCAGGCGGCGGCCCGCGAGTTGCGCGAAGAGACGGGCCTGGCAGGTGTCACGCTTGGCCCGTGCGTTTGGACACGGACGCACACCTTCCCCTGGCTCGGCCGAACCTACCGCCAGCACGAGCGTTTTTTCCTGCTGCGTGTGGACGGCCACGAGGTCGATCCCGCCGGGCACACCGAGGAAGAGCTGGTGGTGCTGTCCGGGCACCGCTGGTGGTCGGCGGAAGAGATCCGCGCGGCGAACGATGTGTCCTTCGCCCCACGGCAGCTGGCACGCCACCTCGACGCGCTGCTGGGTGGTCTGCCCACGCGACCGATTGATGTCGGTGTGTAAGCGGGCTCCACCTCAACGCCCGTACGCCGACCCGCCGAGCGCGGCGTGCTTGCTCAGGCGGTTGTGGACGTAGAGGGCTTCGAGCAGGAACTCGCCGGCGCTGGCGAGCATGCCCGGGTCGGAGGCGTCCAGCTCGAGAGCGTTAGCGATCTCGGTGGCCGCGTGCGTCAGGCCCTCGACGTGCTTCATCCCGGCGACCAGTTCCGCCGCCGAGGCGGTGTCGCCAACGGTCAGCCGCAGGCCTTGGTCGAACTGCATCCCGAGCTGTTCGTAGTCCCCGACGTCGGCGATCGCGTCGAACGCCTTCTTGACCGCTTCACCCAGCAGCGACGCGACGAGCTGGTCTTCGGCCCGGTCCGAGTCGTCGGCCATCATCAGCTCGATCTTGCCGCGCGTGGAGGTGAGCACATGCTGTAGGTCGCAGACCCGGGCGACGACGATGGGCTCTCTGGTCAGGATGCCCCGCCGCTCGGCGCTGGAGACAATGGTTTCGAGGCAGGCGATCGAGGTGCGGACGCTGACACCGGACGACTGGTTGATGTGGGCGCTCGAGCGCGCCGCGGCGATGGCTTCTTCGAGGACGCGGTGCAGGTAGTCGGGCACGACAACGCGCGGGGCGGCGCCGTTTGAGCCGCTTTCGGGCTTGTGCTTTTCCGCAGACCGATCGACCCACGCGTTCTCCGCGGTGATCCGGATGCCCTCGCCGATTGTCAGCGGGTAGTGCGTGCGGATCACGCTGCCGATGCGGTCCTTGAGCGGCGTGACGATCCGCCCGCGGTTGGTGTAGTCCTCGGGGTTGGCGCTGAAGACCAGCGACAGGTCCAGGTTCAGCCGGACGGGGTAGCCGCGGATCTGGACATCGCGCTCTTCGAGCACGTTGAACAGCCCGACCTGGATGCGTGGCGCGAGGTCAGGCAGCTCGTTGATCGCGAAGATCCCGCGGTTGCTGCGCGGCACCAGGCCGAAGTGCATCGTCGCTTCATCGGACAGGTACCTGCCCTCGGCGTGCTTGACGATGTCGATCTCGCCCAACAGGTCCGCGATCGTCACGTCCGGTGTCGCGAGCTTCTCGTGGTACCGCTCTTCCCGGTGCAGCCATCGGACCGGCGTGTCCCCGCCGAGTTCAGCGACGCGGCGCTTACCCAGGCCGGTCATCGGCTGAGTCGGGTCGTCGGGCACCTCGAGGTCTGCGAGCACCGGCACCCACTCGTCCAGCAGGCCGGGCAGCATCCGGAGCATACGGGTCTTGGCCTGGCCACGCAGGCCCAGGAAGAGCATATCGTGGCGGGCCAATAGCGCGTGGATTATCTGCGGGACGACCGTGTCGTCGTAGCCACGGACGCCGGGGAACAGCCGCTGGTCTGATTGGAGCCGGGCGATCAGGTTCTCACGCAGCTCCTGCTTGACGCTGCGGTAGCGGTAGCCGGTCTCGCGGAGCTGGCCGAGCGTGGCAGGGCTGGGGTGGTTGGTGGGCAAGGTCGCGTTTCCGGGGGCTTTAGTCGGGAGTAAGAAGCGATGGGCAACGCTAGACGCGCCGGAGGCGTAAGTCAACGCTGCAGGCCGGGATACGGGACAACCCCCGGCCGGTGGGGTACAATCTCGGTTTACCCGTGGCCGATCTCGGCCGACCTCCCGAGCCGTGATCCATGAGCCGACTGCTGGTAGCCGTGTCTTCGCCCTGGGCCAGCGACAAGCTGGCCGAGCCGATCGCGGACCTGGCCCGCCGGCTGGAGGCCTCGGTCTTCGTCGCCCACGTCGCGACGCTGCAGGAGACCGACGAGCACGAGTCGGACGCGACCCAGCGCGGCGAGCAGACGCTCCAGCTCCTGACCGACAGGCTCAAGCAGGCCGGCGTCGAGGCCGAGGGCATCATGCTCTTCTCCGACGACACCGCCAAGGCGATCCTCAACACCGCCCGGGCCCGCAACTGCACGATGATCGTGCTGGGCCTGACCGGCAAGGGCGTGCTCAAGCGGCTGATCGCCGGGGACGTGCCGACCAACATCGTCCGTTCGTCGGAGATCCCCGTGCTGCTGTGCCCGGCGAACTGGGACGGGGCGATTTAGGCGGTCTGCCTTGAATCGGCCCGGGTTGCGATCATAATTGAGTCCGGAGGCCTGGCTTGATCAAGCGATTCTCACCCCGACGGTTCCTGCACGCCGCCCTGCTTGTGTCATTGGGGCAGGCGACAAGCGCCTGTGCGCAGACCAGCGGCTTGTCGATCACCGACACCGGCCAGGGGCAGGTCGGCTTTTCATCGAGCGCGATCGGCTCGCTGTCCGGCATCACGTACCTCGGCGGCGACAGCTACCTGGTGGTCTCCGACAACAGCGGCTCGATGGCACCCGCGACAATCACGATCGACCGCATGACCGGGCAGATCACCGCTAACTCAATCGGCACACCGATCCCTGTCGCCGGTGGCAGCGACCTGGAGGGCGTCGCCTACGACCCGCGCGATGGTTCGGTGCTGATCAGCGACGAAGCCGGCAACACGATTACGCGGCACCTGACCAGTGACGGCTCGCAGATTGGATCGGTCACGGTGCCGGGCATCTATGCCAACGCCGTGGGCAACCGCGGGCTCGAGTCGCTTTCGCTGGACCCGGTTGGGTTTAGCCTGTGGGCGGCGAACGAGGAGGCGCTGTCGGTCGATGGAGCCCAGGCAACGTCCAGTGCGGGCACAATCGTTCGCCTTCAGCGTTTCGATAGTGCCGGGCAGCCGGATGTGCAGTACGGGTATCTCACTGAACCGCACGCCGGGGGATCGCTCGTCACGCCACAGTCCGGTGTGTCGGACCTCGTCGCGTTGCCCGGTGGAGGCCTGATTGTTTTGGAACGTGAGGTCGGCGGTGTGATCCCATCATTCCGTAACCGCCTGTACCTCGTCGATGCCGGCAGCGCCATCGACACCACGAACACGGCATCGCTGAACGGCGTGACGAGCGGTTTGGCGGAGAAGGAGTTACTCCTTCAAGTGAACGCCGGTTTTTTTTCTAACTTCGAAGGCATTACGCTCGGGCCGATGCTCTCAGATGGAGACTACGCGCTCCTGATGGTTTCGGATGATGGCAGCGGGCTCAACCAAAACCTGCTCAGCCTGCGGCTCTCCGGCATCGCCATCGACGGCGACCTCACCGGCGACTTCGTCGTGGATAAGGACGACCTCGCCGTCGTCCTCGGTGCGTGGGGCTCGGCGGTGACCGCGGGCGACCGGCTGGCTGGCGACCTGGACGGCGGCGGGCAGGTCGGTATTGATGACTTAGACGGTGTCCTGGCCAACTGGTCGATCCCGGGTGCCGCGCCGACGACCGTGCCCGAGCCCGGCGGGCTGGGCTCGATGGTGATCGGATCGCTGCTGCTGCTGGGCGGGCGGTGGTAAACCTGTCTATGCCGGTGGTCAGGCGGCGTTGCTTGGGGTAAGTTCTCGCATTCTGAGTGCTCCGCCACGCGTTCGGAGTCGTCCGAATCGTGGTGTCGCCGTTACCTCAGCAAGGAACCCCGCTTGGACACCAACAGCCCATCGAACGGCCGCCCCGACGTCATCCTCATCGGCAGCGGCATCATGTCCGCGACGCTTGGGGCGATGCTCAAGAACCTGGACCCGGCGTTGTCGATCGAGCTCTACGAGTCGGCGGACGAACTGGCGCTGGAAGCGTCCAACGGCTGGCACAACGCCGGCACCGGCCACGCCGGCATCTGTGAGCTGAGCTACACGCCCGACCGCGGGCCGGACGGCGAGGTCGATGTCGCGAAAGCGATCTCGATCTTCGAGGAGTTCGAGCACTCCAAGCAGTTCTGGGGCTACGCCGTGCGCGAGGGGCTCATCGAGGACCCCGCCAGCTTCATCAATCCTGTCCCGCACATCGCGTTTGTCTACGGGCAGCCGCAGGTCGATTTCCTGCGCTCGCGCTACAAGGGCATGTCGGCCCATCATTTCTTCGATGAGATGGTCTATACCGAAGACCGGGAGACGATCCGGCAGTGGGCCCCGCTGCTCCTGGCCGGGCGCGATCCCGAAGAACCGATCGCCGCGACGAAGATGGATGTCGGCTCGGATGTGAACTTTGGCTCGCTCGCGACGCAGTTCGTGCAGTGGCTGGGCAAGCAGGCAGGTGGCTTATACAAGACCAGCCACCGCGTCGTCGGGCTCGACGAGACCGACGAGGGCTGGCGCGTCACCGTGCTGGACCGCAAGACCAAGAAACGGTTTGCCCGCAACGCGAAGTTCGTGTTCATCGGGGCCGGCGGCGGCAGCCTGCCGCTCTTGCAGAAGTCGGGCATCAAGGAGAGCAAGGGATTTGGCGGGTTCCCGATCGGCGGGCAGTGGCTGGTCTGTGACAACGAGGAGTTCATCAACCAGCACCGCGCGAAGGTGTACGGCATGTCGCCCGGGGCCGCGCCGACCATGGCCGTGCCGCACCTGGACCTGCGGATCATCAACGGCAAGAAGTCGCTTTTGTTCGGTCCGTACGCCGCGTGGACGACCAGGTTCCTCCACGAGACGGGCAGGCTCACCGACCTGCCCGGCTCGATCCGGCCCGACAACATCGCGTCGCTGATTAAAGTCGGGCTGCACAACATCCCGCTGGTGCGCTACCTGATCCAGCAGGGCACCCAGAGCATGGACACGCGGATGAAGGAGCTGAAGAACTTCTTCCCGGACGCGGATAAGAAGGACTGGAAGCTGATCGACGCGGGCATCCGCGTCCAGGCGATCAAGAAGGAGGACGGCGACGCGGGCATTGTGCACTTCGGCACCGAGGTGGTGACGAATCAGAAGAAGACGATTTCTGCCCTGCTCGGCGCCTCGCCGGGCGCGTCGGTCTCGACGAACATCATCCTGCAGGTCGTCAAGCAGTGCTTTGCGGACAAGCTCGAGGCCGGTCCGGGCTATGACCGGATGAAGCAGATGGTGCCGACGTTTGATGAGGATTTGATCCCGGCCGAGAGCGCGACGCGGCAGAAGGAAGTCGCCGAAGAGGCGGAGCGGACGCTGGGGCTGCGGTGATCGCTGAACCGGTAAGCGCTTTATGCCCGGCGGCGCTGCAGCTGCGCGCGTTGGAACTGCGTGCACAGGTGCTGTAGCTGGTCTTGAACCGACCGCGCATGCACCTCGTCGTCGATATCGGTCTGCAGGCCGAGGTACAGCAGGTCGTCGCCGCGGGCGCCGATGTGCGCGACGCGGGTGGGCATCTCGATCACCAGGCCGTCTTCAAAACGCATCGTGCACCGGAATGACCGCGTGCGTTTGATCTTACCCAACGTGTCTTTGCGTGCCCGGACACTGACGCCGACGCCCCCGGCGCTGAGGTTGACCAGCCGGGCCTTGATCTGCAGCGGCTGCTCGTCTTGATCTCCCGTGGCGGGCGTTTCGAGCAGGACCGGTTCAAGCGACACCGCGGCGACGTTAACGCGGTAGAACGATCGCCGCTGCTCGCGCTGCGGGCGTCGTCCTGGGCTTAGGCGGTAGCACGGGACGCGCACCGCCTGGTTGATCCACCGCAGGTGCGTGTCACGGATGGTGCACGTCGCGATCAGCCGGTCGCCGTTGTGCATCAGGAGCAGCTCGATGTCGTCGCGATCGTCGGAGCCCTGGTCGCCGACGGCCTGGCCAGGGCGCTCGACGATGATCGCGCCGTCTTCCTCGACCTCGAACAGCCGGCTGCGGTACACGATCGGCGGGCCCTCATCCTGAGCACCGCGACGCGACAGCTCCACCGGCGCATCACGCCAGGCGAGCATCTTCAGCATCGTTTGCCACTGCTTGTGGGCGTACTGGGCCAACGCAATGCACCTTGAGGGACACAGGGACATCGGTCGTTTTACAGGCGCTCTTAATCGTGGGCCCTACCAGCGATACAGGCCGCACAACCGCTACACTCCCATCATGACGCTGATCACCCACGGCTCGGACCTGACGCTCGCGCCGACGCTGCGCCTGATCGCGGAATCGGTAGGTGGCGGCCCGCGCCGCGCGATTCAGTCCGTCGCAGACGCGGGCTTCGTCGCGGTGCAGCTCGATGCAACGATGCCGGGGCTACGCCCGCGCGAGCTGGACGCTTCGGCGCGGCGGGATTTGGGCGCAACGGTCCGCAGGGCGGGGCTGTCCGTAGCCGGCGTTGATTTCTTCATCCCGCAGGACCACTTCCGCTCGGCCGAGCATCTGGACCGCGCTGCCGAGGCAGCGGGCGCCGCGATCGCCTTTGCTGCGGATCTCGGGCGCGTGCCGGTGAGCATGGCGCTGCCGATCGATGATGTTGACGAGGCACTGATCGACACGCTGCTCGGCGCGGCCGATGGCTACGGTGTCCGGCTCGCGGTGCATCACGAGGCCGGCCCGCAACAGTTGAACGAATGGCTAAAGCCGCTTGACACGTCGATCATCGGCGGCGGGATCGACCCGGCCAATCTACTCGCGGCGCGGCACGACCCGGCCGGTATTGCCCAGAGCCTGGGGGGGAAACTCGCCGTTGCACGCTTGTCCGACGCCAGGCGCGGTCAGGGCGATGGGGCACGCTCGGTTGCCGGCCAGGGCGACCTGGACCTTACGGCCTATCGCGTGTCGGTGGACCTTTCGCCGAAACGTGCGGGGCCGGTCGTGTTGGACCTGCGGGCGCTGGCCGACCCGCTGAATGCCGCGGCGCAGGCAGCGGGCGCCTGGGATGCCGCCGCGATGCGCATGTAGGCAGAAAGCGCTTGCGGCTTGCTATTGAGAGGGTGCCTGGCTACCCGGTGCCTCTGCGTCATCCTTCACCATCCTCGTCGAGGGTGCACCCGTGCCCACCAGCGCCGCCGAGCCCGAAAGCCCGACCGCGACCGTATAAAGCCGGAACGCCACAAACATGATCACAACCTGCTGGGCCGTCGCCTCCCCGCCGGCGAGGATGAGCTGCACCGCGACGATGTCCAGCGGCCCAAGGCCCAGCGGCCCGGACACCGGCAGCGACCAGAGCACAAACACAATCGGGATCGCGCCGAGCAGGAACGCAAGCGGCAGGCCCAGGCCGAGCGCGTACCCCGCCATCGCCATCGACAGCGCGAGGGCCAACTGAAGCGGCATGCTCAGCCCGATCGCGACGGCCAACGCGCCCAAATGATGGCGGTACGCCGCGACCAGTGCGTCGAGCTTCCGCAGCAGCCCCGCGCCCGGCACCCGGCCCACGAGCTTGCCCGGCCGCAGACCCGCCCGCACCGTCTTGCTCGCATACACGCCCGCGACGAGCATCAGCCCCGCCAGACCCGCCCACATGCTGATCGTCAGCTTGCGGATCAAGGGGTCGTCCAGCGACAGCAGCCCGATGCAGCCGACGACCAACACCAGCCCGACCAGCCCGCAGATGCGGTCGATGGCGATGCTGACCACCGCGTCGGCGCGCTGGTTGGTGCCCCTGGCGGCGTAGAACGCCTTCATCACGTCGCCGCCGGTCGTGCCCGGCATGCAGAGGTTGAAGAACAGCCCCGCCATCGTCAGCCGGTAGGTGCGTGCGAAGCTGATCTCGATCCCGCGTGCCCGCATAAGCACCCACCAGCGCATCGCGCCGATGACGAACGCGGGCGCGAACACCGCGAGCCCGCCGAGCAACAGCGGCTTGTTGGCCTCGCGCACGATGACCAGGAACGAGGGCTTGAATCGGGGCAGGTCCGGGTCGCCGGTCTCGAGCGTGGCCCGGCGCACCCGGCCTTCATCGACCGCCAGGCCCGGCCGGGACTCCAACGGCTCGGTGAGCGTGACCCACTCCGCGTCCGCCTGGCTCACCGCCAGAAGCGAGTCGTCTGGCAGCTCGACCCGGCTGGTCCAGTCCAGCGTGTACAGGATGTAGCCGACGCCCGCCGCGGCGATCAGCAGGCGTGCGATCCAGCCCAGGTGCTTTCTCATGGCGGGTCCCGGCCGGCAAGGGCCGATTCGATCAACGCGGGTGCAAACCTTGCAGACAGGCCTACAATTGAGTGTTCATGCTAACACAGGAACATGCCATGCGCCCGTTCTCCCGACTGACCGTATTGCTCCTGCTCATCGCGGTTTCCCTGCCCGCTGCTGCGCTAGACGATGCCCACTGGAAGAAGGCGAACGCCTCGATCGACAAGGGCATCGAGTACCTGCGCAAGAAGCAGGCCGATGACGGCTCGTGGATGTCGAACGTCGGCCCGGCGGTCACCGGGCTCGCGCTGACCGCCCTGCTTAACCAGCCGGACATCGGCCCGGACGACCCGCAGGCCGCCAAGGCCATCCGCTACATCCTCGACCGGGCGCAGGAGGACGGCTCGATCCGCAACGGCCCCGAGGGCATACTCGCCAACTACAACACGGCGCTGTGCCTGTCGGCGCTCGCACGCGTGGGCAACGACCCCGAGGTCGCCGAAGTCATCCGCAAGGGCCAGGAGTTCCTCAAGGGCTCGCAGTGGCTGCTGGGGATGAAGGACCCTGACGGCAATGTCATCGACGAGCAGCACCCGTACTACGGCGGGTTCGGCTACGGCAACAAGGGCCGGCCTGACATCTCCAACACGCAGATGTCGCTGCAGGCCCTGCACGACACCGGCGTCGATTGCAACGACCCGTCGTTCCAGCGGGCGCTGACCTTCCTCAACCGCCTACAGGCGACCGACGAGAACGACCTGAACGCCGACAAGTTCGCCGAGCTTGATGGCGGGTTTATCTACTCCACCTCGGTCAACAAGGACGCGATCGGCAAGCCTGAGTCGAAGGCGAACCCGGACCAGATCGACGAGGCCAAGGCCGGCCGGGCGGTATCCGGCCTGCGGACCTACGGCAGCGTGACGTACGCGGGGTTCAAGTCACTGATCTTCGCTAACCTCGACCGCGACGACAAGCGTGTCCAGGCCGCGATGAGCTGGATCTCAAAGAACTACGAACTCGAACGCAACCCCGGCATGCCTGAACCGCAGAAACTGCAGGGGCTGTACTACTACTACCTCGCGAAGGCGCGGGCGTTGAATGCGTTAGGACATTCGACGCTCGAGGTTGTGGTCGCTAACAAGTCAGCGATTGTCTGGGCTCATCCGGACGCGCAAGCTGATGACGTTCTGATAAAGCTTGAAGAACTCAAGGAGAAGGGTTTTGACGACATCAGGCTGGCCAGGGTCGATACGGAAGCGGAAGCAGCCAAGAATGAGCTTAAGCCAGGGGAGATCCGCGTGACCTTTGGTGAAGGAACGGTCAAACGCGACTGGGCCAACGACCTGATCGCCACGCTCGCCGAGGGGCAGCACGAAGACGGCTACTGGGCGAACACCGAGTCGCGCTGGCTCGAGAGCCAGCCGCAGCTCGTGACGGCGTACTCGATCATCGCGCTGCAGAACGCGATTGATTGATGCATTGATGTGAGTTCGGGTAGCAACAAATAGCCGCGATGCTACGCATCGCCGGTGATTTGTCTGGGTGATAGCTCAGTACATGAACCCGGCGACGCCTAGTATCGCGGCTATTTTCATTCCGCTGCTTGCACCCATCCTGCCGATATAACGTCCATCCCGGTTACACCCGCGAGGACGCCTGCCATGGATCGGCGAAAACGGTTCACCGCCCTGCTCACCGCCGGCGTGCTGCTTCTGCTCACGCCGGCGGTGATCAAGTTCCTGATGCCCGCCCAGGCGGAGGTCCAGCCGCACACCGCGGAGCACTTCCCGGTCCAGGACCCGCAGACGGGTCAGTGGGGCTTTATCGACAGCAAAGGCGAGCCGGTCACGCCGGTCGTATTCGACTGGGCCGGCGACTTCCGTCAAGGCCGGGGGCTGATCGAGACCGATGGCGCGATGGGCTATATCGACCTGACCTTCGCCGAGACCGGCGACTGGGCGATCTTCCCGCGTTTCAAGCTCAAGCACAGCGGCGACATGCCGGCGCACGGGTTCTTCGACGGCCTGGCGCTCGCGCGCGACGACGATGGGCTGTGGGGCTACATCGACGCCGAGGGCAAGTGGGCGATCAAGCCGCGATTCCCCGAGAGCCGAGACTACCCCGGCGTCCCCGCGGGCGATTTCTCCGACGGGCTCGCGTGGTTCCAGGTCGTCGAGATGAGCGAGCGATACCAACTCGACGCGGACGGCGAGATCGAACGCGACGCCGACGACAAGCCAGTCATGGAAGCCTATCCGCGCCGCCGGTTCGGGTACATCGATCGATCCGGAGAGGTCTTCATCGAGCCGCGCTTCGAGATCGCCCAGGACTTCGGCGAAGGCCTCGCCGCGGTGCGCAGGAAGTCGCACGACCTATGGGGCTTCATCGACCGCGCGGGCAAACCGGTGATCTCCCCGAGATTCGAGCAGGCCGGGCGGTTCAGCGAGGGGCTTTGTGCCGTGCGCGAAAACGGGCTGTGGGGCTACATCAACCCGAAAGGCAAATGGGTGATCCGCCCGCGCTTCGCCGAGGCGCGGCAGTTCCTGGAAGGCCTCGCGGCGGCACGGGAGGGCAGCCTGTGGGGCTACATCGACGCCGAGGGAAAATGGGCCATCGAGCCGGCCTTTGACGAGTTCGAGGCCTATGGCCATCCCGGCGACCCGCGCCCGTTTGAGAACGGCCTGGCGCAGGTCATGCTCAACGGTGAACGCATCTACATCAATGCCGCTGGCGAGCAGGTCTGGCCGAACCAGTAGCTTGGTCATGTGCTGTTGTCGTTCCTATAGCACCGGGCGGGGGCCCGGAGCGTGCGGAACCAAGCGCGATAAAGCACTGCCCAGGCCTGTTCCCCCATGCTCCGGGCTTCCGCCGGGGGCTATGGGAAGCCTGTCGCACTACTCGATCCGTTTCAGCCGACGATCGATGTCCTGGACCGTGCGGTTGGTCTTGTCGATCTCACGGTCTATCGCGGCGAACTTGTTGCGATCAATGTCTTCGACGCGCTTGGTCAGGCCGTTGGTTGTTTTCATCAGCTCGGCCAGTTCCGCTTCCAGCGCCGAGTGGTCTTTCTTGGCCTGGGCGAGTTGCCGCTCCAACCGATCGACACGGTCCTGAAGCTCGGCAACGGCTTTGGGCACATCTTCGGGCTCGGGCCTGCCCTTCTCGTCGGGGTCCTGCGCGACAGCCTGCGTCACGAGCGCTGCGGCCAGGACGGTGCAGACGATCCATCCAAGCGTGGTGAAGTTTCGAGACATCTTTTCGCCTTTCGTGAATGGGTTTTCGGGCCGTGGGATCACAAACGCAATGGTCTTACACCGCGGCCCGTGCCTGCTGGTCCGACGCGCCACGCTGGACCTTGCGGAGGGCCAGTTGGATCGCGGCGGCCATCGAGCCGGGGTCGGCCTTGTTCTTGCCGACGAGGTCGAACGCGGTGCCGTGGTCCGGGCTGGTGCGGATCAGGGGCAGGCCGAGCGTGGTGTTCACCGCCGAGTCGAACGCGAGCATCTTGACCGGGATCAGCCCCTGGTCGTGGTACATCGCGACGAACAGGTCGTACTTGTCGAGGTTGTGCGTGGTAAATAGCGAATCGGCGGGGAACGGCCCGCGAACATCGATGCCGGCCTTGCGCGCGACATCGATCGCCGGCTGGATCAGGCGTTTTTCCTCGTCGCCAAACAGCCCGTTCTCGCCCGCGTGAGGGTTGAGCCCGCAGACGGCGATGCGTGGCTTGGGCGTCCCCAGCCGCTGCATGGCGTCGTGGCCCAGGTCGATCGCGTCAAACACGCGGCCGATCGTCAGGACGTTGCGGATGTCCATCAGCGGGATGTGGATGGTCGCCAGTACCGTATTGATCTGCGGGGCGTTGAACATCATCGCCACACGCTTGGCCTTGGTGCGCGATTGCAGATACTCGGTGTGGCCCGGCCAGCGGTCGAAGCCCGCGAGCGCCCACGACTGCTTGCTGATCGGCGCGGTGACCAGCGCGTCGATCCCCGCGTCATCGATCGGCCGCTGGGCGGCGGCAAGCGCGTCGTCGATGAACCGCCGGCTGACCTGCCCGCCCTGCTTGGTCGGCTTGTGCATCGCCGAGCCGAGCATCGAGTACTCGTCGTAGTCCAGACAGACCACATCGTGCGTCAGCGCGTGCTCGGCCCGGTCGGCGTCGTGTTGCAGGCGGTGCCAGTACGGCTCGATCTCCGCGAGGTCCGCGGCGTACGCGAGCTGCTCGTTCATGCCGTAGATCACGAAACGCCCGAGCCGACGCAGCGCCGGGTCGGCCAGTGCCTTGACGATAACCTCCGCGCCGATGCCGGCCGGGTCGCCCATCGTGATACCGATCACGGGTTTGTGTGGCAGCTTGGCCATCCAACTATTCTAGCGGCTGAATGCGGCGTATTCAGTGCACTACTAGATTCGCTTTGTGCCGTGTGAATGCGATACCATGCGTGCATGAATGAAAACGATCCCCTGCCCGTCGCGGTGGTCGGTGTCGGCCGGATGGGCCGGCACCACGCGCGGACATTCAGCAAGCTCGGTCTCAGCAGGCTGGTTGCGGTGGTCGACTTCGACGAGGAGCGCGCCGAGACGGTCGCCGATGACTACGGCTGCCGGGCGTTTACGTCGGTCCATCAGATGCTCGATGCCGTCCCGGAGTTGAAGGCGGCGACGGTCGCGGTGCCGACGCAGTTTCACGCCGAGTCCGCGTACCCATTGCTGGAGCGCGGGATCGCCTGCCTGATCGAGAAGCCGCTGGCCGGGTCGGTACAGGAGGCGAAACAGATGGCCGCGTTCGCCCACGAGCATAACGCCGTGCTGCAGGTCGGCCACACCGAGCGGTTCAACCCCGCGGTCCGCGCGGTGTCGGCGATGCCGATCGTCCCGCGCTTTATCGAGGTCACGCGCGTCAGCCCGATGACCTTCCGTTCGCTGGATGTCGGGGTGGTGATGGACATGATGATCCATGACCTGGACGTCGTGCTGTCGCTTGTCGATCGGCCGATCGTGGATGTGCAGGCCGTCGGCATCAGCGTGCTAGGCGAAAACGAGGACATCTGCGACGCCCGGCTGGCGTTCGCCGGCGGCTGCGTCGCGACGCTCAAGGGCTCGCGCGTCGCGTTGAAAACCGACCGCCGACTGCGGCTGTTTTCTGAAGATGCGTATGTTTCGCTGGATTACGGCTCGCGCGAGGGGATCGTTGTGCGCAAGACTGCGAACGCAGAGGCGCTCGACGAGGTGCGCCGCAAGCTGCGTGATGGCGCGGACCTGTCGGATTTGAACTACATGGATCTGGTCAACGTCGAGCAATTAACGATGGACCTGCCCGCGGACGAGGCGGACCAGCTCACCGCGCAGGCCAAGGCGTTTATCAACGCGGTCCGTTCGGGCGGGGCGCCGGTGGTGACCGCCGAGCAGGGCTACGCCGCGGTTGACGCGGCCGAGCGCATCGTAGGTGCGATCCAGGGCCACGCGTGGGAGGGCCTGGAGAAGCGCACGTTTGAGGGCAAAGTCTGACCGATCCTGTGAACGCCGTTGGACCCGATCAACCTCATCCTGCTGCTCGCCCTGCCGCTGCTGCTGATCGGCAGCGCGCTGTTTAGCGGTTCCGAGACCGCGCTCTTCTCGTTGTCTGCGCACCAGCGTGTGCTGCTCAACCAGTCCAAGAAGGCCGGCGCCCATGCCGCGGCGCTGCTGCTCGCCGATACGCGCGCGCTGCTGGTTACGCTGCTGATCGGCAACATGGTCATCAACGTGCTGTACTTCACCCTCAGCACCCTGCTCATAGACCGATGGCTGGCCGAAGGCACGATCAACGGAACGGCCGTGGCTGGCTTGGCCTTCGCGACCTTCCTTGGAGTCATCCTCTTCGGCGAGGTGCTGCCCAAGCAGGTCGCGGCGCAGAAGGCCCCGGCCTGGTCCGGCTGGGTCGGCGTGCCCCTGTTGGCGGTCCACCGCGCGATCGCTCCGGTGCGCCTCATCGCTGAACGCCTGATCATCACGCCCCTGGCCCGGCTCATCGCGCCGCCGACGACGCCTCCCGAGCTCTCGGCGGAGGAACTTGAAACGATGCTGACAATGAGCCGGCAGCGCGGCATCATCGACCGCGATGAGCAGCAGCTTCTTCGGCACGTCTTCGAGCTAGGCCAGATCAAGGTCCGCGACGTGATGGTGCCGCGGGTCGATATCCACGGCCACGATTTAGCCGACCCGCCGAAGGCGTTAATCGATTTGGCGTCTGACAAACGCCTGCGTTTCCTGCCGGTCTATGAAGACAGCCTCGACCAGATCCGCGGGATCGCGCGGACGCGCGAGCTGCTGCTCGACCCGCCGCAGACACCCCAGCAGGTCGCGCCCATGCTCCAGCCGGCCTACTTCGTGCCCGAGATCGCCCCGGCCGACGAGCTGCTCAGCAACCTGCGCAAACACGGCAGGACGTTCGCCATCGTCGTCGATGAGTACGGCGGGACCGCGGGCCTGGTCACGATCGAGGACGTCGTCGAGCATTTCATCGGCGACATCCCCGGCGCATACGAACGCAGTGGCGAGGCGCAGGTGCAGCAGCTTGGCCGGGGCGAGTTCCGCGTCGATGCCGACCTGGCCGTGCACGACTGGGCCGAGTGGTTCGGCCGCAACCCCGCGGTGTCCAAGGCGGCTTCCGAGGCCGCGACGATCGGCGGGGTCGTGCTCGGGCTGCTCGGCCGGATGCCGGTTGAAGGTGATCGCGTCGAGGTGGGCAACATGGTGTTGAGGGTGGACAAGATCGATGGCCGGCGGATCACGTCCGTCCATGTCGCGCTGTCGGGCGGGGAACACGCGCCAGAAGAAGAATCAGGAGGCAGCGATGAGTGACGCGGCGATGATCTTCTGGTCGGTCTTGATGACCGCGGGTTTTCTCGGCTCGGCGCTCTTCTCCGGGATGGAGACGGGCGCGTACCGGCTCAACCGTGTCCGGCTGTACGTCCAATCGGCGCAGGGCCGTTCCTCGGCGCGGTCACTCGAACGCGTGGTGAGCAAGCCCGCGTCGCTGATCGGAACGCTGCTGATCGGCAACAACTTGTGCAATTACGCAGGCACCGCGGGGCTGGGCGTGATCCTCAACGCGATGGACCTGCCGGTCTGGCAGGCCGTCGTAGTCAACACGCTGCTGGTCACGCTGATCCTGTTCATCTTCGGCGAGACGCTGCCCAAGGACCTGTTCGCCGCGAACGCCGATCGGCTGATGTACCCGCTCGCCAGGCTGCTGGTCGTGCTGCGGACGCTGTTTACTTGGACAGGGCTGCTGCCTATCGTCGTCGCGCTCAGCGCGCTGGCGGTCCGGCTGGTCGGCAAGGCTGAGGGCGGCGCGCTCACACCGCGTAAACGCGTTGCCCAGATGGTTAACGAGGGCGCCGGGGTCGGGCTGATCAGCAGCGAGCAGACGGCGATCGCCCAGCGCGCGCTCGCGCTGTCTAACCGTCGGCTGCTTGCCGAGTGCACGCCCTGGTCGAGTGTCGTTACCGTGAGTGCCGATAGCGGATGGCAAGCGCTGCGCCGGCTGGCGAAGCAGACGCCCCGGTCGCGGCTGCCGGTTATCGATTCGCGCGGCGGGGTGCTGGGTGTGACCGATCTGATCGACGCGCTGCTGATCGATAAGGCGGAAACGAAGCCCGCGGCGGCGGCGATGCAACCCGCCGTCGGATTGCCCGGCGACATGACGGTGAAGCAGGCGCTCACCCGACTGCAACGCGAGCATATCGGCCTGGCCATCGTGATGGGCGCCGACGGCCGGCCCGCGGGCGTGGTGACCGTCAAAGACCTGATCGAGCCGCTGACGGGCGAGCTCAAGCATTGGTGATCGGTCATCGCGCGCTCCCACCCGCGGCTGTCAAGCAAGCCACGCCATGAAATGGTTCCCCGCCGATATCGCCGACGCTGTCGAGGCCGGCCTCGCCGAGCAGGCACGACTCGACGACCAGGAGCACGCGGTCTACGGCTTTGATGCGCTCGACGAGCTGGGCCTGCACCCGATCCTGCAAGAGACACTGCGTCACGCGGGCTTCGGCGTATGGGCCGAGCAGCGCTACCCCGGCCACTGGCACAAGACCAGGCGCTCCGAGGGCCTGCGCTGCGATGTCGTGCTGACGCCCGACGGCCTGCCGCTGCGCGACGAGGCGGTCCGCGGCACACTCTTCGACGACGGCTCGGCGGTGGACCCGCAATCCGCCTACTGGCTGGAGATCAAGGCCGTCGCTCAGCACCAGACCGACGGGCCGTTCAAGCGCTACTCGGCCGAGCTGCTCTCGCCGGTCGCTAAGGACGTGCAGAAAATCTGGTCCGACGGTGTGATCCAGCACGGCGGGCTGCTGATCGTGCTGTTCACCCAGGACCAGGCCACCGCTGAGCACGACCTCGCGGCCTGGCATGAGCGTTGTATGCGTAGAGGGTTCCCGGTCGGCCCGCCGGCGGTGCGTGGGCTGCCGATCACCGACCGGATCGGCAACGCGTGGTGCACCGTAGCGGTGTTTGGGGTGCGCGGGGTATAAACAATCCGCCGCGGGTTGCGGCGGATTGTGATGGGCTTTGTCATCAACCCGGTGTGGGGATTGAAAAGCCGGTCAGAAGCCGCCGGGGCCTAAACCCGGGCCAAACCCAGGGCCGAACCCGCCGTCGCCGCCGAAGTCATCTTCATCCTCTTCCGGCCGAAGTGGCCAATCCGGGCCGTCCTTGACTTGTTTGTCAACAACCCGCTTGTTCGGGTTGTTTGCGTCTTCGGCCTGCGAACGCTCGAAGAGGTTGCCCGCCTCGTCCATGTAGATCATGGTCAGGACCTGATTGCCGGTGCTGTCGCGGCGGCGGGTGATATCGATCAGGACGGCGCCGATGCCCATGTCCACATCCTTGGGCTCATCGAAATCGTCGTCACGGTTTTTGACCGTGATCAGCCCGCCGATCGGATCGCCCGGCGAGACATCGAAACGGTGCTTGTACATCTTGCCTTCGTGTCGGCGGTAGATGTCCAGGCTCGCGCGGCTCTCCCCGCCGCTGGTGAAGAAGAACTGCGCTTTGGGCTCGACCGTGACCGGGCCGATCCAGTCCATCGCGTCGATCTCTTCGGCGGAGGGGAAGATGGCGGCGCGGGCCTGGTTTTCGGCGAGCTGCTCGCTCTCTAGACGCGGCACGCCGTACAGCGGGTTGATCACCGCGACCACCAGCTTGTACTGGTAGGTCTTGCCCGGTCGCATCGTCGGGTCGGCGGCCCAGACGCGGACCTTTGCGCCCTCCTCGACCTGCACGCCGTCGAACCCAAGGCCGCCCAAGCCTCCCAACTCGTCGCCGAAGTCGAATGCGCTGTCGCGGTCACGCCGCAGCGCTTCGCGCGCCCGGCGGGCTTCTTCCGCTTCACGGCGGCGATCGGCCTCTTTCTCACGCTTTTCGCGCTCTTTCTCGGCCTGCGGCTGCAGGCGCTCGATCTGCTCCTGCAGGCGGTCGATGCGGCGCTGGATCGGGTCTCGGCGCTCGGGGCGGTCGCGCGAGGGCCCGTCATCGAACCCGCCGCCGTCATCGAACCCACCGAAGTCGTCGTCTCGCGGGTTGTTGCGCGGCGGGCGGCCGGGTCGGTCTTCACGGTCCCGGCGTCGTTCCTCCTCGGCCTGCCGGCGTTCCTCGAGCACCTCGACCTTCTCTTCGAGTTCCTTGATCTGCTGCTCGGCCCGGCCCAGCTCGCCTTCGATGCCGAACTCGTTGAAACCGCTGTCCCCGTCCAGGAAATCCTCGCCGCCAGGCGGCGAGGCCTGAACGAAGTCGATCAGCCAGGGCAGCTCCGGCCGGGCGATGTCGGCCTGAGCCTGACGCATCAGCTCGATATTTTGAAGGGCCTCGAACGGGTTGGTGGGCGCCTCGTCCATCGGCAGCACGCGTGACTGGCCTGGCAACGCACTGACGTACTGGCGGTTGGTCCACGCCTGGGCCTGCTCGTCCCATTCTTCACGCAAGAGCGCCACGCCGGCGATGCCGAACCGCCTGGACCAGATGCCGATCGGGATCTGGTTGTCCTTGGGCGTGTCCGACTCTTCCGCGTCGCCCTTCAGGCGGCTGACCCACTCCCAGATGTCGAAGTCACCGGCGGCGATGATCATCGAGAAGTCGGCCGGCTCGCGCTGCTCGCCCCAAAGCTCAAAGTACTCTGCGGCCGTGGCGTACTCGGTGTCCAGCACGTCCGTCCCGAAGCTGTACTCCACCTCTTCGGGCGTCGGCGGGTAGACCATCACGTACTGCGGCGGCTCGCGGCGTGGTGGGTTCATTGAGCCGGCCGTCAGCCCGGCCACCTTGAGCCGCTCGACCGGCGCCTGGGAGTTCACCGGCGCGCGCAGCGACTTCTCATAATCTTCAAGGAAGTTCGGTGTTTCGGTCTCGGGCAAAGGCTTCTGGTTGGCCAGCCCGGCCTCGAGCTTGTTGTCCTCGGCCTTCAGTCGATCAACCGCATCTTGTGGGCTGTCATACTTCTGGCCGCCCAGCTCGACCTTGAACGGGTTGAGGAACACGAACAGGAACAAGGCGAGGACCAGGACCAGCACCCCGGCGGCGAGGACCAGCTTCTCGATGTTCTGCTGAAGGAATCCGGCGTCTTTTACGCGTGTGGTGGACATCGTATGTCTCCGTTGTCGGTACTAAGCGGCACTGTGCCTGGCCAGGCTTCTTGCTTACGCTGTTGTTTTAGTAACCCAATTCATCACCGGTCGAGCCAAACCCATCACCGAAGCCCGAGTCGTCGGCCGGGATCATGAGCAGCTTCTGCTTGACTATTTTGGGCATGTACTCGGCCGTCCAGTTGCGGAACCACAGCGACTCGACGATCAGCTCGGCCCGGACGACGTCCGCGTCGCCGTAGACGTAGCCGCCTTCCCGCAGGACCTGGTACTCGTCGATGTCCTGGAGATTGGCCTTGACCACGGTCATGAAGTTGGTCTTGCGCAGCTGCTCGATGAAGGCGGGCAGCTTGTCCCATTCGATGTCGATGATCAGCCGGGTGTGCCGGACATCGAAGGCGCTGTTGGAGACCCGGCCGGTGGGCGTGATCCCGAAGTGCTCGGGGGCGGCCTCGGTGGGGTCCTCGGGGATGGTCAGGTCGCTGGGCGGATTCGGGTAGACGCTGGCTTTGGTGCCGGAGTCGCCCGTGTCGCCGCCGGGGTCGAACCTGGTCGCGGGGGAGCCGAGCCCGAGGTCGCCGCCGAATTCGGTAGGGCTGCCGAAGCCGCTGTCGGTGTCTGAACCGCCTGGGCCGACCTGGTTGGGCTCGGGGACGCCGCCGACGGTGTGCAGCCCGACGTAGCCGGGCAGCGGGTCTAGCCTGAGCAGGCGCTTGATCGGGCTGTTGATCGCGCTCGCGGGTTCCTGCACGACTTCGCCCGTTGGCCGGGTTACCGCGACCGTCTCGCCGACGTTGTTCATCTCATGGATCGCCCGCATGATGTCACGGATGATCCACAGCTTGACCTGTGCCTCCCAGATCTCATCGGGCTCAGGCTCGTCGCTGGCAAACGCCCAGGCATCCAGGCGGAACGGGTAGCCCGCCGGGTAGGCGTTGCCGGGTTGTTCGTTGATGCCGCCGCCTGGGCCGCTTGGCAAAAGCCCGATGCCATCAAATTCGCCGGTGCCGCCCGGCTCGAGATCTTCTTCTTCTGGGGCAAAAATATCCTGATCACGGGGCAGGTCCACGTAGAGGTGGATCTGGCGGGCCCGGGTTGTGAGCATGCTCATCAGCACCGTGCGCTGCTCGGCGTACAGCAGCTCGGCCTGGGTCTGAGTCAACTCGCCGGCGGACGTCACGCCGATGCTGTTAATAAAATTAAACGCGGTGCGGGCCAGCGTGCGCTGGATCTGGGTCGGATGGGGCGGGTTGCTGGCCACCATGGAGGGCATGTTCCAGCCCTCGTCCTTGCCATAGGTAAACAGCGCTGCGTGCTGAAGCAGGTAATCTTCTTTGGCGCGTTGACCCAGCGAGAAGTTCAGGTTGTCGGGCCAGATCGCGCCTCGGCCGAGCAGGACGCCGCGGTGCTGGGCGGCGTTCTTGTTGCCGGTGTCGTTGAGGATGGTGTCGTACTGCCTGCGGATATCGTTGTAGATGGTCTTGACACTTTCGATGACCTTCTGGTTGACCACGATGGTGTGGTTGTCCGGCTCCGCGTTGGGGTCTTCGTTGGGCAGTGGGACCGACTCGGGCAGCGCGTTCTGCTTCTGCAGCGGTTCGGCGAGGGCCGCGGAGCGGTTCTTGCTCCAGCCCGGCGCCGCGATGACGTAGAAGTAGGCGAACACCACCAGGCCGACAACGGCAACCGCCGCCGCGGCGACGCTGATCGGGTTGGACTTGATCCAGTCGAGGGCGTTTTTCACGAGTGGTCCTCCTGGCCGGCGATCGGCGCGGGGATGTTGGCGGTGGGTTCGGCCGACTCTTCGTCCGGCGTATCGGTCTCTTCAGCAGGGAGGATCGTCTTGCGCGCCTCGTCGGGCGGCAGCAGGATCACCTCGAACTGGAAGGTGAAGAGGTAGTCTTCCGCGTTGTCTTCCACGCTCAGCGGCCGCCGGGGCAGCAGCGCCCCAACGGAGAAGCCGGCGCTCGACCCGCCGAGCGAGGCGTACCAGCCCTCGGGGGTCTGGACCTCGATGCTCTCCTGCCCGCCGTGCCCGCCGCCGTAC
>JANQKT010000159.1 GCA_028280965.1 Phycisphaeraceae bacterium
GCGCGGATTGTCAGCCGGCGGATGCCGTAGGTCTCGAACGCCGGCGTCGTGAGCGCCCGCCCCGCGCGCGTGACCAGCCCACGGCCCTGATGCGACTCGGCGATCCAGTAGCCGATGTCCGCGTGCGAGAGCTGGAGGTTGCCGCCGAACAGACCCGCCTGCCGCCAGTCGGTCCAGCCGCTGCCGCCGACCACCCTGCCATCCACCAGCAGGCTGACCGCGAGCTGCTTGCGCTCGGCGAACTCCGACAGCGAACGCTCGGCGAATGCGTGGACGTCTTCGATCGACAGCGTCGGCGTCAGCCACGCCATCCACCGCCCGATGTGCCCGCGGTTCGCGTCGACAACGGCGTAGAGCTGCTCCGCGTGGTGCGGCTCGATCAGCCGCAGCGACAGTTCGTCATCGACCTTGAGGGTAAAGCTCATTCGCCCGTTGCCTTCACTTCGTCCATCGTCTTGATCCGGTTGATCGCGGACAGGTACGCCCGGGCCGCGGCCTCGATGACGTCGGTGCTGACGCCGCGGCCGCGGACCTTCCGGCCGTGGTGGTTGATGCGGACCGAGGTCTCGCCCATCGCGTCCTTGCCGCCGGTGACGGCGCGGGTGACGTACTCTTCGAGCTTGACCAACACGCCGGTGATCTTCTGGATCGCGCTGAAGACCGCGTCGATCGGGCCGTCGCCGTGCGCGGTGTCCTTCTGCTCGACGCCCGCCGAGTCCACGAGCTCGACAAACGCCATCGCCGTCTCGTCTGTCCCGGCGGTGACGCGCAGGAACCGCAACTCCCACAGCTTCCGCCCCTCGCCCAGCCGGATATCCAAGAGCGCTTCGATGTCCTCGTCGTACACATCCTTCTTGCGGTCTGCCAGCTGCTTGAAGTCGTCGTACACGCGCTGCAGCGTCTCGCCCTCGATCGTGTAGCCCATCTCTTTGATGCGGTCGCTGAGCGCATGCCGGCCGGAATGCTTGCCTAGCACCAGCTTGGACTCGGGCACCCCGATGTCCCGCGGGTCCATGATCTCGTAGGTGTCGCGGTGCTTGAGCATGCCGTCCTGATGGATGCCGGATTCGTGGGCGAACGCGTTCTGACCGATGACCGCCTTGTTGCGCTGCACGGACAAGCCCGTCAGGTTACTGACCATGCGCGAGCTCTTGTAGATCTCACGTGTATTGATGCTGGTTTTGTAGTTTTCGTAGATGTCGGCGCGGGTCGTCATCGCCATGACCAGCTCCTCGAGCGCCGCGTTGCCCGCACGCTCGCCGATACCGTTGACGGTGCATTCGATCTGTTTCGCGCCGTTCTGGACAGCCGCCAATGAGTTGGCGACGGCCAGGCCCAGGTCGTTGTGGCAGTGCGATGACAAGACGATGCCGAGCTCATCAATGGCCGGGATGCGCTCGCGCAGCTCGCGAAAGATGGCGCCATACTCATCGGGCACGGCGTAACCGACCGTGTCGGGGATGTTGATCGTCGTCGCCCCCGCATCGATGACTGCCTGGGTGATCGTAACCAGGTCCTCGATCGATGTCCGGCTGCCGTCCTCGGGGCTGAACTCGACGTCATCGACGTAGCTTTTCGCTTTCTCGACACCC
Organism: Phycisphaeraceae bacterium; assembly: GCA_028280965.1. Classification (GTDB taxonomy): domain Bacteria; phylum Planctomycetota; class Phycisphaerae; order Phycisphaerales; family Phycisphaeraceae; genus JAHQVV01. The sequence goes on from JANQKT010000159.1 coordinate 1,593, forward strand.
TTGATGGACATCTCGACGATCTGCTCGAACGGTTTTTTGAACTTGTGGTCCAAGTGGATCTTCGAGGTCGCGCAGAAGACGTGGATCCGCGGCTTGTACGCCGAACGCAACGCCTCCGCGGCGCGCTCGATGTCCCGATCTACACAACGCGCCAGGCCGCACACCGTCGTCTGCGCCAGGTCCTTGCCGATCGCTTTGACGGCCTCGAAGTCGCCCTGGCTGGTGATCGGGAAGCCCGCTTCGATGATGTCCACCCCGAGCTGCTCGAGCTGCCGGGCGATCTCGATCTTCTCGCTGTGGTTCAGCGAAGCGCCCGGCGACTGCTCGCCGTCACGCAGGGTCGTGTCGAAGATACGGATGTTCGTGGGCTCGGCCATGGTGGTTCTCGGTGGCTGGTGGCTGGTGGCTGGTGGCTGGTGGCTGGTGGCTGGTGGCTGGTGGAGAGTATCGACGAAAAAACCCTGCCGGGCGTAAGGCCAGACAGGGTCTGCGGAATCGTGTTCAGCGATCGCGGGCCCTATCCAGCGCGGACGATAAGCAGCAGGCCGAGTAGGCCGGTGCCGAGGTCGCGCTGGAGAAGGTTGCGGTTCATAGGCATCAGGATATTCTGCATGCCGATCGATGTCAATGATCGGCAGCCGGGCCCGCTCGCTTGAGCGAGCTGAGTAAACCCCAACACGCGTCCTACAGGCATCGCTATGCCCGACACCATGAAAGCCCTGGTCAAGTCGTCCGCCGAGACCGGCCTTTGGATGCAGGACGTGCCGGTCCCCGAGATCGGCATCAACGACGTGCTCGTCAAGGTAGACCGCACCGGTATCTGCGGCACCGACCTGCACATCTACAAGTGGGACGACTGGGCGCAGCAGACCATCCCCGTGCCCATGGTCGTCGGCCACGAGTTCGTCGGCGAGATCGTCGCCATCGGCTCAAACGTCAACGACTACCACCCGGGCATGATCGTGTCCGGCGAGGGCCACGTCGTCTGCGGCCGATGCCGCAACTGCCTGGCCGGTCGGCGGCACCTGTGCAAGGACACGAAGGGCATCGGCGTCAACCGGACCGGCGCGTTCGCCGAGTACATCGCCATCCCCAACGCCAACGTCTGGGAGCACCCCCCGGACATTGATCGGGACGTGGCATCTATTTTTGATCCGTTCGGCAACGCAACGCACACCGCGCTGCAGTGGGACCTCTTGGGCGAAGACGTGCTGATCACCGGGGCCGGGCCGATCGGCGTGATGGCCGCGGCGATCTGCCGCCACGCGGGGGCACGGCACATCGTCGTCACCGATATCAACGATTACCGGCTGGGCCTCGCCCGGAAGATGGGCGCGACGCGGGCGATCAACGTGAAGGCCGAGTCAATCGCCAACACACAGCAGCATCTCGGCATGCGTGAGGGCTTCGACATCGGCCTGGAGATGTCGGGCAGCAGCGAGGCCTTTTCCGGCATGATCGCGAACATGACGCACGGCGGGAAGATCTCTGTCCTCGGCATCCCCGACCCCGGCATGGCGATCGACTGGAACACGGTCGTCTTCAACATGCTGACGATCAAGGGGATCTACGGACGAGAGATGTACGACTCGTGGTACAAGATGTCCGTGATGGTGCAGAGCGGCCTGGACCTGTCGCCGGTGATCACGCACCGTTTCAAAGCAGAAGACTTCCAGCAGGGCTTCGACGCGATGCTGTCGGGGGACTGCGGGAAGGTTGTGCTGAAGTGGTGAGTTTGATTTCGAACCGCCAAAGCGCCAAGATCGCCAAGGAAGGCGAATGATTGTTCTCCAAACCCAACTGAATCCCTTGGCGTATATGGCGCCTTGGCGGTTCAACAAATGAGCAAAAATAGATGTACGCAAACTTCAAAACCCACCTACAGACCACCCTCAAAGACATCAGAGACGCGGGCCTGTACAAATCCGAGCGCGTGATGACGACCTCGCAGGACGCACGCGTCGGCGTAACAACCGCTGATCAGCCCGTCCTGAATCTCTGCGCGAACAACTACCTCGGCCTGGCCGACCACCCCGAGGTCATCGCGGCGGCGAAACAGGCGATGGAGGACTGGGGGTACGGCCTGGCGTCGGTGCGGTTTATCTGCGGCACGCAGCAGATCCACAAAGAGCTGGAAGCCAAGCTCGCCGAGTTCCTGGGCACCGAGGACACGATCCTGTACTCGTCCTGCTTCGATGCCAACGGCGGGCTGTTCGAGACCCTGCTCGGGCCGGAAGACGCGGTGATCTCCGACGCCCTTAACCACGCCTCGATCATCGACGGCGTCCGGCTGTGCAAGGCCAAGCGTTACCGCTACGCCAACAACGACATGGCGGGCCTGGAGGACAAGCTCAAGGCCGCCGATGCAGACGGCGCACGCTTTAAACTCATCACGACCGACGGCGTGTTCTCGATGGACGGCACGATCTGCGCCCTCGACAAGGTCTGCGGCCTGGCCGACCGGTACGACGCGCTCGTCCATTTCGACGACTGCCACGCGACCGGCTTCCTTGGACCCACCGGCCGCGGCACGCACGAGTACCGCAACTGCATCGACCGCATCGACATCACCACCGGCACGCTCGGAAAGGCCATCGGCGGGGCCTCGGGCGGGTACACGTCCGGCAGGCGTGAGATTATCGAGCTGCTGCGCCAACGCTCCCGGCCGTACCTCTTCTCGAACTCGGTCGCGCCGAGCATCGTGATGGCGTCGCTCAAGTCGATCGAGCTGCTGACCGCGTCCACGGAGCTGCGCGACAAGCTCGAAGCGAACACCAAGCACTTCCGTGCAGGGATGACCGATCTTGGCTTCGACATCCTTCCGGGAGAACACCCGATCACCCCGATCATGTTCTACGACGCGAACAAGGCGGTGGCGTTCGCCGAGAAGCTGCTCGAGCGCGGCGTGTACGTGATCCCGTTCAGCTTCCCGGTCGTGCCCCAGGGCCAGGCCCGGATCCGGACGCAGGTCAGCGCGGCCCATTCGATCGAGGACCTGGATTTCGCGATGCAGCAGTTCGCCGACGTACGTGAAGAGCTCGGCGGGTAACGCCCGCCCCGCCCTGCTACCATCCGATCATGCCGCTGAAGAACATCGCCCGGTCTATCAAACGCAAGATGCTGCGCTACCGGCAGGGCGAGCGGCCCAACCTCTGCGTGCTCGGCATCCGGCGGGGTGGGTCGACGCTGCTCGCCGACATGATCGCGGCCCAGCCGGGCGTGTGGTTCGCCAACGAGCCGTTCGCCGTCTTCAAGAACCACCAGAACGCGGGCGTGCGGCTTGACCGCTGGCTGCCCGAGCTGCCGCACAGCCAGTTCTTTGATCTAAACAACGAGCAAACCGAGCAGTTTGACCGTTATGTCGGGCTTCTGAATCGCGGCGCGGTCCCGATCGGTACGGCCCGCCGGGCGCGTTTCCCGCTGACCGCTGACCGCGTGTGCATCAAGGTGCTCAACGCCCCGTTCCTCGCCGACCGCTTCGCCGAAGCACACGGAATGCAGACCGTTTTTCTCACACGCCACCCTGCAGCACAGGCGCTGTCGGTCCTCCGCCAGGGCTGGGGCTACAGCGCCGAAGCCTATTTCGACAAGCCCGGGTTCCTGGCGAACTACATGACCGGCAAGCAGATCGAGTTCGGCCAGCGCATCCTCAACGACGGCAGCGACTGGGAGAAGGCAATCGTCAACTGGTGGATCGAGAACCTGTATCCACTACGCCACGCAAGACAACCCGCGCACATCATCACATACGAGAAGCTGACGCTCGAACCCGAAGAATGGGTTAAGAAACTCTGCGGTTCGCTCCAACTCGACAATGCCGACACAATGATCGCGGCCGCCAACAAGCCCAGCAATTCTTCAAACATGTCTACCGGCGACACGGTCCAACAGATCGCCGACAGCAACCGGGTGGCGCTCATCACGTCCTGGCAGAACAAGGTCAACCGCGAAATGGCGGGGAAGGCCCAGGCGATCCTCGATACATTCGGGGTCAACATATATCGCATCGACGACCCGATGCCCACACCATACACGACGACACCCGCCGCTGAATGACCTGCCGGGAACCGCACAGAAAAGCCCTCCCTCATGGAGGAAGGGCCCGTTCTGATTTGCAAATCATCTGATACATACAGATGGCAAACTACCCGTTACCGCCTGAATTCACACCTACGCTTGTAGATGTTCTGTTAGGTTCGGTATTCAGCGCAACATTCCGATCAACCTGATCCACCTTACCATTGACCTGATCGAGTTTCGCCGCTAATTTCTCAAGATCTTCCTTGCTTCGGCTCTTCCCGAACGTCCTCGCAAGAGCAATCAATCCCGCGATCCCACCCGCCCCGCCGACGCCATACTTCTCGAGCACGTCGCCGGCCTCCATATTTTTAACCTTGTCAATCTCTTCCTGCGCAACATCCATCTCTCCCATCACCTTGACCAGGTCCGTTCCATATTCCTCCGCAAACTCAGCCTTCATCTCGGCACTCATCCCACTGATTTGCACGGCGATCAACGATCGCAATGCTTCCTGCTGTTCTTTCGTTCGATTTGGAAGGTCTTTGACGAATTCATCGAACTGATCCTGCTTACCCGCATCGATTTGATTTTTATTCTTGAGATCATTCACGTCCTTCTCAATTGTCTTAATCGCCGCACCCTGCTTAACGATCTCATCATTGATCGTCGATACTTGGCCGTTGACATCCTTCATTACGGCGGTTTTTACATCCTCGGCGGCCTGCGTAGCACTGGCCTCCTTGTTGCTGATGTGATCCCCCAGCGCCTTAACAACTGATGTAATCGTCGAGCCGCCGGGCAACGGAGCTGCGACAATCCCCGCAATAGCATTGACTAGTTCGATCCGCTTCTGGCGCTCCTGTTCGATTTCCCGGCGAAGCTCCGCCATCTCGGCACGCTGACTTGCAGCAAATTCTTGCAGAGAGGTTTTGGCTCGATCGACGATCGCCTTCTCCTCGGGCGTGTCCGCGGTGACATCGGCGAGGACCAAGGTCGCTTCTGTGTTCTTGTTTGCAGCAGCCAACGCCTGCTCTGTAATGTCCAAAGCACGCTTGTTTGAAACTGTACAGCCAACCTGTAAGAGCAATATGACCACACTTGAGACCAAAACACGTAGCATAGGACGTCCTTTCTAGTCTAGTAGGAAAAATTGTTCGGGAACAGTTTGGGCACGAGTCAACATGAGAGTCATGGTTTACGTTATCGGGGGGTGGTGACAGCTAGCTGTCACTGGCTACCGGCCACGACACAAATCTTGTGTAATCACCGCCGACCGCAAGGCGTGGGGCACAGCTTGTCGGTCGCATTGATTCTGCGATAATGCGAGGCTTGGCTGAGATTTCCCCACCCCCTGAGTCCTAGGCCGCCATGACCACCCCCGGAATGTCCCCCACCATCGTTTACACCCAAACCGACGAAGCCCCCGCGCTGGCGACGTACTCACTGCTACCGATCATCCGCTCGTTTGTCGGGGCGGCCGGGATCGACGTCGAAGTGAAGGACATCTCCCTGGCCGGGCGGATCCTCGCGCAATTCCCCGACCGCCTGGACGATGCGCACCGACAGGCGGACGCGCTCGCGGAGTTGGGCGCGTTGTGCAAGACACCGGGGGCGAACGTGATCAAGCTGCCGAACATCAGCGCGTCGATCCCGCAGTTGACCGCGTGTATCAGTGAGCTGCAGGCCAAGGGCTACACCGTGCCGGACTACCCGGCCGAGCCAACGACGCCGGAAGAGCAGCAGATCAAGGCCGCCTACGCGAAGGCGCTAGGCAGCGCGGTGAACCCGGTGCTGCGTGAGGGCAACTCCGACCGGCGGGTCGCCGGGCCGGTCAAAGCGTACGCGCAGGCGCACCCGCACAGCATGGGCGCGTGGTCGGGCGAATCGAAGTCGCACGTCGCGTCGATGCCGAGCGACGACTTCTTCGGCAGCGAGCAGTCGCACACCTGCCGCACCGACACGACGGCCACGATCAAGCACCTCGCCAGCGACGGCGGCGAGACGATCCTTAAGGACGGGCTGGAACTGCTCGAAGGCGAAGTCTTCGACGCGTCGTGCATGAGCGCCAGCAAGCTCGGAGCCTTCCTGGCAGAGCAGATCGAAGACGCGAAGGCCCAGGGCGTGCTGTTCTCCCTGCACATGAAAGCGACGATGATGAAGGTCTCGGACCCGATCATCTTCGGCCACTGTGTCAGGGTGTTTTATGCCGAGCTCTTTAAGGAGTACGAAGAGGTGTTCGAGCAGCTCGGCGTGAACCCGAACAACGGCTTTGGCGATGTCGTCGCGAAGATCGCCGAACTCGACGAGGCGAAGCAGGCCGAGATCAACGCGGACATCGCGGCGCTCTACGGCAAGCGGCCGCCGCTGGCGATGGTCGATTCGGATAAGGGTATCACGAACCTGCACGTGCCCAGCGACATCATCATCGACGCGTCGATGCCCGCGATGATCCGCAACTCCGGCCAGATGTGGGGACCGGACGGACGGCCGAAGGACACCAAGGCCGTCATCCCCGACCGCAGCTACGCCGGCGTGTACCAGGCGGCGATCGACTTCTGCCGCGAGCACGGCGCGTTCGACCCGGCGACGATGGGTAGCGTCGCCAACGTCGGGCTCATGGCGAAGAAGGCCGAGGAGTACGGCAGCCACGACAAGACGTTTGAGATCGGATCGGCTGGTCAGGTTGTTGTGACCGATCAAAACGGCGGAACGATCTTCGAATTCAACGTCGAGGCCGGCGACATCTGGCGGGCGTGCCAGACCAAGGACATCTCGATCCGCGACTGGGTCAAGCTGGCCGTCACGCGCGCCCGGCTGACCGACACCCCTGCGGTCTTCTGGCTCGACAAAGACCGCGCGCACGACGCCGAGCTGATCAAGAAGGTTGAGCTGTACCTCAAGGATCACGATACGGACGGCCTGGACATCCAGATCCTCGCCCCCGTCGAGGCGACCAAGCACGCGCTTCAACGCTGCAAGGAGGGCAAGGACACGATCAGCGTCACCGGAAACGTGCTGCGTGACTACCTGACGGACCTGTTCCCGATCCTTGAGTTGGGCACCAGCGCAAAGATGCTCTCGATCGTGCCCCTCCTCAACGGCGGCGGGCTGTACGAGACCGGCGCCGGCGGCTCGGCGCCCAAGCACGTCCAGCAGTTCGTGCACGAGGGTCACCTGCGCTGGGACTCGCTGGGCGAGTTCCTGGCGCTGGGCGTGTCGCTCGAAGACGTCGCCCGCAAGGCGGACAACCCCAAGGCCGGCGTGCTGGCGCAGACGCTGACCGCGGCGACGACGAGGCTGCTCAACGAGCGCAAGAGCCCGCTGCGTAAGGTCGGCGAGCTCGACAACCGCGGCAGCCACTTCTACCTCGCGCTATATTGGGCGCAGGCACTGCGTGACCAGACCGACGACATCGATCTGGCCACGGCGTTCGCCGACCTGGCCACCAAGCTGGAGCTGCAGCAGGATACGATCCTCGCTGAGATCGACGCGACCCAGGGCCGACCCGTGGACCTTGGCGGGTACTACAAGCCCGAAGACGCGAAGGCCGAGGCTGCGATGCGGCCGAGCTCGACGTTCAACGACACACTCGAGAACTGCACGACCCAACAATCAGTTTCCTGATCCGCAATAGAGGGAAGCGATGTCCTACCCGCCCGCGCCGATCTCGTCTTCGTCCTACAGATGCGCTCAATGCGGTTACGACCTCAGCGGCTCGGCGGTCGGCGGGCGGTGCCCGGAGTGCGGCTCGCCGGTCGGTGAGTCGCTCCGCCTGGCCGCGCAACACGGCGGGAACACGACCAACGCGATGCTCTCGATGGTCCTGGGCATCATCGGGATCACGGCCTGCGGCCTGGTCGCACCCTTTGCGATCTGGCTGTACTACCGCGCGAAAGAAGATGTGCGGACCGGCATCTCGCCGCCCAGTTGCATGGGCATGGCCAAGGCCGGGCTGGTCATGGGATAGATCGGCACCACCCTGACCGCCGCCGTCATCCTCTTCTACGTCCTTATCTTCGCGGTCATGGTCTGAGTGGTAAAGGCAGCACGGCAAGCCGCGGCGCTACATCACTACTCGGCATTATCCAGCCGCAGCGAACCCGGCACCGTGACTCGTTTCGCGGGGATCGCGAACCGCAGCCGGTCGGTCAGCATGTCGATGCCCAGTTCGAGGACGATCGCGCGGGCGGTCGTGTCGAACTTGCCCGAAGGGCGTTTGATCTTGAAGGTCAGCGTCTTTTCCTCGCCGGGCTCGATGGTCGCGTGGGCGTGGTCGGGGCCGATAGACCAGCGGCTGTCCTTGCTGGTGGGCACGACTTCCACCTCGATCGCGAACGTCGCGGGGTTCTTGATCGTCAGCGTGAGTCCGTCGTCGACCGATCCGTCGTCGTTGATGGTGATCGGCTGTTTGAACTTGACCGGCATCGCTCGTCCGAGGGCTTCGGACTGCTCGGAAATGTTGCCGGTGATGGCCTTGGGGTCGATGACCCCGCCGACTGGCAGCGCGGCGTGGGCGACCTGGCCCTTGCGGACGGTGACAAGGCTGAACTGGTGGAGCCAGCCGACCTGGGGTGCCCAGCCGGGCTGGTGCCCGCCGACGGTGGCGAGGCTGAAGTAATCGATGCCGTCCTTGGGGTCGTACCGCATGTGGTGGATGTGCCCGGCGAAGACGCCCGAGACGTTGCCGGCCCTGACCAGTTCTTTGTGGACCTTGCCCCAGTCCTCGCCGTAGCCCCGGCCGAGCCAGCGCGGGTGGTGGATGAAGACGAAGACGTGGTCGGCGTCCTTCGCCTTCTCGAGGATGCCCTTCAGCCAGCTGAACTGCTCGTCGCTCATCTTCTGCGAATCGGGGCGGTTGAAGTTCTTGATGCCTGTCTTGGGGTCGCCCTCGTCGGAGTAGAGCGCGATGAAGAAGCAGTCTTTGTGCTCGAAGGCGTACCACAGCGGGCCGAAGTGCATCTCGTAGTTTTTTTCGTGCTCGCCCTCGGGCTTGCCGGGGCCGCGCCAGTAGATGTCGTGGTTGCCGGCGACGGGGAACCAGGGGCAGATCAGCTCGCCCATGACCTCTTTGTACTGCTTCATCTGTGGCATCCAGACGTCGTCGTTGCCGTAGCCGTCGATGAGGTCGCCGACGGTCATGACAAGGTCCGGCTCGATGAGGTTGGTGTCGGCGACGGCCTGCGCGAGGACGTTGATGCCCTCGTGCGGCCCGCCGGTGCGGTCGCCGAAGACGACGAAGCTGAACGCGTCTTCCTCGACCGGCAGGACGAGCTTGGTGCCATCGCGGTTGGTGTGGAAACGCGGGCCCTCTGCGGGCTCGGTCGGGTGGTCGGGGTTGTGCTGGTGCTCGTGGTGGTCGTGGGTCAGCGGCGCGGTGGGTTGGGACGGTGCATCAGCGCTGAAACCAACGACAAACACCAAGGTGAGTAGCACGGCGAAAGGTCGGGTGATAGTCATGGTATTGATCCTGATCAAGATGGCATGATGCTGCCAGCCTACCCCAAGGGGGAGCGGGGGTACACCGTATTAAGCAAAATCACATGAAACAGGTTTGATGGGCGCGGAATAGCCATGGCATACCTCGGAGTAGGCACGCGGTGGGCATAGCGTTGTTGTTGCTCTTCACTTAATTCGTGGCTTCTTGACGCAGGTCATAGCAGACGATCTGTTGGTGGTCGCGGACGATCATTCGGCCGTTGGACACGACGATCGGTGACCAGGCATTGTTGCCGCTGCGCTTGGGCGTGATGGCGAGGAACTTGGAGATGACCTCGAACTTCTCGGGGTTGGGCTTGATGAGCAGGACCTCGCCGGAGTTGCCGTCAAAGGCGATGATCCTGCCGTCCACGAGCGTGATCGCGCCGTGGTTGAGGTTCGGGTCGTTCTTGGTGTGCCACTTGAGTTCGCCGGTCTTGGCCTCGATGCAGGCCAGCCCGCCGTCGGGGTTGCGGCCACGGAGGTTGGCGTTCTCGTTCATGTTCATGTAGAAGTGCCCGTCATGGTAGAGCGGGGGGTGGACCTGCCCACCCGGGCGGATGCGGTAGAGCTCTTTGATATTGAACTGCCCTTCCGCCTCGCCCGCGGTCACCTCCAGCATCAGCGAGCCGTCCTCGTAGCCGTTGCTCACGAACACATGCTTGTCCTGCCCGGGCATGACGGTGATCGGCGGGATCGTGACGTGCGGGCCGCCGCGGACCTCGTAAACCTCGTGCTTCCAGATCGTCTTGCCGGTCTTGATGTCGAGGAAGTAGATGTGCGTGCGATCGCGCGCCGCGATCGCGCGGACGCCGGCGATCGTGCGGACGACCGGCGTGTGGTGCGAGTGCGCCGTCGCCGCGATCGGTGCCTCGGACTCCCAGACCTTCTCCCCGGTCTTCGGGTCGACCGCGATGGTCACCGGCTGGCCCTCGACCGTCGGGCTCAGCAGCAGCAGGCCGTCGACCAGCATCGGCGAGGGGCTGTAACCAAACACATTGCCGGGCGTGGGGTAGTCGTCGTAGATGTTGTAGGCCCAGTCGGGCTCGTGGGTCTTGCGGTTGACGGCGGTGACATGGCCCAGCGCGCCGGTCAGGTAGACGTGGGTGTCGGTGACGGTCGGCGTCGAGCGCGAGCCGGGGAAGTTGACCCGGCCCCGCGCTTCGTACTTGTACTGCCAGAGCTCTTCACCACTATCCAGGTCGAAGACGCGGAGGATGTCGGCGGTGTTCGGCTGCCGGTCGTTGAGGAAGACCTTGCCGTCGGCGACGGCGACACCGGCGAAACCGATCCCGATGTCGTGCCGCCACTGCTCGGGCGGGCCGGCCTCGGGCCAGCTGGTCAACAGGCCGGTCTCAGACGAGACCGCGTCCTGCGTCGGGCCCAGGTGGTTGGGCCAGTCGGCGGCCCCGGACCACCCCGCGGCACCAAGCCCGAGCGTTAACGAAGCGGCGGCCAGACAACAACGAAGGAGGCGGTCAGACATCGGCAGGGGTTCCGGGGGAGGGTGTCGGGGCAGGCTCAGCACTGAAGACGCGTTCAGGCAGCGGGTATAACGCAGAGCCGATCGGCCAGGTTCGGCGGATCATAAGCGGTTTAAGCCGCTGCGAGGCGTGATGAAGCCCGAACCCAGTATTTTGCAACTCATTCTCATCCTGCCTATAATCGTACACCATGGTGCTCAATGGTACATCGCCTGGCCCCGCCGCCGCTGCAGCGACACAAGGACCAGTTAGCGCGATCGCCCTGTCCGACCTGCCCGCGGGCGGCACCGGCGTGGTCACCCGCATCGACGAGGCCGACCACGCGATGCTGATCCGGCTCAAGACGATGGGGATGCACGAAGGCCGGGCCGTGCGCGTCGTCCGGCGCGGCTCGCGGGTCATCGTGAGCTGCGGTGGCACACGGATCGGTCTGTCGGCCGAGGTCGCCAGGCACGTGCGTGTCACGCCGACCAACTAAGACTTAGCCCCGCCTGTGAATGCGGGGCTTGCGCAGCACAGCAAGCCCATGACCGCCATCTCCCTCGATGTCCAGCAGCCCAAACGCCAGTGGCCCGGCGAGCGACCTCTACGCGTCGCGCTGGTCGGCAACCCCAACAGCGGCAAGACCACGCTCTTCAACCGGCTGACCGGCCTGCGCGCCAAGACCTCCAACTTCCCCGGCACTACGCTCGAGTGCCGAACGGGCACCGTCGCCGTCGGTGAACACGACATCGACCTGGTTGACCTGCCCGGGCTCTACTCCGCGCAGTTCGGCCAGAGCGAGGAGTTGCTCGCCGCCGACGCGCTTAACGGCAAACTGCCGGGCGTTGATCGGCCGGACGCGGTGGTCGTCATCATCGACGCGACCTGCCTGTCGCGCCACCTCTACCTCGCCAGCGAAGTGCGCGAGATGGGCGTGCCCATGGTCGTCGCGCTCAACATGATCGACGAGGCGCGCAAGCAGGGCTTGACGATCTGCCTCGAGACGTTGGGCAGGGAGCTGGACGCGACCGTTGTGCCGATTAGCGGGCGCACCGGCGAAGGCATCGACGAGTTGCGAGATGCGATCGCCGACGACCTGGCGGGCGATGAAACCATCCATGCCCAGCGGGCCGAAGCGATGACCGACCGCATCGCCTGCACCGCCTGTTCGAGCTGCCCGCACACCAACCGGCACACTTGGGCCTGCGGCGTCGGCGAGGCGGCGGGCGAAGCGGTGAGTGAAAAAACCGAGCGGCGCACCGAAGCGGTTGACCGCATCGCGACGCACCCGCTGGCGGGCGTCGTCGTCTTCGCCGCGATGATGTATGGCCTGTTCTTCCTGATCTTCAAGGCCGCAACCTACCCGATGGACTGGATCGACGCCGGCTTCGGCTGGCTGGGCGAGCAGGCCGCGGGCGTGCTGGGCGACTCGCTCTTTGCCAGCTTCATCGTGGACGGGCTCATCGCCGGCCTCGGCGGGGTCGTCATCTTCCTGCCGCAGATCCTCATCCTCTTCTTCGTGCTCACGCTGCTCGAAGACACCGGCTACCTCGCGCGCGCCGCTTTTGTCGCCGATCGGATCATGAACAAGGTCGGTCTGCCGGGCAAGGCGTTCATCCCGATGCTCTCGGCCCACGCCTGCGCGATCCCCGCGATCATGTCCACCAAGGTCATCGAGTCCCGCCGCGACCGGCTGATCACCATCCTCGTCATCCCCTTGATGACCTGCTCGGCCAGGCTGCCGGTCTACGCCATGGTCGCCGCGATGGCGGGCGTCATCCTCTACCCCGGCGACGGGCAGGCCTGGGAACGCGGGCTGCTCGGGGGGGCGCTGTTCTTTGGCGCGTACACCCTCGGCATCGTCGCCGCGATGGCCGCATCGTTCATCCTCGGCAAGACGATCCTCAAGGGCAAGCCGCAGGAACTCGTGCTCGAGCTGCCGCCCTACCGCTGGCCGTCGCTCCGCGTCGCATTTTTGACCGTCTGGGACCGCGGGCTGGTCTTCCTCAAGCAGGCCGGCACGGTGATCCTCGTCCTGTCGATCCTGATCTGGGCGGCGATGACGTTCCCGCAACTGCCCGAAGACAAACTGGCGGAGGTGGCCAAACCCGAAAGCATTGTGCTGCTTGAGCAATACAAGAGCGATCTGACAGCCGCGGAGGCATCCGGTGAAACCGAAGCCGCTGAAGCTGCGCAGGCCGAGATCGACAACCTCCACGCCCGCTACGCGGTTGAGCATTCCGTCGGCGGACGCCTGGGCAAGGCCGTTGAGCCCGTCTTCGCCCCGCTCGGCTTCGACTGGCGCATCGACATCGGCGTCGTCGCGTCGTTCGCGGCGCGCGAGGTGGTGGTGTCCACCCTCGCCATCACCGCAGGTATCGGCGAGGACGGCGCGGAAGACGAGGGCCTGCTCGCCGCGACGCTCGGCTCGATGACCCGGCCGGACGGATCGAAACTCTTCGACATCCCGACGCTGCTATCGCTCCTGGTCTTCTTCGTCCTCGCGATGCAGTGCCTGCCGACCCAGGCCGTCACCAAGCGCGAGACCGGCAGCTGGAAGTGGGCGATCCTCCAGTTCGGCTACATGACGGTGCTGGCCTACACCGCGGCGCTGGTCACCTACCAGGTCGCGTCGGCGGTGGTGTAGCCGGTGTTCGATGATTCGTTGCGTGGCAAGCCGCGCTCCCACACACAGAGCAGGCAAAACAGATAAGATCACGGCCGTGAGCCACGACCCTTACGACGAGTTTTCGCAGCCGGCGGATGAGCCGGACCCGCCCGGCCCACCACCACACGACAATGCTTACCCCCAGCCGGTCACGCAGGCACGAGTCACCTGCACCCGGTGCGGCTACAACCTCACCGGCGTCTCCATCGGCGGGAAATGCCCGGAGTGCGGTGCGCCCGTTGATCACTCGCTCTATGCCGCGGGCGCAGCCACCGTCAACGCATTCGCCATCACGTCGATGGTCATCGGCATCGTCTCGGTCGTCGGCTTGTGCTGTTGCTGGGGAGGCTTCATCGGCATCCTTGGCCTGATCTTCGGGTTCATCGCCATGAACCAGATCAAGACCGGCACCTACTCCAGCTCCTCGTACGGCATGGCCCTGGCCGGCCTCATCTGCAGCGGCACTGCCCTCGCGTGTACGCTTATCTTTGTAATCATCGCGATTCTGGGCTGACACGACGACGCCGAGGCTATCTTAAAGCGGTATCACACACGCGTTGTGCGCGGTGTATTGCCTGACCATTATCCTGGGTTCGATTGAAACGCATCCCACGATCGGCGCCTGCCCATTCGGTTATGCTCAGGCGATGAATCGCCAGGAACAACAGCAGATCAGCGCGGCGCTGGAAGCGGCTTGCGCAGACGCGGCGCTGTCGAACCAAGAAGAAGCCACGCTCCGTCAGACCATTGAAGGATATGCCGGCGAGCGCGAGGCCCTCGCCTTCATCCGCAACCGCGCGTTCCGCCTCGCCCGTGAGCGGATCGAGCAAGACCCGTCCGCCATCCTCCGCTGGCTCGAGCGTATCGACAAGATCATCGACAATACCGCCAGCCCCCCCGCCCCCGGGAGTGGTCGCGGCCGTGATGAAGCTGCGTGCGCGTTCTCGCCCGGCGAGCACGGCCTGGAGCTGATCCGCAACACGATCCGCTCGGCCAGGCAATCGCTGGACATCTGCGTCTTCACGATCACGGACGACCGCCTGACGTCCGCGATCCTCGACCGCCACCACGCCGGCGTCGCGGTGCGGCTGGTCACTGACAACGACAAGCAGTTCGACTCGGGCTCGGACATCGCCCGGCTGGAGTCGGCCGGCGTGCCGACGCGCTTCGACCCCGACACCGACCACATGCACCACAAGTTCGCGATCGTTGATGGGCGCTGCCTGATCAACGGCAGCTACAACTGGACCCGGGGCGCGACCCGCAACCACGAGAACGTCATCACGCTCGACGATCCGGACTTGATCATGGCCTTCGCCGCCGAGTTCGATCGCCTCTGGCAGGCGTTCAAGCCGAGGCGGCGGTGATTGGGGCCCGGACCAAGCCGCGATACGATGTTGCGATGCCCAAGAGCTTCGCAAATCAAATCAAACGCGTCATCCAAGCCCTGCGCTGGGCATGGTCCCACAAACTCAAGACCGCGGGCGGCGGGTTGGCTGTCCTGTTCGGCGCATACGCCGTCGTCTTCGCGCTCGTGTCGTGCAGCTCATCGCCGACCGCTGAACAGCTCTCGATTACCAATGAGCGCTCGCTCGCGTACGCGCGGATCGAAGCCGCGAACGCAGAGGGCAGACGTGTGATCCTCCTGCACGGCGCGCCGGCGGACGCGAACAGCTGGAACCGGCTCATGAAACGCGCGGATGATATCGATGCCGCCGAGATCATCGCGGTGGATCGCATCGGCTACGGCAACTCGACCGATGAGGACGAGCTCACCCTCGCGGGGCACGCCGAGTCGGTCGCGCCGCTGCTGGTCGAGATGAACGGCCGCAAGCCCATCATCCTCGGCCATTCGTACGGCGGCCCGGTCGCACTGCGCCTCGGGGTGGACTACGCCGATCGGGTCGGCGCGATCGTGCTCGTCGCCGGGGCGTGCGACGCGTATATGAACGACGCACAGTGGTTCCGCCGGATGGTCGAGGGTGGTAGCGCCGTGGTCCCCGGCCCCTGGGCGCGGGCGAACCGTGAGCTGCTCGCGCTGACGGATGAGAACCGCGCGATGGAGCCGCTGCTAGACCGCGTGACCTGCCCGGTTGTCATCGTGCACGGCACGTGGGACGGTGTCTGCCCGCACGATTCGACCGTGGCGTACCTGCAAGAAAGGCTTGTCAACGCAAGCGAGATCCGCGTTCTTTCACTCGACCGCGCGGGGCACAACCTGCACCTCTCACACCTCGATGAGATCATCGAGGCAATCCACTCGATCGAGTAGCCCCGCCGCGCCGGTATCATCCGCGTATGGCAACACCCGACCCACGCCAGCAGCTGCTCGAGCAGCTCACGCAGATCGTCCGCGACATGGGGGCCGACCCGCAGCGTGTCTCCGGGAAGATCCTGCGCGAGATGATGCACACCACGACCAAGCTCGCCCGCGACGGCGCGGAGCTCGGCGAACTCAAGCTGCTCTCGCGTTCGCTCAAAGAACTGCGCTACGCATTGAAGGTCTTCCGCCCGTACAAGGACACGCGCAAGATCAGCATCTTCGGCAGCGCCCGCACCCCGGTGGACCACCCCGACTACCAGGCCGCTGCTGCGTTCGCGCGCGAGATGGCGACGAACGACTGGATGGTCATCACCGGCGCCGGCGACGGCATCATGCGCGCCGGCCACGACGGTGCCGAGCGCAAGGCGTCCTTCGGCGTCTCGATCAACCTGCCCTTTGAGACGAACGCCAACGACATCATCGCCGGCGACAACAAGCTCATCGCCTTCCGCTACTTCTTCACCCGCAAGCTCATGTTCATGTGGATGAGCAGCGCTATCGCGCTGTTCCCCGGCGGTTTCGGCACGCAGGACGAAGGCTTCGAAGCACTCACCCTCATCCAGACCGGCAAGGCGCCGATCCTCCCGATTGTCCTGATCGATGCACCCGGTGGCGATTACTGGCACCACTGGCAGAACTACGTCGAGAAATCGCTGCTCGATAAAAGCTGGATCAGCCCCGACGACCTGCACCTGTACAAGCGCTTCGACGACCCGGCCAAGGCCGCTGCGCACGTCCGCGCGTTCTACCGTAACTACCACTCGGCCCGTTTTGTGCGTGACACACAGGTGATCCGCATACAAAGACCAATCACGGACGCGCAGCTCGATGCGCTCAACACCGAGTTCGCCCCGTTGGTCAAAACGGGCGTCATCACGCAAACCGGCCCGCTCAAGGAAGAGCGCGGCGTGCTGCCCGACCTGACGCGGCTGCAGTGGGCAAGCACAAAACGCGACTACGGCACGCTGCGGAAGCTGATCGATCGAGTAAACAACTTTGATGCCGACAACAACCCTGTTAGCGCGGAAGTCACCGCGACTGATTGACGCGCTCGATATTCTGCTCGATCAGGAGCGCGTAACGGTTCATGATCTGTTCGACCTTTTGGCCGTATTCATCGTGCTGATTTGTGCTGTCTTTCACGCTCTTGCGCGCGAGCAATGCCATCGCCGTGACCACCGCCGCGAACCCGAACAGGATGTACAGCGGGTGGTAATCGGTATGCTGATTCCGGTACCAATCCACGCGGAAACGATTCATCCGGGACTGGGAGCCTCGCTCGTCGAAGGCGCAGACCAACGGCAACAACTCAAGAAACTCGTCGCGCGTCGCGTCTGCTTTATCGTCTTCGGCCAAGCCTGGGTACTTCGAGACGACCGCCTCCCACACCACCTCTGCCGAAGCCTCGTCGGCCCGCTCGCTCGCATTGATTTCGTTCAGGGCATCAGCGGGGACGTCCCAGCAGTCCAGATGTTGGAGCTTCGATGGGCCGAGCCAGGATCGCTCCGCGCGGGGGTACAGATTCAGATGCGTCGCGTAGTCGGAGGTCGGCGGCGAGGCGGGCGCGGGGAACTGGAGCGTGACGCTCGCGGAGTGTCGGTAGTTGATCGGCAGCAGCAGGCCGAGGATGGTTACCGCGACGACCGCCGGGACAAACCCCGCGGTCAGGTAGATGAGGATGGACATGCCCTGGGAGATCGGCGGTTTGAGCCCCTTGACAATGATCCCGCCGCGCGGGTCGTTAAGCGAGACCCACCGCTTGAGTTGGCTGCCGCACTCCGGGCAGGTCCAACCCGTGCCACCGCGGACATCGAAGCGGCACTTGGCGCAGTACAGCCCGTCGGTGCCGATGCCGCGTGTCTCCCACGCGTGGGTGATGGAGCGCAGCAGGCCGTAGCAGACGGCGATTACGATCAAGGGGATGAGCCAACAGCCGACGCACAGCGGCGCGATCAGGGATCCCATGAAGTCGTCTTCCATCGTCGCCGGGTACTACGCCCGATGCGGCCGCATGGGTCGGTTCGTTGACCGGCTACTCCGTATCAGCCGGGGCGGTCTTGTTGCCCGCGAGCATGTCCGCGAGTTTCTCGCGGTTGGACCCGGGCTTGGTCTGCGGGGTCGCTGCGTCGGCCGGCGGCTCGTGCGGGGCGTCATCGGTCTCGGGAAGATCGACGTTGTACCGGGCGGTCGTTGGCGCGGGATCGGGTGCCTGGTGCGGCGAAGCGATTTCCGGTTTGAAGGTGTTGGATTCCACGCCCGCTGATTCGGGCTTTGCCGATTCGCCCTGCGACTCGGCGACCTTGTTGAGGACGTCTTTGCTGACATCGCCGCCGGCGCTGATCTGGTCAAACTGGACGCGGACGCGTTTGGAGACGCCGCGTTCCTGCATCGTGATGCCGTAGAGCGCATCGCAGCCCTGCATCGTGCGTTTGTGGTGGGTGATGACGATGAAGTGGCTGCGGTCCAGGAAGCTGTGGATGATCGAGACGAAGCGCTCGACGTTGGCCTCGTCGAGCGCGGCGTCGACTTCGTCCAGGATCGCGTAAGGGCTGGGGCGGGACTTGAAGATCGCCATGAGCAGTGCGATCGCGGTCATGGTTTTCTCGCCGCCGGAGAGCTGCGACAGCGCCCTCGGTTCCTTGCCGGGGGGCTTGGCCATGATCTCGATGCC
>JANQKT010000164.1 GCA_028280965.1 Phycisphaeraceae bacterium
GGCCGCGGTGGCGCTGCTCCTGGCGGGCGGCGCGTTGGCCGGGCGGCGGCGGGGGCGCTGACCGAGACCCGCCGTGCCGCCCCATCAACACCACGACCACCGGAAGCCATGGCTCGCCTGCCTGGCGGCGTCCTGCCTCGCGCCGACCGCGCATGCCTACGAGTTCCCCGACGCCGACCGCTGGACACGCACCGCGGCCGACGGCGACGGCCTCGCGCAGGGCGACCCGACCACGATCACCTGGAGCCTCGCGCCCAACAACACCACCGTGCCCACCGGTGAATCATTTATGACCGCGCCGTCGAATCTGATCAGCTTCCTCGACACGCTCTACAACTACACCGGCAACGAGGGCAACGCCGGCGAAGTCCTGCCCAACCGCCCGTGGTTCTTCTTGTTCCAGGAGTCGTTTAACCGCTGGCAGGAGCTGTCCGGCATTACCTTCATGTATGAAGAAGAAGACGACGGCGTGTCGTTCAGCGCGCTGCACATCCGCCGGGGCATCCTCGAGACACGAGGCGACATCCGCATCGGCGCGACCTCGATCGACGGGCAGAGCGGGCAGAACACGATCGCCTTCGCGTTCCGCCAGCCGAACAACTACGGCGAGATGGTGCTGGACTCGGACAACACCGCCATCTTCGGCAACATCTCCAACGCGTACCGCGCGCCGCGCAACGTACTGATGCACGAGCTGGGCCACGCGCTGGGCATCGACCACCTGCTCTCCGACGACGCGAGCTTCCTCCTCGAGCCGTTCCTCAACAACACCTTCGACGGACCGCAGCTCGACGACATCCTCGCGCTGCACCGCGGCTACGGCGATCGGTACGAGAAAACCAACAACGGCAGCGGCAACGAGACCGCGGCGCTCGCCACGCCGTTAGGCGTTTTAACCACCGGCGTAACGACAAGCCGGGGCACGGACGCGGACGATACCTCCGTCGCCCGAGCCGACACCGACTTTGTCAGCATCGACGACAACAGCGATATTGATGTGTTCAGCTTTACGGTCGATGCGCGGTCAACGCTTGACCTCACGCTATCGCCCAAGGGCCCGACGTACCTGAGCGGGCCGGAGGACGGGGGGCCACAGACCGATCTGGTCACCGCGGCGCTCAGCGACCTGACGCTGACGCTATTGGATACCGATGGGACCACACTGTTGATACAGGTCAACGACCAGCCGGCGGGTTTTGCCGAGTCGATCGCTGGGTATCTGCTGGACACGCCAGGGACATACTACGCGCGCATCACCGGCGCGGCGGATGCGCCCCAGCTCTACCAACTGGATGTGCTCGCCACCGCGGCCCCGGCGATCGCCGGCGACCTCGACGCTGACAGCGATGTCGATGATGCGGACTTCGCCCTGTTCTTCGCCGCGTTCTCCGGGCCGGGCGTGCCCACGACCAACCTAGATGCCGACCTGGACGGCGACAACGACACCGATGATGCGGACTTCGGCCTGGCCTTCGCCGCCTTCACAGGGCCAAAGATCGCGGCGAACGTGCCCGAGCCTGGGGCGTTGCTGCATTTGAGTGTTGGCGGCGTCGTATTGCTCCGGCGACACAGGGTGGCACTGACAAGCCGGGCAGGTGGGGTGGACGCATCCCAAATTCGATCGCACTGACAAGCGTTTACAGATCAGGCAGCAAACAGGCTTGTCAGTGATAAGTGGTGTTGTAAGGTTGAGACAGGGTTTGCCATGCTTGTCAGTGGCACCCCGGCGGCTAGAACGAGATAAGCAACATGGTAAGAATGACCAAACAACACGCGGCCGCCCTGACGCTGATCGCCTCGGCCGCCGCCGGCCCCGACGCGCTCGGCTACCAGTTCATCGACAGCCGGCGCTGGTTCACCACCGCGACCGACGGGTCGGGGCTTGTGCAGGGCGACCCGACGACGCTGACCTGGAGCCTGATCCGCGACGGGCAGGGCGGCACGCCACCGTCCGAGTTGATCGCTTTCTTCGACGGCCTGTACCCCGGCGGCAGCGGCGCGGACCTGACCCAGCGCCCGTGGTTCCCCATCTTCGATAACTCCTTCGGCCGGATCGCCGAGTTGTCCGGCGTCACATTCATCTACGAGCCCAACGACGACGGCAACCCGATCACCGGCGGCGCCTCGTCCGACCGCCGGGGCATCCTCGGCGTCCGCGGCGACATCCGCTTCGAGGCCTATCCTATCGACGGACAGGTCAGCCCGAATGTCGCGGCGCGCTCCCAATTCCCCAACAACAGCGACGTCACGATCGACTCGGACAACACCGACTTCTTCGGCGACGCGACCAACGACTCCCGCGGCGCGCGCAATGTCATCACGCACGAGCTGTTCCACGGCCTGGGCGTGGAGCACGTCGAGTCCGACGACGCCGACCTGCTGTTGGAGCCGATGGTCCTGCTGACCTTCGACGGGCCGCAGCTGGGCGACATCATCGCGCTGCACCGCGGCTACGGCGACCACTACGAGAAATCCAACAACGGCGCGGGCAACGAGACCCCTGCACTCGCGACGCCGATGGGCGCGCTCACGCAGCAGACCCCGCTGAGCCTGGGCACGCACGCGGACGACGCGGTCGTCGAGCGCGGCGAGACCGACTTCGTCAGCATCGACAACTTCACCGACACGGACGTCTACAGCTTCACGATCGACATCGCAACGCCGATCGATATCACGCTGACGCCCATGGGCCCGACGTACCAGAGCGGCGCACAGAACGGCACCCAGTCGCCGCTGGACACATCCTCGCTCAGCGACCTGACCCTGACGCTGCTGGACCGCGACGGCGTCACGCCGCTGGTCACGGTGGACGCCAACCCGGCCGGCGGGGACGAATCGATCGACAATCTGCTGCTGGATCAAACCGGCACGTATTACGTGCGGATCACAGGCTCCGACAACGCGCCGCAGCTCTACCAGCTCGATGTCGCCGCGGTGCCCGAGCCGAGGGCGCTTGCGGGTGCACTGATTGGGCTCGTGTTGGCGGGTCGGCGTCGGCGGTGATCACATGTACGTTCTGTCAAATTAACCCCGCCACGCCGACCAGTACGCGCCCATACGGTTGCTGAAACCCGCGGCAGATTCGGCGAACGCGACTTGAAGGCCGGTCGATAGCGCCTTCACCGTTTCATTGAATGCGGCCTGATCCAGCACCCGTTTGCCGCCTCTCCGCCCGAGCGCTTCTTTGAGCAGGCGATCCAGCGCATGATCGGCGTGAAGCGTTTCGAGCTGTTCGCCGGCGTCGCGCAAGAGTTTGCGCTGGGCCTTGAGCATCGTCGGGCACATCTTGGTAAGCAGGCCGAGCTGACCGCTCAGCAGGCTGACCGAGGCGCCCAGTTCGCGGCAGGCCTCGGCGGTATCGATCGGACCGGCCGTTAGCCGGCGCGTCCGGGTATACGTCCGCCGAAGGCCCGCGGGCGGCGCGCTGCCCTCGACCTGCTCGATCGGCCAGTTGCCGATGTGCCCGCGCAGCTCGGCCATGTCCGCGACCAGGCGGTAGATCGCCGGGTCGAAGCTGCCGGGCCGGGCGTTGAGCTTGCCGGCCGGACGATGCTTGCCCGACCAGCGCTTGCGAACCGCCTTGACCGCCGAGGCCAACTCTGTGTCCGCCGGCGGCTTCTTGTAGTGCTTGTCCAGACGGGCCCGCAGCCGCGCGGGGGCGAGCAACTCGTCCAGCCCGACGGACAGCCGGCCGAGCAGCGCGCGGTCTCGGCGGGCCGCCGCCGGGGGCAGCGCCGGGCCCAGCAGCGCGAGCACCGCCTCCGCCTCCCGGAGCGCACGCTCGGCCGCGTCGGCCTGGTCCGCCCGGCGGGTGAGCGCGCGGACGCCGGCCTCGACCGCCTCGCAGGCGATCCGCCTCAGCCCTTCCCCGCTCGGTTCCTGGCGTTTGAGTGTGCCCATGCGACCGCGTGTCCCCGCCCATTATGAAAATTGGGTTAACGATCATAGCGACCGCGGCCACAACGCAGGGCAACCGTGCGCGATTTCTAACATCGCGAACATACAGATGCCTGACCACCCTTCGGCAATGATCTTGGACAAAAACGGATTCTGTTCTAATTAAACGGCAGCTCGATGCTGAAGCTGACGATCTGTGTGTCGTCGCCCTCCTCGTCGATGATCGGGAAGCCGAAGTCGATGGCGATCGGGGCCTGGCCGAAGAACGGCAGCTTCAGCCGGACGCCGGTGCCCACCGCGACGCGCCACTGGTCGAAGCCGAAGTCGTCCTGGATCGTGCCCTGGTCGGTGAAGACGGCCCAGCGCAGGAACTGGTCGTAGATCGGGAAGTCGTACTGCAGGCGGGAGACGAATTGGAAGTTGCCGCCGACCGGCTCGTTGCCGATAAAGTCGTCGGCGTTGCCGGGGATGCCGTCGGGGTCAACCAGCCCGCGGGGCCCGACGCCGCGGAAGGCGAAGCCGCGGAAGTTGCGCCCGCCGGTGTAGAACCGCTCGAACAGCGGGACCTCGCCGGTGTCCTGCGGGATGAACCCGGCGTCGATCCGCAGCGACAGGATCGACTTGCGGCCGAGGAAGTCCTCCTCGAGCGTCCAGAACTGGTCGTAGCCGGCGGAGATGCGCGTGAAGTCGAAGTCCCCGCCGAGCGCGCCGAACTGGTTGACGCTGAGCGTGATACGCGAGCCGCGGCTGGGCTCGATGTTCGAGTCGGTCGTCGACCGGATCAGCGAGAAGCCCAGCGAGGTGATGGTGCTCTCGCCGGCGACGGCGAAGACATCGACGGGCGCGCCGGCTTCGATGTCATCGATATCGACCTGCTCGAAGCGGAGCCGCGCGCTGCCGGTCCAGACATCGCCCAGCCGCCGACCGATCCCTGTCCGCACGCCGATGCGCCCCTCGTCGAAGTCCTCGCGGACCGACTGGAAGGCGGAGAGGTTGAGGTCGAAGAAGTAGTCGGACTCGAACAGGTAGGGCTCGCTGAAGCCGATGGCGAAGCGGCTGTTCTCGTCGCCGGGCGCGAGCGTGATGCTGAACGTCTGGCCGGCGCCGAGGAACGACCGCTGGGCGGCGAACTCTTCAAAGCTCTCGGGCCAGTCCATGATGTCGAAGTTGCGCTGGGTCAGCGAGATCGCACCGAAGACGCCGACGTCCGAGCTCAACCCGGCGCCGATCGTGAACGAGCCGGTGTTCTTCTCGTTGGCCTCGATCAGCAGGCTGCGGGCCGGGTCGTCCGGGTCGCCCAGCCAGGTCGTCCTCCCGCCGCTGAACCAGGTGCTCTGGCTCACCAGCGACTGGGTCTGCTCCAGCGCCCGCAGGTTGGCCGGCCGGCCCGGCTCGAGGCGGACCCGGCGGAGCAGCACCTTCTGCTGGGTCCGTGTCAGCCCGATGACGATCACATCATCCACGATCGTCGGGCCAAAGCCCTCCTCGATCTCAACCACGACATCGACCACCGGCCGGTCCGGGTCGAAGATGCGGTTGATCCGGACGCTGGTGTTGATGAAGCCGATCTCGCCGTACCAAAGCCGCAGCGCCTCCCGTGAGCGTTCCAGCCGCTCGTCGGAATAGACCCCGCCCCGCACCAGCTCGATCACGGTGCGGATCTGCTCTTTGGACATGAGCTGGTCGTCGGTCTCCCGGCCCTGCTCGGTGAAGCGGACCCTGATGTCGCGGACGGTGTGCTGCTCGCCCTCGTTGATCTCGAAGGTGACGACCGCGCGGTTCTGGCGCGGCGACAGATCGATCCGCCGACCGACCTGCGCGTCCAGGTACCCCCGGTCCCGGTAGTACTCGCGGATCGACGCGACGTCGATGTCCAGCTTCGTGCGGTCCATGAACCCGGCGATGAACGGCCAGTAGTACTCCTCGCTGCTGACCCGGCTGTCGAGCGTGTCGTCGTCGAAGACTTCGTTGCCCTCGAACTTAAACTCGGTCACACGCACCCGCGGGCCCTCGACGACCGTGTAGACCAGTGCCCGCTTGTCCGCCAGCGCCTTCTCGTCGTACGTCACCGACGCGGCGAAGTGGCCCTTCTCGGCGTAGGCGAGCTGGATCGCGCGGGCGCCGCGGTCGATCAGCGACTTATCGATCGGGTCGCCCGTGTCGAGCAGCACCAGCGTCAAGAGCTGATCGTTGGTCAGCCGCTTGGCGCCCTCGAAACGCAGCGCCAGCAGCGTCGGCTGCTCAAGCACCGCGAAGACGACATTGATCGACCCGTCGCCGTTGTCCTGGTACTTGATCTCAACGGTCTCGAACCGGCCGAGGAACGTGAGCCGGCGGATGTCTTCGTCCACGGTCTTGGCGCGGTACGGCTCGCCGGCAACGGTGCGCACGGTGTTGACCACGAGCTGCTCGGGCGTGTTGACCAGCCCCTCGAACGTGACTTCGCGGACCAGCCGGCCCTCAAGATCGATCCCCTGGGCCGAGGCGGCGCGGGCGAGCGTGAGCCCCGGCAGCAGGGCCAAGACAATACCGAGTAGGCGGATTGATGGGTTCCGAAAACGGGTCAAACAGGGGCTCCGAGAGCTTGGGGATGGAGTTTAGCGGATCACGGCGATCCAGATGCGGGGGCTATACGCCCGCCGTACTTACTTGCCGGTACCTACATGCCGATCTAAACTAAGGTGTCCCGGACCGGTGCTGTATTGCCCGGCCTCGTCGAGTGCCGACGACCGCATGCCCGGCCGGCTGACAGGATTGGCATCGCCCCGAACGCCGCATCCCCGGCCAACCGGCGGAGCCGCGCCGATCCCTCCGACGACGCGACCCGAGGTGATTTCATGACCGCGACCAACGCCAGCCCGCCCGACGCCGACGTAGCCCAGGGCAAGCGCCCCTCCGACGGCCTGGGCGACGAGAAGCTGCACCAGCTGCTCTACGACATGATGCTGATCCGCCGATTCGAAGAGCGGACCATGCAGGCCTACCAGCAGGCGAAGATCGGCGGGTTCTGCCACATCTACATCGGCCAGGAGGCCGTCGCCGTCGGCTCCATCAACGCCCTGAAAGACGACGACCCGATCGTCGGGGCCTACCGCGACCACGGCTTCGCGCTCGCCCGCGGGATGCACCTCAACTACTGCATGGCCGAGATGTACGGCAAGATCACCGGCTGCGCCAAGGGCAAGGGCGGGTCCATGCACATGTTCGACCGCGACCGGCACATGTACGGCGGGCACGCGATCGTCGGCGGCCAGTGCCCGCTGGGCGTCGGCCTGGCCTTCGCCTCGCAATACGAAGAAAAAGACAACGTCACCCTCTGCTACCTCGGCGACGGGGCGCTCAACCAGGGCGCGTTCTTCGAGTCGATGAACCTCGCCGCCATCTGGAACCTGCCGGTCATCTTTGTCCTCGAAAACAACAACTACTCGATGGGCACGCACATCAGCCGCGGCACGGCGATGGCCAACGACCTGAGCGCCAAGGCCGAGGCCTTCGGCATGCGCTACGCCGAGTGCGACGGGCTGGACGTGCTCGAGGTCTACGACTGCTTCAGCCGGGAGATCGCCAAGACACGGGGCGCCAAGAACCCGCAGTGGAAGCGCGGCGACTGGGACCAGATCGCCTACTCACGCGAGGGCGCGACGCCCGGCCCGGCGTTCATCAACGTCAAGACCTACCGCTACCAGGGCCACTCGATGTCCGACCCGCAGAAGTACCGCACCAAGGACGAGGTCGGCGAGTACAAGGAGCGCGACTGCATCAACGTCCTGGTCAACCACCTGATCGAGTCTGGCAAGGCGACGCAGGAGCAGTGCACCGAGCTGGACAACAAGGCCAAACAGGTCAGCAAGGAAGCGGTCAAGTTTGCCGAGGAGAGCCCCGAGATGCCGGTCGAGGAGATGTTCACGGACGTGTACGCCAACCCGTTCGGCCCTTACGTCAAGGGCGGGCTGCCGAACATCATCACGAACGAGAACAGCGGGGAGTAGGCCTGCGCAGCGCGGCCGGGGTCCGAGTTGTCAGCCGCTGCGGCCCCCGGCCGGGCGTGGGTGGGCCTGGTTTTGAAAGACGGTTTTCAGTTAAGACGAGCACGATCTGCTTGTTTTGCATGTTCTATCTGAATAATGGCGGCACAAACGTCATAGCCTGCACGGTCGACAAGGTAAATGGCTTGTTCACGTAACAACCGGCTATACCCGCCGATCGGTTGCCTCGATGTTTTAGTGCATGGAAATTGCTCCAAAACCGGCGAACGAATCTCAGCGCCTCGCAGCCCTCCGCCGCTATCAGCTGCTCGATACGCCTCCGTCGCGCGGCTTTGACGAGCTGGTCGGCCTGGCCAGCAGCATGTTCGACGTGCCCACCGTGCTGGTCAGCCTGGTCGAGGATGACCGCCAGTGGTTCAAAGCCAAGTGCGGGCTCGACGCCTGCGAGACCTCGCGTGACGTGGCGTTTTGTAGCCACACGATCCTCGAATCGGGCGTCATGGTGGTCGAAGACGCGACCACGGACCACCGGTTCTTCGACAACCCGCTTGTCGTCGGCGAGCCGTTTATCCGCTTCTACGCCGGTGCACCGCTGATCACGCCGGGCGGGTTCAACATCGGCACGCTGTGCCTGATCGCTTACGAGCCGCGGGGTCTATCCAAACGCGACCGGGAGCTGCTCACCTTGCTCGCCAGCCAGGTCGTGGACCAGGCGGAGCTGCACCTGCACGCCCACGACGCGGAGAAGTACTACGAGCAGGTCATCCGCCATAGCGGCATGCTTGAGCAGGAAGTCGCCGAACGCACCCGGGACGTCGTAAAGACACGGGAGCAGGTGATCCAATGCCTGGCCAAGGCGGCCGAGTACCGCGACGACGATACCGGCAAGCACGTACGCCGTGTCAGCGCTTATGTCGGCCTGATCGCCAGGCAGCTGGGCCTGCACGACGAGCAGTGCCAGGCCATGGCCGTCGCCGCGAAGCTGCACGACATCGGCAAGATCGGCATCCCCGACAACGTGCTGCTCAAGCCCGGCCTGCTCACCGTCCACGAATACGGGCTTATGAAGGGGCACGTCGACCTAGGCAGCGCCATCCTCGCCAACATGGCCGACAACGACCAGTCGCTGATCACTCGGCACTGCGAGATCGGCTCGGGGATCCTGCGGGACGGCGACTACCCGCTGCTGCGGTTGGCCGAGGAGATCGCCCGCACACACCACGAGAAATTCGACGGCAGCGGCTACCCGCAAGGCCTGGCCGGCGAGGCTATCCCGCTCTCGGGACGGATCACCGCGGTTGCCGATGTCTTCGACGCCCTGAGTTCGGATCGGCCGTACAAAGCGGCCTTGCCGGTCGAGCACTGCCTGGCGATACTCGACGAGGGCCGCGGTGGTCACTTCGACCCCGCGGTACTGGACGCGTTCCACGCCTGCCTTGAGGGTATCCTCGACGCGCGTGTGCGGATCGAGCAGGGCATCACCGAGCCCTACTGCGCCGCTTGATCCGGGCCATCCGCTCCATCGCACGCCGACGGGATTCGCTGCCGAATCCCGCTTTTTTTGCTAGACTTGCCGCTCCGGGTCCTGACGCATCAACCCAACGGATAGACGCGATGGTTGCAACCCACGGCCGAACGATCCAGTACCGCGAAGCGCTGCGTGAAGCCATGGAGGAAGAGATGCGCATCGACGAACGCATCTTCCTGATGGGCGAGGAGGTCGCGGAGTACAACGGCGCCTACAAGGTCAGCCAGGGCATGCTCGAAGAGTTCGGCCCCAAACGGGTCGTGGACTCGCCGATCAGCGAGACCGGGTTCGCGGGCCTGGGCGTGGGCGCGGCGATGTACGGGCTCCGGCCGATCATCGAGTTTATGTCGTGGTCGTTCTGCCTCGTCGCCGCCGACCAGATCATCAACAACGCGCCGAAGATGCTGTACATGTCCGGCGGGCAGTTCGGGTGCCCGGCGGTGTTCCGCGGCAACAACGGCGCGGGCGGCCAGCTCGGCTCGACCCACTCCTGGTGCGTCGAGTCGCTGTTCAGCCACGTGCCCGGGCTGAAGCTCGCGGTGCCCTCGACCCCGCGCGACGCGAAGGGCCTGCTCAAGGCCGGCATCCGCGACCCCGACCCGTTCTTCAACCTCGAGTCCGAACGCATGCTCGGCATGGGCCTGCACGGCGATAAGGACTACTCCCGCTACCTGCACGGCGGCAAGTGGGCCCCGCCGGAGAACGACAACGACTTTGTCATCCCGCTGGGCCAGGCCGACATCAAGAAGCCGGGCACCGACTGCACGGTGATCGCCGCCGGCCGGCCGGTCCACTTCGCGCTCGAGGCCGCTGAGGCGCTCGAACAAGAGGGCATCGACCTGGAGGTCGTTGATGTGCGGACCTACCGCCCGCTGGACATCGAGACGATCGCCGGCAGCGTCCGCCGGACCGGCTACGCGGTCGTGGTCGATCAGTCCTGGCCGTTCGCATCCGTCGGCGCCGAGGTCGCGTCGCAGGTCTACGAGCACTGCTATGACGACATGGACAACAAGGTCATCCGTGTCCACAACGACGACATCCCCGCGCCGTACAACCGCCAGCGCGAGCAGGACATGCTTCCCAACGCGAAGAAGATCGTTGATGCGGTCCGCGCGGTGACGTACAACGCCTGACCGCGTGAAACTGGCGAAGCTGTAACGGTTGCAGGGCCTTTCCAACCTGGCCGGATTATCGCCAGGCACAACCATAAATTCTTAATAAAGATGGGCTTATAGCCGGATCCCCGGCCGTTTGTCTGTTGCAGACCAAACTTTTCTTCTCCCGGCGATTGACGCCGATTCGGGCCGTGGCATGGTTGACATAACCGCGGTGGTTCATGGCCCACTCGTTCCGGGCTGCCGGGCCCGCCGCGGAGAAGAAAGGAACCGATCATGGCCCTCAACGCAATCAAGACGCTCGCTACGGCTTCGCTTCTCGCCCTCGCCTCCACGGCCTCGGCCGGCACCTCCCCGTTCACGATGGTGAGCGGCGTCTCCGCCCCGGGTGTCGATGTCTCGCTGACCCTTCAGAACTCCAGCGATCCTTACGCCTACGACTTTGTCATCAGCAACAACTCGCTGGACGGCATCGTCACCGGCGTGTACCTCGAAGAAAACTGGAACACCAAGATCTCCGGCGCAGGCCTGTCCACGGGCCCGGCCGTCCTGAACCCCGGCTCGCTGAACCCGGACATCCCGGGCTGGGAAGGCCCGATGGTCTCGCACACCGTGGACAACACCCGCATCCGTACGCGTCAGGGCCGTGGCTACGTCGATCACTACTACGACGACATCCACGAGGGCATCCTGCCCGGCCAGAGCCAGACGTTCTCGTTCATGACCGACACCTCGATCGTCTCACTCGATGACCTGATGGCGATGATCGGCATGCCGGGCTTCGGCGTCGGCATCCGTGTCCAGAACCTCGGCAGCGACCCGTACGCCGCGGCCTACGGACTGGCCGAGCCGATGAGCTTGGCCCAGCCGATCCAGGACGGCGGCGATAACGAAGGCCCGAAGGTGACCGGCGTCCCGACGCCGACCGCCGCGCTCGGCGCCCTGGTCATGGCGGGCATCGCCGGCATGCGTCGCCGCCGCGGCTGATTAACCGCACACCCTGGATACCTGTAATCTGTGCAAGGGCCCGACCGAACCGGTCGGGCCCTTTGTTTGCGCGCCCCCGACGCCACAGCACCCAACGGTCTACAATTGGCTCTTCGCGTCGCGACGCCCGTCAACGCTCGCACCCCATCCTCGGCATGATCCGGCAGGACCCGGACAAACCCGGATGGGATGACGCCGACCCACTTGCCCCGCAACGGAGACCCGCTATGGCCGCGATTGTTGAAATGCCCAAGCTCTCGGACACGATGGAAGAAGGCACGCTGATCAAGTGGGTCGTCAAGGTCGGCGACGCCGTCTCGGCAGGCGACCACCTGGCCGACGTCGAGACCGACAAGGCGACGATGGAACTGCAGGCCTTCGACGACGGCACGGTCGCCAAGCTCGTGCTCGACGAGGGCGCGACGGTCCCGGTCGGCCAGGCGATCCTGATCCTCGCCGAGGACGGCGAATCGGTCGAAGACGCCGCGAAGACCGAGGTCGCCGCCGCACCGGCAGCCGCGCCCGAGCCTCAAGCCACGGCAGAGCAGAGCGCCGCCGCGGATACGCCCGCGCCCGAGCCGCAGGCACCGGCAGCGCCGGCCCCCGCACAGATCGCGCCCGCCGCGCCGATCGCCGCGGCATCTGCGCCCGTTGCCACCGCGCCGCCCGCCGGAGCGGGGGTCAAAGTCAGCCCCTTGGCGCGCAAGCTCGCCGAGGAGCACGGCCTGGACATCAACAAGATCACGCCCACCGGCCCCGACGGCCGGATCATCAAGCGTGACGTTCTTAAAGCGGCTCAGGCCGGCACCGCGCGCCCCAGCGCATCGCCTGCGGGCGGACCAACACCCGGCGCCGCCGTCACCGCGGTCGCGCTCGAGTCCAAGACCACGCCCGTGCCCGGCATGCGCAAAACAATCGCCAAGCGGCTGGTCGAATCCAAAACCACCGTCCCGCACTTCCAGGTCTCCGTCGCGATCAACATGGACCCGCTCATGGAGATGCGGGCCACGCTCAACCAGCGCCTCGCCCCGCAAGGCATCAAGCTCAGCGTCAACGACTTCATCACCCGCGCCGTCGCGCTCGCCGCGACGCAGCACCCGATCATCAACAGCTCGTGGATGGGCGACACCATCGTCCAGCACGGCACGGTCAACGTCGGCACAGCGATCTCGCTGCCCGAAGAGCGCGGCGGGGGGCTGGTCGTCGCCGTCTGCCGCGATGTGCAGAACAAGGGCCTGCCGCAGATCTCCGCCGAGGTGAAGGAACTCGCCGGCGCCGCGCGCGGCCGCGGCCTCTCGCCCGAGCAGATGGCCGACTCGACGATCACGATCAGCAACCTCGGCATGCCGCAGTACGGCGTGACGCAGTTCAGCGCGATCATCAACCCGCCCAACGCCGCCATCATCGCCGTCGGCGCCGCGATCGAGAAGCCCGTCGTCCGCGAGGTCTACGGCGAGAAGAAGGTCGTCATCGGCCACGAGATGAACGCGACCCTGTCCGGCGACCACCGCGTCATTGATGGTGCCAGCGCCGCCGAGTACCTCACAACCCTCCGCGGGCTGCTGGAGAACCCGGTCGGGCTGCTCGTGTGATTCTGCCGCCGTAGCATCAGCACGTTTGCTGAAGTTGTTTGCTTTCCTCATTCCAACGAGGTATTCATGCGCAAGTCGATCGCCCGTATCGCCATCCCTCTGCTGATTACCCTGATCGCGCCGGCGACGGTGTACGCCCAGCAGGTCACCTTCGAGACCCTGCTCGACGAGATGGTAGACCGCGACGAGCTCGCGCGCACGCCGGTACATGCCTACACGCTCAGGCAGGCCAGCAGCTACGACCGCGCGTCCAAGACGCCCGGCGGGCCGGGCTGGTACGCGAACCAAGACGGCGGCGGCTACATCCGCACCGAAACGAACCAAGGCCGGACCGAGCGCGTGCTCATGGATGTCGAGGGCCCGGGCGCGGTCGTCCGCTTCTGGAGCACCTACCTGACCTGGGCGTTCACCGACGGGACCCTGCGCTTCTACTTCGACGGCTCGGACACGCCGGCGATCGAAGCCCCATTCACCGAGATCTTCAACGGCACGCACCTCGCCAAAGGCATCCTCGCGACGACGACCGGCGGGTTCTTGGAGAACAACCACATCCTCGGCGGGCGCAACCTGTACCTCCCGCTGCCGTACGCCAACGGCTGCAAGATCACCTACGAAGGCACGGACAACCCGTTCTACTTCGCGATCAACTACCGCGAATACGCGCCGGGCACACCGGTTAAGACGTTTGCGATGGACGCGTTGAAGCGCAACGCCGACAAGCTCGCCGGGGTAGAGGAAGAACTGGTTGAGAACACGTCTGTCACGGAAAACGCGGTGCTCTCGTCGGTCAAAGGGCGGACACTCGCGCCCGGCGAATCATCCAAACTAACGATCACCGGCGGACGCGCGATCCGTGGGCTCACGCTGCGGATTGATGCGGACAACTACCGCCAGGCACTGCGCTCGACCGTCATCGCGATCGCGTTCGATGGCGAAGAGACCGTCTGGGCCCCGGTCGGTGACTTCTTCGGCACCGGCTACCGTTTGTCCGAATATGAAAGCCGTTACCACAAGGTCACGCTGGACGGGACGATGCGCTGCCGGTGGGTCATGCCGTTTGAACGCGCCGCGACGGTCACGGTCCACAACCACGGCGATCAGCCGGTCACGCTGGAGCAGTTCGATGCCCACCACACGCTGTGGGACTGGGACGAGCGAAGCCTGTACTTCCACGCAAGCTGGACGCAATACCCCGAAGCGCCGACCGCGCGCGGGCGTGACACGAACTATGTCTCGCTTCGGGGCAAGGGCAAGTACGTCGGCGACAGCCTGGCGATCTTCAACGCGACGACCGGCCAAGAGGGTCAGCCGTGGTGGGGCGAGGGCGATGAGAAGATCTACACCGACGGCGAAACCTTCCCCTCACAATTCGGCACGGGGACCGAGGACTACTACGGCTATGCCTGGGTCGGCAGCCCGACCTTCAGCCAGCCGTTCCTGTCCCAGCCGATCTCGCAGGGCAACCGCGGGCGCGGGCTGACGGTCAATGGCCGATGGCGGATGCTCGACGCGATGCCGTTCAACAGCTCGCTGAAGCTCGACATGGAGATCTGGTCCTGGGTCGGCGGGGTCAGCGTTGACTACGCGCCGACGGTCTTCTGGTACGGCCCGCACGGCACGCGCGCGGTCACCGCTCTGGGCGAAAACGCCCAGCCCCGGCCCAACGACCTGGCCGGGGTCCAGCGCGCGGTGCGCGATGTCGAGCACTTGGAGGTCGAGGGCATGGTCGTCCGCCCGGGCCATCCCGGCGAGCGCCTCGTCCACACCGTGCCGAACGACCGCCGGCTGAGCAACCGCAGCTACTGGCTGATGCGCGGGCTCAAAAAAGGCGACGAGGCCTCGGCCGAGTTCCGCTTCGACAAGCAGGCCACCGGCACACTCGAACTCGTGTGCGTCCGCTCGCCCAAATCGGTGGTCGTTGACATCCTGATTAACGGCAGGGTCGTGCAGGCCGATGTCGATCTTTACGCCGGCGGGATCGAGCCGTTGAAGCTCGAGATCGCGGGCGTCACGCTGAACGAGGGGGTGAACCGGCTGACCGTGCGGGTGAAGGGTGCGAACGCACAAGCAAAAGACGCCGATGAATTCGGCGTCGACACCCTGCGTTTGCATGCGGACTGATACAAGACGCGCCCGGTCGGTCTTGTCGGCTGGGTTCCATACGCTGGCAAGCGCTACCACCGCCGGCGCATCAGGCCCAGTGCGCCCAGCGCAAACACCGCGGCGGACGCCGGCTCAGGCACCGGGATCTGATCGAAGGCGAGGTTGCGGTAGCCGAAGAACGGTGTGCCGGGGACCGACTCGACACCGGTCCCGTCCAACCCGGCCCGCATGAGGCCGAGGCACGATCGATAAGCCTGTCATCACGATGCCGGGGCCAGAGCAAGAATCGAACGGGCCTATTCCAGACCCCACTGCTTGAGCAGCTCCGCCGCCCGCTCCGCCGCATCGGTCTGAGGCCAGGCCTTGATGATCTGGCGGAGGTCGCGGGTCAGGCCGCGTCGCGCTTTGCTGCTCAGCGACACCGCCTCGCCGCCCGCCTCGGCGGACAGGCCCAATTCCTCAGCCTCGGCGATCGTCGCACGCAGCTTGCGCGTCGAACGGACCAGATCCATCAATTCCTTGTCCGCATCCATGGCCTGCTTGAGCTCCGCGAACGGCTTGGCCAACTCGTCGCGCCCGAGGAAGTCGGTCATCTGCTCCGCCGTCGCGTAGGCGGTCGCGGGGTCGCTGGTCTTGTCCAGCCTGGCCTGCGCGATCGACGACTCGGCCCAAGCGGTGACGGCCTCCACGACCGCAGCGGCCTCGTCGCGCTGTTCCTGCTTGGACGAACGCTCGACGGCCCGGCGGAGCTTGAGCAGCGTCGGGCCGACGCTGCGCGACCGCTCGTTGATCAGTTCAACTTCGCGCTCAAAGTGCTCGGCACAGATGCCCGTCACGATCGGCGGCAAGGCCGGGGCCTGGTCTTGCTTCTTCTGTTTCCTGGGCTTGAAGTTCTTGACCGCTTCTTTGAGCTTGCCCTTCAGCCCGCCGGGGCTGCCGCGGTACAGCTCCCGGCCGTAGGGGTCGAAGAGGATCGCGTTGGGGATCGCGCCGTTGCCGAAGCCCGGCAGGTCCCCGCCGTTCATCACCGCGACGTGCTCGCTCTTGGCCTTGCCTTCCCAGACCTCCTTGACCTTATCGTTCGACCCGCCCTGCTTGTGCATCGCGACGACGATCAGCTTGTCGTGGCCATAGTCCTCGGCGAGCGCGGTGATCCCGGGGATCGACGCGATGCACGGCGGGCAGTTGACCCCCCAGTACTCGACGATCACGAACCGGCCTTTCAGATCATCCTTGGTGATCTCGGGCCCGGTGACATGGCTGCCCAGCCGGATCTTGCCCAGGTCGGCGGCCTCGGCGGAGACATCGACCGCGCCAAGCAAAAGCGCAAAGAGGGCGGCAAGGGAGAGCGCATTTTTCATCAATCGGTACCGGTGTGGGGAACGGGCGGGGGCCTTGCGGCCGTATCGGCGGGGTTATAGACACTGGATGATACCGGCTGGAACGTTCATTTCCAAGAAAAAACCCCGCGGCGGGCTGCCACGGGGCGGTGATCAAGTGCCCCCTCTAGGACTCGAACCTAGGACCGACGGATTAAGAATCCGTTGCTCTAACCAACTGAGCTAAGGAGGCGGGACCAGATTGTGGAACGGAAGATTGTCGGGCAGCCGCTCGGCGGTGTCAAGCCCGACGCAGAGGGTCGCACCCGGCCGACGCGTTGCTACGATGCCCCGATGCAGCGACCGGCTCGCATCGTGGTGTTCGGCATCCTCTGCCTGGTGATGGGCGCGGTATCGGGGCTGAAGAACCTCTCCGAAGCCGGCGTCGCGCTGCTTGGGCCTGAAGTCATGGAGCAGGCCGCCGAGATGCATGAGCGCTGGGGCGCGAGCGAGGAGATGGTCGATTCCTCACGAGCACAGGCCGAGGCGCTGCGCACAACGGCCTACCGCGCGCTGCTCGGCATCGAGTCGTTGGTCACCGCGCTGATGGCGGTCGTCGTCATTGTCGCAGGGGTCGGGCTGCTGCTCGGCCGGTTGTGGTCCCTGCGTTTCGCCAAAATCTGGGCGTACTACGCGATCGTGCTGGCGGTCGTAGACGTCGTCGCCACGGCGCGCTTCGTCTTCCCGCACACCACTGAATCGGCGGGGGGGTCGGGAATCAGCATGGTGTGCATGCTCCCGATGCTCTGGCTGTTCCCCGTGCTGCTGATCACGATGCTTAGCCGGCCGGCCGTGATCCAGTACCTCCGCTGGCGGTCCACGCAGGAGGTGAGCAGCGCGGCCGCGTCGGCCGTCCAACAGCCGCCGCCCATCGTCCAACCACCCGCCGAGCCCCGCCCGCCCGCGCCGCGTCCTTCTGCCCCCGCCGCGCCAACAACGCCCGCCGACCCACGCGACACGACCTGGCGCGACGACCCGTGGAACGACCCCAACAGCCAGTGACCCTACCCACAAGGAACCCGACCCCATGGAACTGACCGGTAAACGCGTGCTGATCTTCGTCGGCGAGGACTACGAAGACCTCGAGCTGCAATACCCCAAGTACCGCCTGCGCGAAGCCGGGGCCGAGGTCGTCGTCGCCGGGCTCGAGGCGGGTGTCGTCCACAAGGGCAAGCACGGCTACCCGCAGCTCAGCGAGGCGAAGCTGTCCGACCTCTCCGCGGACGATTTCGACGGCCTGGTCGTGCCCGGCGGGTGGATGCCCGACAAGCTCCGCCGATACGACGAGGTCGTCTCCATCACCAGGGCGATCCACGACCAGGGCAAGTGCCTCGCGTCGATCTGCCACGGCGGGTGGATCAACATCTCCTCCGATGTTGTGCGTGGGTTTAAGTACACGAGCACGCCGGGCATCAAGGACGACCTGATCAACGCCGGCGTCGCCGAGTGGGTCGATGAAGAGGTCGTGGTCGATCGTCACCACGTCAGTTCGCGTCGGCCGGACGACTGCCCCGCGTTCTGCCGTGCGATCATCGAGGTGATGGGCTAGGCATTGACCGAGCAGACTGTCATCACGAGCCTGCAGAACCCGCGCGTCAAGGCGCTGGTCAAGCTGCGCGACCAGCGCGGCCGGCGGAAGACCGGCCTGTTCATCGCCGAGGGCATGCGCGCCGTCGAGCGCGCCAGGGCGGCAAACCTGCGAATCGGTTCGATCTGGACCTGCAACGAACTGCTCAAGAACACCGGCGGCTTGCCGCTTGGCACGGCGCCCGATTGCGAGATCATCAGCGTCAGCGCCGCGGTATTCAACAAGGTCGCCTACGTGCGCGAGCCCGAAGGCATCCTTGCGGTCTGCGAGCCGCCGACGTGGTCGGTCGATGCGCTGCCAACGACGGACGCATCGACGGTTGACCTGGTCGCCGTGGGCACGGAGAAGCCGGGTAACCTCGGCGCGATGGTGCGGACCGCGGACCTGGCCGGATGCCGGTCGGTGGTCGCCGCGGGCACGCCGGTGGACGCGATGAACCCCAACGCGATCCGCGCCTCGACCGGCGCGGTGTTTGCCATGCCGACGCTGTCCATGGCCGAGGACGAAGCGATCGCGTACCTGACTGACCGGCGGGTCCGCGTGATCGCTGCGGTCGTGGACGGCGAGGTCCCGCACACCCGGGCCGATTACACCCGGCCCTGCGCGGTCATCATCGGGCCGGAGGACAAAGGCCTCAGCCAGGCCTGGAAGGATGCCGCCGGGCGGACCGGTGGGCAGTGCGTGCGGATCGAGACCACCGGCCGATCCGCCGACTCGCTCAACGCCTCGGTCGCCGCGGGCGTGCTGCTGTTCGAAGCGGTGCGTCAACGCCGGGTGGGTGGGCTACAATAGGCACCCGTTTCGCGGGTGATGCGCAGCGTCCCGCGACGAACACTCAATCAAACCAACGGGACGCTCCGCGTCACCCGCGAAACCCAAATCACGCCATGCCCGACACCGCCACGCTCTCGTCTGTTTTCGACGCCGCCGTCCAGCCGCTGACCGAAAGCGGCGCCTTCGCCAAGGTCGCACGCACCGACGCGGGCCTGCGCTGCGATGCGCTCCACGTCGAGGAGGAGTGCTACTACGCGGTCACCGCCGACCCGGACGGCACGGTCCGGGCCGGCTGGTACTCGCCGGACCGATGGATCAGCGGATCGATCGAGGGCGACCTGGTCCACACCGGCGACAAGATCGACGAGCTGCTCGAGGAAGAACTCGTCGATCAGGGCGTCTCGCAATCCATCGCGCTCGAGCACTACCGCAACAACGACAAGGTCTTCGTCTTCCACGGCAGGCTCGACCTGCCCAGTGACCCGGCCGAGGCGTCGGCGCTGGTCGTCAAGGTGCTGCTCGCGTTCCAGGCGTGCTTTGTGGAACTCGGGGATATGTCGCCGGAAGAAGACGATTAAAGGTGTTTCACGGGAGACGCGCGGCGTCCCGTTGCGATTCGCGTGAAACGTCACGATGCTACTGAGCACCGGTTGTGCCAACGACCTCATCAAAGAACGCCCGCATGTGCTTCCACGAGCGCTTGTCGGATCGTTCGTGGTACGCGGCGCCGGCGGACGGGTCGTCGCCGGCCATCGGCTGGGTAAACGAGTGGACCGCGCCGCTGTACTCGATCATCTGCCAGTCGACCTTGGCGTCGTTGAACTCCTTCTTCATCGCGTCGATGCCTTCCCGCGGGACGAACGGGTCGTCCGCGCCGTGCAGGACCAGGACCTTGCACCTGATGTTCTTGCCGTCTGCGGGGGTTGGCGAGTCCAGCC
>JANQKT010000196.1 GCA_028280965.1 Phycisphaeraceae bacterium
CTCGAGCGTGCGGGTTCCGGCTTCGGGGAACCGGCCGGAATTCTTGATGTGGTCCCACACGCCGTAGATGATCTTCCACAGCTCCCACTTGATCTCCTCGGTGTCGTGGACGGTGTCCAGCAGCCCGCCGTACTCGATCCACCAGAGCTGACAGCCCTGCTGTTGGGTGTTGAAGCTGCGCCAGCGCGGGATGCGGGTGATGTCCTTGAGCGCGTAGCTCGGCGCCGTGAACTGGACGGGCCGGCCGACGTCTTTCGTGTAGAAGTAGATCGAGTGGCCGAGCAGCCGGTCGTGCGGCTCGACCGGCGCGAGCTGTTCATCGAACGCGTCGCGGCCCTCGGCGCCGATGCGGAAGGCCGCGCCCGCCATGAACCCGACGACGCCGTCGCCCGACGCGTCGCAGAACAGCGGCGCGGCGGCCTCGACCATCGTCCCGTTCTGGCTGCAGAACGCGCGGACCGAGCCGACCATATCCGGCCCGGACTTGGTGAGCTCGAACACCGCGGTGTTCAGCAGCAGCGTGATGTTGGGCTCCTCGGTGACCTTCTCGAGAAGAATCGTGTCGAAGAGGACCGCATTGCCCTCGGCGTTGCGGTAGTTGTTCTCGATCAGGATCTCGTCAACCACGCCGCCCTCGCGCGCCCAGCGGTTGTTGTTGCCCATGTGCGAGGTGGCGCCGAGAACCCATAGTCGGACCTCGCTCGAGGCGTTACCGCCCAGCACCGGCCGGTCCTGGATCAGCACGACCCGGACACCCTCGCGCGCCGCGGTGACCGCGCAGCACACGCCCGCCAGCCCGCCGCCGACGACCACGAGGTCCGCGGAAAGCCGCTGGGTGTTGAGCGCGCGTTGATCGGTGGGCCCGCACTGGATCATGGGCGCTCCGGGCTGAGTTGATCGTTGACCTGACCGAGCACCGGTGGGCGGCGGGATGTCCGGGTTGCGAAGCCGGCGATCACGATGGCGAGCAGCACCAGCGCCGCGCCGAACGCCGCGAGGGTCACGCGGGCGTCCTGGTTCACCGCGACCAGCGCCCCCATCATCAGGCCGCAGACCAGGAGGCACCCGGCGACGATATAAGCCGGCACAGGGTCGGCGGACGCCGGAGTATCGGTATCGTGATGGCTTTGATCTTCCGTGGCCCCCTGCTCCGCCCGCCGCCAGCCCGGCGACTCACGCCGTGACACAACCGTGACGCCGACCAGCAGCGCGACCGGCAGGCACACGCCGATGAGGATGTCCGGCGTCTTGCCCAGCCCCGCCGCTGCGATCTTTTCATCGAAGCCAAACTTGGCGAGTAGCCCGACCACAAAGCAGACGCCCGCGGTCACCCACACCGCAGACTGCCCGACGTTGCGGTTGAGCAGGCCCCACACCGTCGGCGCGAGCAGCGGCGCGACCATCAGGCTCGTGATCGTGATCACGACTTTCTCCGCCCCGCCCAGCGCCGGGACCGCGAGCGCCAAGCCGACGAGCACCGCGCCAAGCAGCAGGCTGAACAGCCGGCCGACCCAGAGCAGCGAGCCTTCCGCACCGCGCACCAAGCCGCTCGCCGATCGCCCGTAGCGCAGCCTGGCATAGACATCCTCGGTCAGCACGCCCGCGAAGACGTTGAGCTGCGAGCTGACCATGCTCGCGGTCGCGGAGAACATCGCCGCGAGCATCAGCCCGAGCATGCCGACCGGCAGCACGTGCCGGCAGGCGAGGATGTAGGCCTGCTCGGCCATCGCGCTGATCTCGGCCTGCGTCGCGCCATCGGGGATCGGGCTGATCACGCGCCAGGCCAGCGGCGGCGCGAGCCAGAGGGCCGGGCTGACCAGGTACAGCACGCCGAAGAGGTACGCGCTCTTACGCGCGTCTCTCGCGCTGGGCACGCACAGATACCGCTGGGCGAAGGCCCACTCGGCGCCGACCATGAAGAAGTGGATCGCGCACCAGCCCGCGAGGAAGAACCAGGTGTAGCCGCCGGCGGTGGGCATGAAGAACCCCGCGGGCGCCTCGGCGACAAACCCGCCGACCCCGCCGACCTCGCCGACCTCGCCGAGGATGAGCGGGATCATAAACAGCACCGCGAGGTTGAGGACGATGAACTGGAGGACGTCGGTCATGAGCACCGCCCAGAGCCCGCCGACCATCGTGTAGATGACCACGACCCCGCCAAAGATCAGGATCGCCCAGGTGAGCGAGAGGTTGCCGGTCGCCGGGTCGCGGAGGGGGTTGCCTTCTGCCAGCGGCATGAGCGCGACCATGAGGACCGCCAGGGCGTAGAGCGCCACGCCGACACCGGCCATGCGGTAGACCATCATCGACCAGGTATAGAAGTGCAGCGCCCCGGCGCCGAAGCGTTT
This sequence comes from Phycisphaeraceae bacterium, assembly GCA_028280965.1. Classification (GTDB taxonomy): domain Bacteria; phylum Planctomycetota; class Phycisphaerae; order Phycisphaerales; family Phycisphaeraceae; genus JAHQVV01. The sequence goes on from JANQKT010000196.1 coordinate 2,349, forward strand.
CTCAATAAACTGCGCGGGCGTGCCCAGGCCTAATCGCTTCCATTTCCCGGCGATGAAGAACCCGACCAGGATCGCGGCGATGCCGTACATCAGGTTGATCAGGATCGCGACAAACCCCAGCCGGTACGCGACGCCGCCCCAGACCACAAACGTGCCGGCCGAGAACATTGTCATGAACCCGCTGAGACCCGATGCCCACCAGGGCGACCGCTCGCCCGCGACGAACAGGTCCTTCGTGTCCTTCACTTTGAACGACAGCCCGACCCCGACGGCGAAGATGCCGAGCAGGTAAACCCCGAGCACGATGGTGTCCGCTGAACTCATAGACGACCGGGCCAGCCAAGACAAACGTTCCGCCCCTGAATCCGTGGGCCCCAACATGGTAAAAACAAAACCCCTCGCCGCGGTCAGGCGGCGAGAAGCGTAAGCGGCTCACAACTCACGCATGCCGACGACGCGCAGCGAGCAACCCGCCCAGACCCAGCAACGCGAGGCTGGTGGGCTCGGGGACGACGCCGTTGATCTCAAGGCTTGGCGGGGTGTCGTCGCCCGCGAGCGAGCCGTTCTCGACCGTGCCGGCGATAGCGAAAAAGTTGCGGTTGCCCGAGGACTGCGCACCAGGCGCCTGCAGCCCGACGGTCAGCGTCCCGCCAACCGCGGCGTTGACGTACGTCAGGTCGGTGATCGTGATATCGATCCGTGTGCCGAAGGTGACGTTGTCGATATCCACGTTCGCGGTGCCGATGACCGGGCCGTACAGGCCGTTGGCGTTGGTCCAGTTGGCCGGGTCGCCGGTCCCATCGATCACGGCGTTGTTGCCCCCGCCATCGCCGAAGCCGGTGACCGTGTCGGACATCTGCACCACGTTGAGCGCGGTCGGGCCCAGGTCCTGGTCACCGCCCGAGGCGTTGAAGGCGTCGAAGCCCTGGCTCCAGACCGACAGGGTCGCGCCCGTCGCCGTGCCGGACACGCCGGACAGGTCGAACGAGAGGTAGGCGCGGAAGTCGTTGGTCCCGTTGGTCCCGCCGACAAACATGGTCTCCGCACCGGCGCGCCGGTTGGGGTCGTCGCTGCGGATCCAGGCGGACGCGGTGACGCCGGTGAGGTTGCCCTCGTCCGAGTCGCCGTTGCTCCCGATGATGACGTCACCCAGCGCGGGGGCGCTGAGCGCACTGACTAAGGCCAGGACGGCCGAGCACTTCAAGAAATAAGTCATTTCAATTCTCCTTAGATAAGGACTGACGGATCGGCGACTCACCGACCGCACAGGATTCAGCAAAGTGAGAACGCCGCCGACCCTCGCGGCTGCTGCGACGCAGGGTCTCGAGCCTGTAATCGTGGCCCTGATCGACCTCGAACTGCACCGCACCCGTAGCCGGGTGGACCGTGAACGGCACGGTCTGGCCGGTTGTCAGGTCCGTGACCCGCATCCGGTCGGTATCCCACCCGCGGTGGTTGGCGGTGATCATGCTCGTATGCACGCCGTCCATGTCGTGCAGGCGGAAGGTCGATCCACTCGGCGCGTTCGGGTAGACCTGACAGGTGATCGTCTTCTCGTCGGCGCTGCGTTGGACGATGATGCCCTTGCCCCCGATGAACGCCGGCACATCCTGCTTGTTCATCGTGAAATTGTTCAGCGTTGTCGGCCCCTGGTAGACCGCGCCGGTGGTGTAATTGATCCACGTGCCCGGCGGCAGGTAGATGTCCATCTGATCGGTGTTCTGGTAATTGCTGTGCATCAACGGCGCTGCGAGGACCGACTCGCCGATCATCCACTGGTACTGCTGGTCGGTGGTGTTGGCCAGGTCGTAGGCGCCCGCGTCATCGGGGAACGCAATCGGCAGCGGTGTCATCGTGTACGGGTAGCCGGTCTCGTGGCTCTCGACCGCGGCGCTATACATGTATGGGCCGATCGCGTGGTGGAACCAGACCAGCGCATCGAGCGCTTCCAGCTCGCCCGGCGACCAGCTGTTATCAGGCGGCGGGCTGAAGGTCAGACCCGCGGTCATCGCGCACATCCAGCCGTAGCGGATCGACCCGGTGCGGTTGGAGTTGAACTGCCCGAAGTTCACCGTGTCCGCGTAAGCGTTGGGCGCGCCGACCGCGGCGTTCTGCAGCCAGTTGATCGGGATGCGGTTCCACATCTGGCCGATGTTGCTGTCATTGATCCGCATCAGCGTGCCCGGCGAGCTGTACATGCCGTTGCGCGCCATCACCATCTCACCATTACCGTCGCCCGGGTCGTCCGCATCAGCATCGACCGCGAGCTTGTGCATCGGCCCGTTGTAGATGTCGAAGCGGGGGAGCGGATCGAAGCCGCCGCCATAGATCATCGCGTCTTCTTTGACCCCGTCCGCCATCCACAGGTTGTACTTCTTGCCGAACCAGTCCACGGCGGCGCTGTTGTTCCCGTCCAGCAGTCCCATGTTGCCCGTTTTGGGGAACACCGTCGAGTAGCCGAGGTACAACGAGCCGTCGTCATTCCTTAGAAAGAAGTTGTTTGTCTCAGCCTCGTTGCTGAATGGGCCCTTGACGTACCGCGCGCGGTCGGCCCGGCGGACGAAGTTGGTGCGCAGGCCGATGAGCCAGTGGATATCGCGGTCGTGCATCCACTGGATGAACGCCTCGGGGTCGGGGTACTTGGCCCGGTGGAAGACGCCAAAGCTCGTGGTCGAGTGCCGGTTGGCAAAGCCCGGGCCCTCGTCCCAGAACCCCGAGCCGGTCACGGCCCAGCGCAGCGGGTAGCCGCGCTGATTGATGAACCGCGTCAGCGCGCTCTGAACCTGCGCGGCACTCGTGTTGAAGCGCAGCCAGTCCCACGTCTCCCAGCCCAGCTCGAAGAAGCGCGCCTTCGGTGGGACACCCGGGTAGCCCTGCTCCTCGCGTGCCGCTTTGAACGCGAGGTAGATCTCGGGCATGCTGCCGGTGAAGTAGTAGAAGTTGACCTCGGAGACCTGGCTGCCCAGCCCGCCGCGCGAACGCATGAAGAAGCGGCCGGACGCGTTGCCCACGCTGGTCTTGCCGGGGAAGAAGACGGCACCGGCGAACCGGTCCTGCGGGAAGACGACGAACGGGCAGATGAACCGGTTGACATGGCCGTTGTTGCCCATGTCCCGGATATCGACGCCCTTGAGGTTAGTCGAGCTGCGCGTGCCCGCCGGGTCCGCCAGGCCGTAGGTCGGCCCGAGCTCACCGGTCAGCATCGTGACCTGGCTGCCTGGCGTGTCGTGCTCGACCTTGAAGCGAACGGTGTTGTCCGCGGTGTAGATGGTCACATCGGCGAACTGGTTGTCCGCCGAACGCACGCGCAGCACATCGTTGCCGTCGTCATCCTGCGTGACGCCCCGGATCTCATCGACCGGCGAGAAGCTGCCGCCCAATTGCATGCCGGCTAACGCGTGTGGGTTGATGGTGCGCCGTGCAACGCCGTCCACATCAAGCATCGTGAACCCGAAAAGGAAGCCCCGGCTCTGGATGGTGAGCTCGTAATCGTCGGTCGTCAGGGTGTAAACGCCGGCACCCGGGTCCCACACGCCGTTCGAGGCGTGACAGCCGAGCGCCATCAGCAGCATCGGGACGACCAGCACAGCCATCTGCGTGGTCTGTTTCAAGGCTCGTCGATGCAAACAACGCATATGCAGTTTCGATTCCCGGCTGGAAGAAGCACAGACGCTCAGTCCTGTCCCCCAACGATAAACAACTTGAAACCCAGAGCGGCCAAATCACGCGTGTCAATTCAGAACCAATATCTCACGGTATTGACATTGAGCTGGGGCAACCCCTGGTAACGCGACTCGATCTGCCCTTGCCCCATCTCGTTCTGCGGGACCCACTCCGTGTGGCCATCGATATAGGTATTGTTCGTGCCCCCTTCGCCGGCGGGGATTGAGCCCCTGTCGAGCGGCGGGTCACCCTTGATATGGTTGGACGCCCGCAACGGATCGCGGTGGAAACTGTTGGCATGGACCCGGGTCAGGTCCGCGACCATCACATCATAAGCCGCCGTGTCTTCCACAGATTTATGGAATGGCCGGTCACCCCGCGGAACCTCTCGGATCAGCCCGATCGGTCCGTCCCCGTTCGGGGCGTAGTACGCCGGGCGGCCGGTAAAGACCTGGTAGCCCATGACGCTGTACGGCGGGCTGGCCCAATCGCCGGTCCAGAACTCATCGGTGTTCCAATCCTGATTCGCGGGGCAGTAGAAGTAGTCGCGCGGCAGCCCGTAGTTCTCGTTCAGGTCCCGACGCGCCTCGACATTGATCCAGTACGACAGCGGGTTTGAACTCGTCGAGCCGGGCCTGCCGGTCTTGTTCCACTCGCCCGTCTCGTTGCCGATATCCCGGAACGTGTCCTTGTTATCGATGGATTGTGTGAGAAGGGCCTGCCCAATCCCCCGGCTCTGGGTGGCGCTCTGAAGCCTGACCGCTGACTCGCGGGCCGAGGCAAGCGCCGGGAGAAGGATCGCGATGAGCAGCGCGATGATCGAGATTACAACAAGCAGTTCGATGAGCGTAAAGGCGGTGGTGAACCGTCGCATGGCGGGCTCCAGAAAGAGAATGCTGGTCGTTTAAACCCGGCCGACACCGCTGGGTGCCGGGCGGGCGAAGGAGGAACAAATCACTTACGCACGCCGACGGCGGGTCAGAACCAAACCGCCCAAACCCAGCAGCACGAGGCTGGTGGGCTCGGGCACCGATGCGGCGGCGCCGGGGCCGGTGAACGCGGCGAACGCCAGGCCGAAGTCCGCGTCGTCCGTGT
>JANQKT010000201.1 GCA_028280965.1 Phycisphaeraceae bacterium
GTCGAGCGTCGTCGCGCCGATGCAGTGCAGCTCGCCGCGCGCGAGCATCGGCTTGAGCATGTTGCCCGCGTCCATCGCGCCCTCGGTCTTGCCGGCGCCGACGATCGTGTGCAGTTCGTCGATGAACAGGATGATCCCCCCGGAAGCTTGCTTCACCTCTGACAAGACCGCTTTGAGGCGCTCTTCAAATTCCCCCCGGAACTTGGCGCCCGCGACCAGCGATGCCATGTCCAAAGCGAAGATCGTTTTGTCTTTGAGCCCCTCGGGCACGTCGCCGCGCACGATCCGCTGGGCCAGGCCCTCGACGATCGCGGTCTTGCCCACGCCCGGCTCGCCGATGAGCACCGGGTTGTTCTTGGTCTTGCGCGACAGGATGCGGATGGCCCGGCGGACCTCGTCGTCCCGGCCGATCACGGGGTCCATTTTCCCTTGTCTTGCAAGGGCAACCAGGTCGCTGCCGTACTTGGCTAATGCCTCATAAGTCGCCTCGGGGTTGTTCGAGGTGACGCGCTGGTGCCCGCGCACGTCCTGCATCGCCCCCCGGAAGTTGTTCGCGGTCAGGCCAAGCGTCTTGAGGATTTTGCCGGCCTCGGTCTTGTCGCCCTGTTCGAGGATGGCCAGCACGACGTGCTCGACCGAGACGTACTCATCGCCGAGCTTGCTCGCGATCTGGTGGGCATCGGTATAGACCTGCGCGAGCGCGTGCGTGAGCTGAACGCTGCCGGGCTGGACACCCGGCGCGCCTGGGCCGGCGACGGAGGGACGCTTCTGCAGCGCGCGGTTGAGTTCGGTGGCGACGAGGTCTGCCGGTCGTTCGAGCTTGTCGAAGAGGCGCGGGATCAGCCCGCCGGGCTGTTGCAGCAGCGCGAACAGGACGTGCTCGGTGTCGACGGCCTGGTGGCCGCGCTCGATCGCGTAGGCCTGGGCCTGCTGCAGCGCCTGCTGGTTGGATTGGGTGAGTTTGTTGAAGTCCATGGTGTTCTCCCGGAAGTGTTTGAGTGGTTTGTTAGCCGTCGCCTGCAAGGCGACGCGGGCCCGCGGACTCGGACGCGTTGCCTTGCAGGCAACGGTTAACACAAATTTACTGCCCGATTTCTCTCAACTGTTCATATAGTTTTTTTTCTTGTTCTGATATCGTTTTCGGCACCTCGATCATCACCAGCGCAAACAGGTCCGCGGGATCAACGGCGTGCTTTGGCATCCCTTTTCCTTTCAGCCGCAGCTTCGCCCCGCTGGAGGTGCCCGGCGGGATGGTCATCGTGACCACCCCGTCCATCGTGGGCACATCGGCCTTGCCGCCGAGGGCCGCGACATACGGCGGGATCTTGACCGTTGTGGTCAGGTTCCCGCTGGCATCCAACTCGAAGCGCGGGTCGCTGGCAACATTGATCTTCAAGAGCAGCCCGTGCTCTTTCAGGCGGAGCCTGGTGCCGTGGGTCGCGCCTTGTGGGATCTTGACGTCGATGGTCTGTTCGCCGGCCGGGCCCTGCAGGCGGAGCTGTCGTGTCGAGCCGTAGAACGCCTCGGTGAGCGAGATGCTCAGCTCGTGTGTTTGTTCAGGCGCGCGCTGTGCTTGCCCGGGATTTTCGAAGCGGTGGCCCCCGCCCGGCGTGCCGCCGGCAAACAGGTCTTCGAATGATGCTGCGCCGCCGCCGGAAGCTCGTGCGCCTTGACCAAACAACATCTCGAAGAAGTCGCTGAACCCACCCCCGGAAGGGCCCGCGCCGCCGGGCCTGCCGCGGGACTGGAAGCTGAACCCGCCAAAGCCGGGCGGCGGCTGGAACTGCTCGCCCTGCTGCCAGTTGGCGCCGAGTTGGTCGTACTTCGCGCGCTTGTCCTTGTCCGAGAGGACCTCATACGCCTCGGTGATCTTCGAGAAGCGCTCGGCGGCGGCGGGGTCGTCCTTGTTCTTGTCCGGGTGGTGCCTGCTGGCGAGTGTGCGATAGGCGCGCTTGATCGCGTCGGCCGAGGCGGAGCGCTCGACGCCCAGGGTCTGGTAGTAGTCCTCGAACTTCAATGCCATATCATCTCCCAAGATCGGTATGCAAAAACGCGGCCAAATTGAAGAAGCGTAAATTCAATAATAATAAAGATTTAAACTTCATAACCACCACCCTGAAGTGCCATTTTGACAGTATACGAAGCCTTCGCCGCCAATCCGGTGCCGCGTCCGGCCTGACGCGCTGTTACGGTTGGGGCGTCTGCCTTTCAGAACGTGTTTAAGAACCGGCTTGGCTGGGAAGGTGAGGCTCCTGCCGAGCCGCGCGTCGCGGATGATTTGCGCCTCGGCAGGAGCCTCGCCCCCCAGCAACCCCGATACGTTCTCAGACTGGAGCCTGGCATGTTGAAGCGATGGATGGTCCTGCTGGCGTCGATGGTGCTGGTCGGGTGCTCGCCGCCGAGCGACCTGGTGCCTGCGGAGCGGGGAGAGCTGCATTTCATTCATGCTGACGAGACCCTGCCGGACGGGGCCCGGTTCGACCCGATGGTCCGGGACATGGAGGGCTGGACGGTCCACATCGACCCGGCGCTGTTGCCCGGCGGGGCGCACGCCGAGCAGGGCGAGCGAGCGCTGAAGATGCTGGCGAACCACCTCCAGCGGGTCGCGATCCTGATGCCGGATGACAAACTCGAGGCGATGCAGGAGCTGGAGATCTGGATCGAGCATCACCACCCCGAACTCGGCGCGATGCAGTACCACCCCAGCCGGAGTTGGCTGACGGGCAGGGGCTACGACCCGCGTCTGGCGAAGAAGGTGCACATCCCGCGGGCCGCGGCGCTCGTCTCACGCGGGCAGATGCTCAAGCACCCGGCGGTCGTGCTGCACGAGCTGGCGCACGCGTACCACGACCAGGTCCTGGGCTTCGATGATGAGCGCATCATCCGGGCGTACAAGCAGGCGATGGAGCAGAAGCTGTACGACAAAGTGCTGCTCTACGACGGCCGCGAGGTCCGCCACTACGGGGCGACGAACTACAAAGAGTACTTCGCCGAGGCGACCGAGGCGTATTTTTATCGCAACGATTTCTACCCGTTCGTCCGCGCGGAGTTAGAACTTCACGATCCGGGGGCGCACGCGTTGATGGAGGCGGTCTGGGGGCCGCTGCGTTGATTCAGTATTTGCGGGGTTGCTTGCCTTGCCGCGCACCACTGCGTTGTCACGACCTCTCTTGGGTGGGCCGGTTTCGCTATGTCGAAACCGCGGCCGTGATGCCCTCTCAATTTTCCGTACCCCAGCGCCTTCAACCCCGCAATGGTGTGGGTGTTGAAGGCGGCGGCAGCGTTGTATGACCTTCCCCTGAAATCTTGATCCAGCATTTGTGAGAGAATCCATGCCGGGCGAGTTGCCCGGGAAAGGATTCCTCGATGAAGAAGCGTCACAGTTCAGAGCAGATCGTCGCGAAGCTCCCCCGGCTGGACTCGAACCAGCAACCTGCGGATTAACAGTCCGACGCTCTACCGATTGAGCTACAGGGGATTGGGTGTTGAGGCCAAGTTGTCGAGCCGCAAAGTCTAGCACACCCGGCGGGGGGTTCAAGTCCGGGCGGGCCGCGGGCCCTTGACGACGTTCAATCCCGGAGGATCACAACGTCTGCCGGATCTACGCAGAGGGTGGCCTGCCGGCCGGTGGAGGCGGGGCCGGGGTTCAGCTCGAAGGCCTTGATCTCGTGGTCCGCGGCAGACAGGCGGTGCTGGGCCAGCGAGCCGAGGTACACCAGCCGCAGGCGCTCGGCGGTGAACGTGTTCATCCGGCCATTTGACACGGCGCCACCACCAGCGGCGCCCGCGCTTTCCGGGGCCCCACCTTCCGGGGGCGGGGGCAGCAGCCTCAGGGCCTCGGGGCGGATCGAGCAGGTCACGGCCCCGCCCTGGGGCAGGTCGTCGGGGAACGCCGAGCTGACCAGCTTGCCAAAGGGCGTGTCGAGGATGATGTTGGCGCCCTCGGTGCCCGCGACCTCGCCGGGGATGAAGTTCGTCTCGCCGAGGAAGTCCGCGACGAAGCGGTTGGCCGGCCGTTGATACAGCCGCGTCGGGCTGTCGGCCTGGACGAGCCGGCCCTCGCTGAGCACGGCGATCTTGTCCGCCATCGACAGCGCCTCGTGCTGGTCGTGCGTGACGTACACACCGGTGATGCCCGACGCCTTGCAGATGTCGCGGATCTGCTGGCGCATGTCGAGCCGCAGTTTCGCGTCGAGGTTTGAAAGCGGCTCGTCCAAGAGCAGCACCCTTGGCCTGATCACCAGCGCCCGCGCCAGCGCCACACGCTGCTGCTGCCCGCCGGACAGCTGGTTGATCTTGCGGCCCGCGTAGGGCGTCAGCTGCGCGTTCGCCAGCGCCTCATCGACCCGCTGCCGCATCTCCGCCTTGCCGACCTTGCGGACCTCCAGCCCGAAGCGGACGTTCTGCCGCACCGTCATGTGCGGCCACAGCGCGTAGCCCTGGAAGACCATCCCCGTGTCGCGTTGGTTGGCCGGGGCGTGCGTGACGTCGTCTCCGCCGAAGCGGATCGCCCCGGATGTCGGGTCGCTGAACCCGGCGATCATCCGCAAGAGCGTCGTCTTCCCGCAGCCCGACGGCCCGAGCAGGAAGAACAGCTCGCCCGCAGCGATATCCAGGTCGATTGCATCGACCGCGAGTGTGTCGCCAAAGCGTTTGGTCAGGGCACGGAGGGTGATCGGCGTCATGGAGCGGATAGCCTACCCCCGCCGACTGCCGTGGTCTACACCCGCGCCCGCCTGCCCCAATCGATCTTCATTCTCACCCGATCCCGGGCCGCCGTGCGTAATACCTCACTGGTCGTGCCTGATGAAGGACGCACCGCCCCGCGCGCACAACCGCCCAAGCCCACGGCTTGCCGCCCCAACCCATCCCGGTGCGGTGTGGCATGCTGTGGGGTATCACCGATCTGGACCAACGCACTCCCAGCCGCATCGCCCCCCATCAACACTTCAACCCCTCACCCCGCGCGCACAATCGCGCTGGGTCCCAACCCCCCACAACGCCGGCCAGCCCATCCGGGATACCCGCAACTGGACATCCGCCCGTTTTCCTGCACGCCCCGCGCGCCGCACCACGACAAAGCCGCCGATGCCATCGGCGGTCTCACTCAACACATGCCACCCCCTCCAAACAATACCCGTGTCGGCCGACCCAAAGACCGCGGATGCCATCCGCGGCTTTCATCAACAACACCGCCAGCCATGGGTGCCCGGTGTCTGAGTCCATGAAGACCCGGACGAAAAAGAGAAGTTCGCTAACAGCGACAGTTCGTTCTGGGGCATCCCCAAGCCGCTCGCCCGGCCACCTGTCGGCATTGGGTGATTGAAGATGAGCGTTGTTTTTTGGGGGGTATGGTCTATACTGAAGGTGGAAACTCTGATGTGAGTTTTCCCAGGCCCGGAGAAGCGATAGTTAGTGTAGGAATTAAGTCCAACGTATTGACATGTCAATTCGATTCGACATTTTTTCGTTCCTGGCAGTCATGGCTTGTGCTGTATTGAATGCCACTCCGGTCGCCGCACAGGTTACCTACGAAACCCGCGCCTTTATCGGTGACGCCGCCCCTGGGACCGGCCCGAGTGTGGTATTCAGCGGCTTTGGTAACCCCTCGATAAACAACAATGGAAACATCACGTTTGTGGGATTTGTGACTGGCGCCGGGGTGACATCAGCAAATAATACGGGCATCTGGTCGCAGATCGATGGGCCGCTTCAGTTAACTGTAAGAGAAGGCGGTCCTGCGCCAGGGGCCGAGCAGGGCATGCTGTTTCGTGATTTTAGTGATCCGGTTTCCAACAACTCTGGCGATATCGCGTTCCGCGGCTTTCTCGGCAACTTGGGGTCTCCTGACAACGGCATTTGGATGCAATCCGGGGGGGTCATAAACACAATTGCGCAGTTTCAAGGCAGCACAACCGAACTCGAACCTGACTTGTTATTCGGTGCATTGTTTTTTCGCCCCGTAGTTAATGTTTCGGGTGACATCGCTTTCTATAGCTCTTTGACTGGCACTGGAGTAAATGCAACAAACGCTGAAGGAATCTGGCTGAAGTCTGGTGGGGTGTTGAATTTAATTGCAAGGGCCGGAGATAACGCTGCGGGCACAGAACCAGGTGTAGTGTTTAGTCGTCTCTTTGAACCCGTACTAAATATTGCAGGAAATGTTGTATTCAGAGCTGAACTGGCTGGCATGGGCGTGGACTTCGGCAACGACAGCGGTATTTGGCTAGATGCTGGCGGGTCCTCCACATTAGTTGTACGCGAAGGCATGCAAGCAGTGGAGAACGATCCTGGTGTTGTGTTCAGCAACATTCTTCGCCCGGTGATCAATGATGCGGGAGATCTGGCGTTTCTTGGATCTGTCCAAGGCCCTGGAGTTGATAACACGAACGGTGCCGGCATATGGGCAACTTCCGGCGGAGAGTTAGGGCTGGTTGTTCGGGCTGGCGACGATGCCCCAAGTACAGAGCAGGGAGTGATCTTTGATCTCTTTGGCGGTCCCGTCTTTAACGTGGCTGGAGAAGTCGCGTTTGTCGCCACGCTTGACGGCACGAATTCAAGCAGCAATACCGGGATCTGGGTGAAGTCCAGCAAAGAAACAAGATTAATCGCGCGTACAGGCGATCATGCACCAGGAACTAACCCGGATGTAGTGTTTAATGGGTTTGACGACCCTATACTAAACAGGGCAGGTACAACCGCATTTCTTGCAACGCTTGATGGCGCGAGTGTAGATCCAACGAATAACGAAGGAATCTGGGCTACAGATTCCGACGGTCTTCTGAAACTTATCGCGCGAGAGGGCGATCTGTTTAACATCAGCAACGATCCTTTTGCCGAGGATCTGCGTACAATCAGTTTTGTTTCGCTAATTACAAATTCAGACGAAGAGAACGGACAGAGGACCAGCCTAAACAATACTGGCCAACTTGCGTTTCGATTAGGGTTCACCGATGGTCAGGGCGGCATATTCGTAGCTAACCTTGGCTTGCCGCGAAGCCCCGCCGACTTTGATCTTGATGGCGATGTGGATGACGCCGACTTCGGCCTCGCGTTTGCCGCGTTCACCGGGCCGGGTAACGGGCCTACAAGCAACCCGTTGGCGGACCTCGACAGCGATGGTGATGTGGATGACGCCGACTTCGGCCTTGCCTTCGCCGCGTTCACCGGGCCCGGCTCTGTGAGCAATGTGCCCGAGCCCGGGGCATTGGCGATGCTTGTTGGGTTGGGTTTGCTAACAGCCCGGCGGCGGCGGGTTGCCTGACTGCTGCGGATTGAGACACGAGCGATTCGGGCTGCGCCCGACGCGGCGGGGCGAGCCCGCCGGCTAACTTGGATTGAAGGCGACGCGCTGTTTCATGGCGCTGCCGCTCCCACAACCTCCTGATCCATCAGCTTCACCAGTTCGTCCTGCAGCGCCCGGACTTTGATCGCCGAGACGTTGCGCGCGGCGCCTTGGCCGTGGCCGTTGATGAGGATGGAGAAGGCCAGCACCCTCGCGTTGCCGTCGGGCCCGGCGTCCGGGTAGATGAGATAACCCGACAACGCGCTGACGTGGTTGATCGTGCCGGTCTTCGCGTAGAGCTCGGCGGTGAGGTCGTCCTCTTCGTGCAGCCGCTTGCGCAGCGAGCCGGGCTTGCCGGGCTGGGCCAGCGACGCGAGGTAGGGGCGGAAGCTGTCGCCGGTGGCCTGGATGCGTAACACTTCAACTAAAGCGCGGGCGCTAAGCTTGTTGTTGCGTGACATGCCCGATCCGTCGGTGAGCTGGATCGAGGCCGCCAGCGTCGGGTCGTCGATATGCTCGGCGAGGTAGCCGCGCACCGCGGACGCGCCGTTCTCGAACGTGCCCGGCGAACCGGTGGACTCGAAACCCATCCGCTTGAGCAGGGCCTCGGCGTAGAGGTTCATCGAGTCCTTGTTCGTGCGGTTGAGCACGGCCTGCAGCGTCGTGTTGATCTTGTGCAGGGTCTTGCCCTCGGCGATGCGCTGGTCGCCCTCCGGCCGAACAACCTCGTTGACGGTGATGCCGCGCTTGGCGAGTTCTTGTTTGAGCAGCTCGCCGAACACGATGGCGGGGTCGTGCATCGCGACGTACTGGGTCTGTTTGTTGCGGAGGGTGCCGCGGAAGGTGACGCGGTTGGAGTCGGCGCGGGTGATGATGTCCCACTGGTCGGTCCGGCCGGTGGTCAGGCGCATCTCGGTCTGGATGATGGCTCGGCCGAAGGGGTAGATGGCGAGCTGCGCGTCCTGCCCGGTGCGTGTGGGGCTGGCGGTGACCCGGAAGCAGTTGTCGAAGAAGTTGACGCCGGCGACCTGTGCACAGTACCAGCGGTGCAGCTGGTTCCTGGGCCAGGTCGGGTGGACGCGCTGCTGTTCGCTGTATTCGAAGACGCGGTCGTCGATGACCAACTGGCCGAACTGGTCCAGGCCGGTGTCTTCCACGGCGTCGAGCCACCAGCCGACCATCTGGTCGACGCTGTAGCCGGCGTCTTCGAGGACGTTGGCCGAGCCGAACGCCGGGTCGCCGTCGCCGGTGACGACGAGCGCGGGCAGGCCGTCGCCCGCGGGCGCCTCCTGGACGCCGAGGAGGCTGAGCTGAGTGGAGAAGGTGAAGTCCTCGCCGAGCACGTCGAGCGCGGCGGCGGTGGTGACGAGCTTCATGTTCGACGCGGGGGTCATCGCGCGGTCGGCGTGGACCTCGACGAGCAGGTCGCGCTCGCGGACATCCATGACGCAGATCGAGACCTTGGCCCCGCGCAGGTCGGCGGTGGACAGGCGGTGCAGGAGCGCCGACTCCATCTCGGCGCGGGCGGGGAGGGCGAGCAGGCAGAGGAGCGCGACGAGCGTGAAGAGCGGGCGGTACCCGCGCGGCGTTGGCTTGCGCCAATGCCGCGGGCATGGTTGGGGATGGCTTTTCATGGGGGATAGTATCGGCGGGATAAGCATTGGGGCCTGAGAACGGGGTTCGGCTATGAGAAAACCCGTACCGACAAGGCACGGGCTTCACCTGTTGTCTTCAACCCGGCGGCTCGCCGGCTTTACTCCTCCTCTTCGGGCACGGGCTTGCCTTCGAGGTCCATGTAGATGACCCACTTGCCGTCCTGCTTGCGCAGGTCGAAGTCGCTGGTGTCTTTCTCGCCGGTGCCGCTCTCAAGGGTTGCGGTGACCTTGGCCTTGTCGCCGTCGATCTCTTCCTTGTCGATGGTGATGGACTTGATGCCGCCCTCGGCCTTGATCTCTTCGGAGGCCTCCTTGACCATCTCTTTGATCTTCTCTTCGCCGGCCAGTTCTTTGAGCTGGGGCACGAGCTCGCCGACGGTCTTGGGGTCGTTGGCCTCCATAGCCTTGGCGAAGGCCTTGACGGTGTCGCCGGGCTTGGCGTCCTTGTCGTCGGCGACGGCGGGGGTCCCGGGGGTGAGGGTGGCGGCCATCAGCAGGGCGAGGACGGCAAGGGCGGGGAGCAGCTTCTGCATTCTGTTTCCTTTCAGGATTGATTTCGGGGAGCGGTTTCTTCCGGGGGTTGGTATTCCCAAACGGTTTCGAAGTCATCGCAGTCCACGAACGCGTCGGGCGTGATCAACGGCCCGTCGACGATCAGCGTCGAGACATCGGCCACAAGTGTATCAGGCCAGTCGTAGCCCGCGCGCTGGTAGGCGAGGTAGATCAGTTCCGAACAGTACATCCGCTCCTGCTCTTCCAGATCGAACTTGGCGTCGAAGGGGATGTCCTGCTGGGCGCACCGCACCGCGTAGGCGCAGGCGTCCTTGGCGACCTGGTCGGCGGCGGCGCGCTCGGCGCTTAATCGCATGACCTTGATGGTCACGTAGCCGCGCTCGGTGAGGAAGAGGTCTAATGGGATGCGCCCGACCTTGCCGCCGACCCCGCCGTCGCCCTCGCCCTTGGGCGCGGCGTGGATGACGAACAGGCCGGCGGGCGTCGCCTCGATCATGCCGACGTGCGAGTAGCGGCTGTTGTCGGTGAGCTGCCGGACCAGCCGGCTCTGCAGCGAGACGCCGCCGGCGACGATGATGTCGCCGCTGCGCAGGTCGAGTTGATCGGGCGCCGCGATGTCGTCCACGCGCGTGGTGTCGGTCGCGCGGTGTAGTTGCCAGCCGGCCAGCGCCGCGCCGACTACGAGCAGGCAGAGCGCCGCCACAAGAAGCCGCTTGCGGCCTGGCACGCGCATCAACCTGCCCCCACGTGGAATCATGCCCGCCATTGTACCCGTGCCGGCGTTTCAACCCCGCGAAAAACCGAGCACCGATCCGTACAACCGGGCATAGCCCGCGTGCATGCGGTCGGCGGTGAAGCGGGCGACCAAGTGCTCACGGCCGGTGTGGCCGAGCCTGGTGCGGAGCTTCTGATCGAGGATCAGGCCGATCAGGCAATCCCCGAGTGCCTCCGCGTCGCCGCGCGGCGCGAGCAGGCCGGTCTTATGGTCTTCGACGACCTCTACGTTGCCGCCGACGTTGGTTGCGACGACGGGTTTGCCCGCCGCCATCGCCTCCAGCAGTGTCACGGAGACGCCCTCGCTCAGTGATGACAGCATGCAGACATCCGCGGCAGGGATCAGCGCGCGTGCATCCTCGACCGGGCCGGTGAAGAGGACACTGGGTTCGATGTCCAGCGTGTTGGCGAGTCGCTGCATCGCTTCGCGTTCACCACCGTCGCCGACGAGCACGAGCAGCGGGCTTGTTTCCCGCTCCGAAAGCCGGCCACACACATGCGCCCACGCGCACAGCGCGGTGGCGTGGTCTTTCACCGGGTGGAACCGCGCGACCTGCATCACGACCGGCCGATCGTTTGCGATCTCAAGCCGTTGACGCGCCGCAGCGCGGTCGGCGTCGCTCGGCAGCCCGCCCGGGTCGATCCCGTTGTAGACGACCTCGATGCGTCTGCGCGCAATGCCTTCGTTCTTCACCAGCGCCTCGCGGACAAATTCGCCCACCGCGGTGACGCGGTCGCGATGGCGCAGCAGCAGCTTGTTCGCCAGCACGCGCTTGAAGGATCGCCGGTCGGGGTAGTGCCGGCCGTGCTCGGTGAAAAGGATGGGCGGCGTGGTGCGATTCAGCAAGACGCCGCGCGCCAGAGCGCTATAGAAAAACGGCGTGTATTGATGCGCATGGACCACCGACACGCGGTGCGCCTTTAATCGTTCACGCAGCCGCCGTCCCAGCGCCCAATCCACGCCCGGCCGACGCTCCAACTGCTCCACCACAAACCCGTCATCCTTGAGCCCCTCCGCCAGCGGGCCGAGGCCGTCCAGGCAGAAGAAGACAAACGTGTAGTCGTCACGCAGCGCCCGCGCCAGCCCGGACGCGAGCACCTCCGCCCCCGCCCGGTCCAGGCGGTGCAAGACGTGCGCGATGACGGGCCGGTCGGCGGGCATGGCGGCATTGTCGGTTGAACGCGGGTGCTTTGCTCACGCAAAGACCGCCTGTCAACAACAAAACGGCCAACCCACAGGATAAGCCGGCCAACTGCCCGCAGCGATCAGTCTCATCCGACAGCGATTGAAATGTTTGTCTCTCCCATTGTTTCCTGCCGATCTCGTGGTTATTCTCAAGTACATCAATCCACCCCGGGAGCCCTTCAATGATCAGGACCGCCAAGACCACCCGCCGGACCACCGCGTTCTCATTAACCGACCTCTTGGTCGTCATCGTCGTCATCGCAGCGATGCTCGCGGTCCAGCTGCCCACCGACGCCGCGGCCCGGCGGACCGCCCGGCAGATGCAGAACTCGGTCCAGCTCCGCGGGATCCACCAGGCCCTGGTGACGCATGCGAATTCCCAAAAGGAACGCTTCGCCGGGCTCAACAGCAAGGGCCAAATCCTCAAAGACGGCGAGCGCACCACCGGCAACAGCGGCGACGGCAACACCATCCAGGCGCGGTACTGGATCATGCTCAGGGGCGAGTTCTTCACCCCCGACTATGCGGTCAGCCCGAACGAGACGGCGGACATCGACCCGGTCGATTACGACGGCTGGGACGACGACACCGTGCCGACCGTGAAGTGGGACGAGCGCGACAAGAACTATTCCTACGCGATGCTCGGCTTCCGCAAGGGCAGGGCTAACAATGGACAGCCCCCGAGCTTTGCCGTGAACGCGGACGACGCCCCGCGCGCCGCCGAGTGGCGGCAGACGCTCAACTCCCAGGCCGTCGTCTTGTCCGACCGCAACGCGGGGGATAACGCGACCAATCAGGTCGAGAGCATCCACAGCGGTGAACGCGGCGAGTGGCGCGGCGGCGTGCTGTGGAACGACAACCACGTCGGCTTTGAGAGCGAGCAATACCTCGAGACCAAGTACGCCAACGGCGCGCTCAACCGCAACCCGCTGGACAACCTGTTCGACGACCGCCAGGCGAACGACCAGCCCAGGGGCGCCAACGCTCTGATGGTCATCGCCGGCGAAACCACCGTGCACGGCGGGGAGTGAGTAGTCCTGTGTTGTTTAGCCGCGATGCTACGCATCGCCGGCAAAGTGGGATAAGCGTGTCACGATTATCCGGTGACGTGTAACGTCGCGGCTATCGCTTTGCCGGCTGCTCAATCCGCCAACCACCCTCATCCACGCGTACGCGCGGGTGGTTCGCCGCGTCGCCGAAGTGGAAGTCGGCGAGGTAGCTGACCGCCGCCGCGCCGGTGACGTCGTGGAGCGCGGTTAAGAGCCTGCGGCCTTCTTCACCCCGCCCGGTCACGCACTGGCGCAGCTCGATCTCCGCATCATCGGCGAGGTACGGGCGGAGGCGCGCGAGCTGCCTGCGCTGGTAATGGCTCAGCCGCCCCTCGAACACACAGTCGTCGATCGTCCCGCCCAGCGCTGCGCACCCTGGCAGGCCGGCGTGGCCGGTGATGACCAGCCGGGAGATCGGCCGGCGGCCCTCCCGCGCCCGGCGGATCGCGTGGTCGACCAGGTCCTGCAGCGACTTCGCCCGGCGGGGTACGCCCTCCCACAACCGGTCGGCGGGGGTCATCGCCTCGATGCCTTCGGCGAAGAAATGCAGCTCAACGCCCGGCTGATCCGTGTTCAACACGACCCCGCCGCAGCGGGCTAACCAGTGCTCAGCGGTCCGGCGTTGGCGGTCGTCCGGGCAGGCCCGAGCGAGTGCATCGGACCGGATCACAAACGCCTCATGCGGCAGGGCGGTAATCGGCGGGTCGAACGGGCTTGGGCGGGATTCATCAGCCCTAAATCCCGTGTTGATCATCATTAACAACACCATCAAGCCGCCCCGGAGCGCAGCGCCGGGGCGGGTATCGGGCCATTTAAGACGCACCGACCCCCGCCGGCCCTGCGCCCTGGTGGGGCTTGGTTGTTGTAAATGGGTTTGAGGTTTCGTCCGGCGCATGGGTCTTCTAGATCGTCGGGCCATCGTTTATCATGTTGTACCGGGTCGGGGGTGCCTTGGGCAGTGCGATCAGCTATACTTACTAGAACAAATCTGGGCATTAGATTAACTTATGAAAGGGCCGGCCTTGGTGGGGCCTATGCAAACCATCCGTCTGTTTGTCGAAGTCGCGCGCTGCCGGAGCTTCTCCAAGGCGGCGGCGGTGTTCGGCATCAGCCAGTCGGCGGCGAGCCAGCGCATCGGCCAGCTCGAGAAGCGGCTGGGGGTCAAGCTGATCGACCGGTCGGTCCGGCCGTTCGAGCTCACCCAGGCGGGCGAGCTGTACCTGGTCGGCGCGGCGGACACGCTCAGCCGGTTCGATCAGATGGAGCGCGAGGTCAGCTCGATGGGCCTGTGCGCTGACCGGGGCGCGGGCTCCATGATCGAGGGCCCGGTGCGGGTCGCGGCGATCTACTCCGCGGGGATCGACCTGCTCAGCAAGCTGCGCGATGGCTTTGTCAATAAACTCCCGGGGGTCAAGGTCGAGCTGCGATACCTCAAGCCCGACCAGGTCCACCGGGCCGTCGTCGATCAGCAGGCGGACCTGGGCATCGTGTCCTTCCCCGACCGCTTCCCCAAGGTCGTCGTGCAGCCGCTGACCGAGGAGGCGATGGCGGTCGTCTGCCGGCCCGACCACGCGCTGGCGGGACGGAAGACCGTCGCGGCGGAGGAGCTGACCGGACTGGACATGGCGGGGTTTGACAGCGAGCTGCCGATCGCCCGGCACCTGCAGCGGTACCTGAAGGAGCACGCCGCCTCACCGGTGATCTCCCACCGGTTTGACAACATGGACACGCTCAAGTCGGCGGTGGCGGTGACGGACCGGTTCGCGATCCTGCCGGTGCGCTGCGTGAAGCGCGAGGTGGACGCCGGTGCGCTGCGCGCCGTCCGGCTGACGCCGAGGCTGACGCGCCCGATGGGGGTGATCACCCGGCCGGGCACCGCGGGGCTGGCCCCCGCGCCGCGTGCGTTCCTGGAGGACCTGCTCCGGGCCGCCGGCCCCGACGCCGACCCGCCCAAAGCGCGGGCCAAGCGCAAGCCGGCGGACTCGACCCGCTGACCGCACCGCCCGCCCCGGCCGAGTCTGTTTGACCCTTCGCCGACCGCCACCGATTTGGGGCACGACCAACCGTTTGTACCGACCACCCCCGTGGGCCCCGCCCGCGACGACCATCGACTGAACACGATGCCCGATACCCCGCCTGCCCAACCCGAGGACCAGCCCATCGGCCCGCCGATCGCGCGCGGCCTGTACGACCCGGCGAACGAGCACGACAACTGCGGCGTCGGGTTCATCGCGCACGTCAAGGGCCGGCGC
This sequence comes from Phycisphaeraceae bacterium, assembly GCA_028280965.1. GTDB lineage: Bacteria > Planctomycetota > Phycisphaerae > Phycisphaerales > Phycisphaeraceae > JAHQVV01. Next base: position 14,715 of record JANQKT010000201.1, read on the forward strand.
TCGCACGCGATCGTGGACCAGGCCCTGACCATGCTCAGCCGCATGGATCACCGCGGCGCCTGCGGCTGCGAGGTCAACACCGGCGACGGCGCAGGCATCCTCACCGCGATCCCGCACAAGCTCATGCGCAAGGCCGCGCAGGCCGACCTCGGCGTCGACCTGCCCGAGATCGGCGAGTACGCGGCGGGCAACATCTTCCTGCCGACCGATGACGACGCGCGCGCGACCGCGAAGCGCGTCTTTGAAGACAGGCTCAATGAAGTCGGCGTGCGCGTGCTCGGCTGGCGTGCGCTGCCGGTCGATCCAGACGGCGCGGACGTCGGCCCCACCGCCCGGCAGTCGATGCCCGCTATCGAGCAGCTGTTTGTCGCCTGCCCGGATGGGATGAGCGGTGACACCTTCGAGCGCAGGCTGTACCTGGCGCGCAACCGCGTGATCAACACGCTCCAAGCGGATGCGGGCATCCCCGACAACAGCTTCTATATCTGCTCGCTGTCGTGCCGGACGATCGTCTACAAGGGCCAGCTCACCTCCGAGCAGGTCCCCGCGTTCTACGCCGACCTGCGCGACCCCGACTACACCTCGCACCTGGCGATGGTGCACTCACGCTTCTCGACCAACACCTTCCCCAGCTGGGACCGCGCCCAGCCCTGCCGGATGATGAGCCACAACGGCGAGATCAACACCGTCAAGGGCAACAAGAACTGGACCGCGGCACGCGAGGGGCTCATGCGGTCCGAGCCGTTCGGAGAAGACCTCGGCGGCCTGTTCCCGATCGTCAACCGCGAGGCGTCCGACTCCGGCGCGTTCGACAACGTTCTCGAGATGCTCTACATGAACGGGCGCTCCCTGTCCGAGGCGATCATGATGATGATCCCCGAGGCCTGGGAGAACCACGAGCAGATGAGCGATGCGAAGCGCGCCTTCTACCAGTACCACGCCAACGTCATGGAGCCGTGGGACGGCCCGGCGAGCGTGTCGTTCACCGACGGCAAGCAGATCGGCGCCTGCCTGGACCGCAACGGGCTGCGGCCGTCGCGCTACTACGTCACGCACGACGACCGCGTCGTCATGGCCAGCGAGGTCGGCGTCGTCGATATCGAGCCGGAGAACGTCAAGCTCAAGGGCCGGCTCGAGCCGGGCAAGATGTTCCTGGTGGACTTCGATGAGGGCCGGATCATCCCGGACGAAGAGGTGAAGGCGGCGCTCGTCAATGCCCGGCCGTACAACCAGTGGTTGTCTGAGCATCAATTGCGCCTGGACGAGCTGCCGGGCGCTTCGCCGGTCGTCAGTGATAACAACGGCGACGCGCCGGCGCGGATGGATGAGGACGGTATCGAGCCGGCGCTCTTGCGCAAGCTGATGTCGTTCGGCTACACGCTCGAGCATCTGCACATGCTGCTCTTGCCGATGGTGCGCAACGCGAAAGAGGCGCTGGGCTCGATGGGCAACGACCAGGCGCTGGCGGTGCTGTCGGACAAGCCGCGGCTGCTCTACGACTACTTCAAGCAGCTGTTTGCGCAGGTGACCAACCCGCCGATCGATCCGATCCGAGAGGCGTGCATCATGGCGCTGGACACGTACCTCGGGCCCGAGGGCAACCTGCTGGGCACGACGCCGGGCCAGTGCCAGCGGCTGCACCTCGGGTCGCCGGTGCTGACCAACGTGCAGCTCGGCGCGATCCGGCGGCTGAGCGAGTCGGCGTACCACGGCTGGTCGAGCGTGGTGATCGACACGACGTACGACGCATCGTCAACGGATGATGCCGCGGCATTGCAGGCCGCGCTCGACCGTATCTGCAACGAGGCGACCGCCGCGATCGCCGCGGGCGCGCCGTTGATCGTCTTGTCCGACCGCGCCGCTAGTGAAGACCGCATGCCTTTGCCGGCGCTGCTCGCCGTCGGCGCCGTGCACCACCACCTGGTCCGCACCCGGGCGCGCACCAGGGCCGGGCTCGTGCTCGAGACCGGCGAGGCGCGCGAGGTCCACCACTTCTGCACGCTGCTGGGCTACGGCGTCGATGCGGTCAACCCGTACCTCGCCTACGAGTCGCTGCACGCACTCCGCGACCAGGGCGTCGTCGACAAGAACAAGCACTGGTCGGACGAGAAGCTCGTCGCGAACTACATCAAGGCCGTGGACTTCGGCATCAAGAAGGTCATGTCCAAGATGGGCATCTCGACGGTCGCGAGCTACCGCGGGGCGCAGATCTTCGAGTGCCTCGGTCTTTCGAGCGAGGTCATCGACCGCTGCTTCGCGGGCACGGCGTCGCGCCTGCAGGGCGCGGGCTTTGAGGTGCTCGCCCAGGAGGTCCGCCGTCGTCACACGCTTGCTTACCCCGAGCGCGACGTGCGCGAGGCCGGGCAGGATCAGCCCGAGCTGCCCAACCCCGGCGAGTACCACTGGCGGCCCGAGGGCGACGCCCACGCCTACAACCCCCAGGCGATCGCCAACCTCCAGCTCGCCGCCCGCACCAACGCCAGCGGCGCGTACGACCAGTTCGCCAAACAGTGCAACAAGGACGCCGCGAGCCGAGCGACCCTGCGCGGGCTGCTCAAGTTCAACAAGCTCGACGAGGACAGGCGGCTGCCGATCGAAGAGGTCGAGCCGGCCAAGGAGATCGTCAAGCGTTTCCGCACCGGCGCGATGTCGCTGGGCGCGCTGAGCAAAGAAGCGCACGAGACCCTCGCGCTGGCGATGAACCGCATCGGCGGGTACTCGAACTCCGGCGAGGGCGGCGAAGACCCCAACCGCTTCGCGCTCGAGCAGTACGACGACGGATCGCCCAAGTCCCGCCGCAGCGCGATCAAGCAGGTTGCGTCCGGGCGCTTCGGCGTCACGAGCTACTACCTCGCCAACGCCGACATGCTCCAGATCAAGATCGCCCAGGGCGCCAAGCCCGGCGAGGGCGGTCAGCTGCCCGGCTTCAAGGTCAACGACTACATCGCCAAGCTCCGCTACTCCACGCCCGGCGTCGGCCTGATCTCGCCCCCGCCGCACCACGACATCTACTCGATCGAAGACCTCAGCCAGCTCATCTTCGACCTGAAGAACGCAAACCCATCGGCCGCGGTCAGCGTCAAGCTCGTCGCCGAAGTCGGTGTCGGCACGATCGCCGCGGGCGTCAGCAAGGCCAAGGCCGACCACATCCTCATCTCCGGCGCCGACGGCGGGACCGGCGCTTCGCCGCTGACCTCCATCAAGCACTGCGGCCTGCCGTGGGAGCTCGGCGTCGCGGAGACGCACCAGACGCTCGTCCTCAACGACCTGCGCTCCCGCGTCCGCCTGGAGACCGATGGCGGGATGCGCACCGGCCGCGATGTCGTCGTCGCCGCCTGCTTGGGCGCCGAGGAGTACGGCTTCTCCACCGCGCCGCTCATCGCCACCGGCTGCATCATGATGCGCAAGTGCCACCTCAACACCTGCCCCGTCGGCGTGTGTACGCAGGACCCGGTGCTCCGCAAGAAGTTCACCGGCCAGCCCGAGCACGTGATTAACTACCTCTTCCTCGTCGCCGAGGAAGCGCGCAAACTCATGGCCGAGATCGGCGTGCGCACGATCGACGAGCTCATCGGCCGGGTCGACCTGCTTCAGTCCGATGAAGCGATCGCGTACTGGAAGGCGGACGGCCTGGACCTCACCGCGCTGCTCACGCCCGCCGAGAAACCGTCGCACCGCGACAACGTGCAGGTCCGCAAGACAATCCCGCAGGACCACGGCCTGTCGAACCAGCTCGATGTGAAGCTCATCGAGCACTGCCAGCCCGCGATCCTTGACGCGCAGAAGGTCGATTACACCGGCCCGATCACGAACCTGGACCGCGCGGTCGGCACGATGCTCTCGCACGAGGTCAGCAAGAAGTGGGGTGATGATGGCCTGCCCGACGACACGATCACCCTCAACCTCCGTGGCAGCGCCGGCCAGTCCGTCGGCGCCTGGCTGGCGGGCGGGGTGACGATCAACGTCACCGGCGACGCGAACGACTACGTCGGCAAGGGGCTGAGCGGCGGCCGGCTCGTCGTCCGCCCGCCTGTCGAGTCCACCTTCGCCGCGGAACAACAGATCGTCGTCGGCAACGTCGCGCTCTACGGCGCGACCAAGGGCGAGGCCTACTTCCGCGGCATCGCCGCCGAACGCTTCGCCGTCCGCAACTCCGGCGCACGCGCCGTCGTCGAGGGCGTCGGCGACCACGGCTGCGAGTACATGACCGGCGGGCGCGTCGTCATCCTCGGGCCCACCGGCCGGAACTTCGCCGCCGGCATGTCAGGCGGGATCGCCTACGTCTGGGACCGCGACGGCGAGTTCCGCCAGCTCTGCAACCTCGAGCTGGTCGAGCTCGAAGACCTCAGCAACCCCGAGGACGAGGTCGAGTGCCGCCGGATGATCGAGCTGCACCACCAGCACACCGCCTCGCCGGTCGCGAAGAAGGCCCTTGATAACTGGGCAAAAACACACAGCCAGTTCGTCAAGGTCATGCCGATCGATTACCGCCGGGTGCTGCAGCAACGCAAGAAGACCCAGGCGGCGCCGGAAGTGGGCCACGCGTAACAAGGCAACATTAACTACAGAGACACGGAGACGAATCCAACGAGAGTGGCAGGAACAGATTCAGGCAAATCCATTTGCTTTTTCAGACCTCTGTGCCCTCTGTGTCTCCGTGGTTCAAAACGAATGACCAAGAGATAGCCATGGGAAAACCCACCGGATTCCTCGAGTTTGAACGACACCCGATGCCCGCGCGCGACCCCGGCGTGCGCATCAGCGATTTCTATGAGATCTACGAGCGCGCCGATGAGCACCAGCTCAAGGAGCAGGGCGCCCGCTGCATGGACTGCGGCGTCGCGTTCTGCCAGTCCGATACCGGCTGCCCGATCGACAACCTTATCCCCGAGTGGAACGACCTTGTTTTCCACGGCCGATGGAAAGAGGCCTACCACCGCCTGGCGAAGACGAACAACTTTCCCGAGTTCACCGGGCGCATCTGCCCCGCGCCCTGCGAGAGCGCGTGCGTGCTCGGCGTCACCGACCCGCCGGTGACGATTAAATCGATCGAGTGCTCGATCATCGACAAGGCCTTCGAAGAAGGCTGGGTCGTGCCGAACCCGCCCCAACAACGCACGGGCAAGACCGTCGCGGTCGTTGGCAGCGGGCCCGCGGGCCTGGCCGCCGCCGACCAGCTCAACAAAGCCGGGCACACCGTCACTGTCTTCGAGCGCGACGACCGCATCGGCGGGCTGCTTATGTACGGCGTGCCGAACATGAAGCTCGAAAAGAAGATCGTTGACCGTCGCGTCAACCTGCTCGCTGACGAGGGCGTCATCTTCAAAACCAATTGCAACGTCGGCGCCCCCGGAATCTCGCAAGAGCAGGCCAAGTCCCATCACGGTATGGCCGGCGACGCCGAGATCATCGACGCGGATCAGTTGCAGAACGATTTCGATGCCGTGCTGCTCGCCTGCGGTGCGCTCGCTGGCCGTGACCTCGACTCACTCCCCGGCCGCGAGCTCGATGGCGTGCACATGGCGATGACCTACCTGCACAAGGCGACCAAGTCCTACCTCGACTCCGAATTCAAAGACGGCGACTTCCTCGACGCGAAGGACAAAGACGTCATCGTCATCGGCGGGGGCGACACCGGCACCGACTGCATCGGCACCGCGATCCGCCAGGGCTGCAGGTCGATCACCAATATCACCCGGCGCGAGCGCGAGCCCGACGAGCGCGACGCCGAGCACCCCTGGCCCGGCCCGACCGGCACGTTCTACGTGGACTACGGCCACGCCGAGGGCATCGCCAGGTTCGACCGCGACCCGCGCGCGTATCAGATTTTGCCCAAGGCCTTCATCGGCGACGCCAACGGCAGGCTCACGCACATGCGCGTTTCAAAGCTCGAATGGACCCGCGACCCCGAGACAGGCCGGAAGATCAGCAAGGAAATCGAAGGCAGCGAGCACGACATGCCCGCCGACTACGTCTTCCTCTCCATCGGCTTCACCGGCCACGACACCCCCGCGGTGTTCGACCGCCTGGGCGTGGACATGAACCGCGGCGTGGTGAAGGCCGAGTACGGCAAGTTCGGCACGAACGTCGACGGCGTCTTCGCAGCCGGCGATGTCCGCCGGGGCGCGAGCCTGATCGTCTGGGCCATCGCCGAGGGCCGCGGCGCCGCGCGTGCGATCGACCAGTACCTGATGGGCGAGTCCACGCTGCCGGCGCCGGACATGAAGACGCAGCTGGCGTCCTCGGCGGGCTAAATGCACACTTATCTTCCCTGGGCAATCGCATCGGGAGCTTCTTGAGATCCTCTTCGGCGGCTGGCCCGGGCGGGCGGCTTGGGGATGCCCCGGAACGAGCTGGCTGAGAGTTATTTTCTCTGGCTCGTCCGGGTCTTCGCGGGCTCAGACACCGGCCATCCTTGCCTTGGCTCCGCGCCTTTGTGCCGCGGGGTGAGATCAATCAACCCCCAACGGACGACAGCTGTGACATCCAAACATCTGTCGCCGCGCGGTGCACCGCCGCGTGCCGCCAGGCGAGGCGGGTGTGGTCCGCGTCGTACCCGCCGCCGATGACGCAGGCGGTAGGGATGCCGTGGCTCCGGCACTGATGGATGACGTAGTGGTCGCGCTCGTACAAGCCGTCATCGGTTAGCTCGAGGTGCCCCAATCGATCGTCCCGGTGCACATCGACCCCGGCGTCGTAGATCACCAGGTCCGGCTCAGCCTGTTCCAGCAGACGCGGCAGGTGCTGGGCAAGCGTGTCGGTGTATTCGTCGTCACCGACGCCCTTTGCCAGCGCCACATCGAGGTCGCTCGGCGGCTTCTTCGCCGGGAAATTCTTCTCGCAGTGCATCGAGAACGTGAACACCCTTGGGTCGTCGGCAAAAATCGTCGCGGTGCCGTCGCCGTGGTGCACGTCCAGGTCGATGATCAGCACGTGGCCGACGCTGCCACGATCGGCCAGCATCTGCGCGGCGATGGCGATGTCGTTGAAGATGCAGAAACCCGAGCCGAAGTCGCGGTGCGCGTGGTGCGTGCCCCCGGCGGTGTTGCAGGCCAGCCCGTGCTCAAGCGCAAGCTCGCAGGTCAACAGCGTCCCGGCGACGGCGGTGCGTGTCCGCGTCACCAGCCCCTCCGACCAGGGCAGCCCGATCCTGCGCACGTCGTCGCAGCCGATCGAGCCTTCAAAAAAAGAACGCACATACGCCGGGTCGTGTGCGGAGGCGATCAGTTCAAACGAGCCGATGCTTGGGCAGTGAAACTGATCGGGCGTTGCGATACCGCGCCCGATCAGGAGATCGCGCAGGATGCCAAACTTTGGCATCGGGAACCGGTGGCCATCGGGCAGGGGCGTGACGTAATCGTGGGAGTAGACCAGTGGAAGCACGGCTTCAGTCTATGCCTGTTCAAACGCGCGCGGCGGGTGGCCTGGGCAGGTGGCTTGGGGATGCCCCGGAACGAGTGTGTTGGAATGGATCTTCTCGAGCATGTCTGAATAATCGCTGGCTCAGACACCGGCCACGCATGCCGTTCTCTCCGCGCCTTTGCGCCTCTGCGTGAGATTCAACATCATCACAACTCTAGTCAGAAGATCGCACCTATACCCCGGGCTCAGGCCCGGTGCGATGCTTCGAGCTGCTGGGCTACGGCTTATCCAGGTAATAAAACACCGCGCTCTTATAGTTCGCCCGGACGTTGTTCGTCGGGCCGACCTCGATCTTTGCGTTGATGCTGTTGTAAAACGGGATCGGGTCGGGCAGGTGCCAGCGGTAGCTGGTGGCGTAGGTCGTCGGCGGGCCGTGGAAGTAGGCGGTGTAGCCGTGCAGCGGGTAGCTGCCGGGGTTGTCCAGCCGCCTAGGCACGCCGTACCACCCGCAGTTGAAGTAGTCCTCGGTGCCCGTGCCGTGGTGGACCAGCTCGCCGTCGATCGTGAAGGTCTCGTCACCCTCCAGCCACAGCGGCAGCCACTCGCGCTCGGGCCGGCCGCTGCCCTCGGTGTCGAGGACCGTGCCGACGTAGTGCCCGCGCGCGTTGTTGAGGTTCAGCCAGGGGTAGTGCCGGCCGGGCTGGGTCGGCAGCTCCTGGTGCCACCGGCCCTGCAGGTAGCCCCACTCACCTTCATCCCAACCCTCCAGCGGCTTGACGTTGATCGACAGCTTCACGTCCAGCGGCTTGTTGGCACGGATCGTCATACGCGCCGACTTGTCGTAGGGCATCGGCAGGAAGCAGTACCAGCGTTCTTCATTGGTGCCGGCGATCAGCGAGCGCGACCCGCCGTAGGTCCCGCCCCGGTTGCTGTTGCCGAACAGGTAGGACAGCGGCAGCAGGACCGAGGGCTTCTCGTAGTAGTCGTAGACATCCTTCTTGTTCCAGTAGACCTCGATGCGCGCGTCGCGCGCGTTGGCCAACGCCTCGGGCGTGCCGGTTAGCTCGATCGCCCGGACGATGTGCGGGCCCTTGGGCAGGTGGACCTCGGCGATCCCGCCGGCGACGAGCGAGAGCTCGTGGTGCTGCGTGTGCTCGGGGTCGATCCCCGCGGCCGCCGCGTCGCCCGGCTTGCTCCAGTAGTTGACCGCGTCGCGCAGCGCCTGCTTCTGCTCGGCCTCCTGCTTTATCGAAAACGTCGTGAGCCCCTCGGCCGAGTCGAAGGTGTTGTAGCTGAGCTGCCAGAAGCGCGCGCCCTTGCCGTCGATCACGACCTTGCATCCGTCTTTGAAGGTGATCGGCACGTAGCAGTAGTGCCCGCCGGTGCCCTTGCCGACCAGGGGCGCGGGGAACGCGGGGTGCTCGCCGCTAAACAGGTCCTTGATCGGGATATCGATGCGCGGTTTGTCTTCGCCATCCAGGTAGAAGCGGATGTGCTCGTTCTGGTTGTCGAGCAGGAAGTCGGCGAAGAGGTTGGTGTACGGCATCCAGAACCGCAGGACCCGGCCGGGCCCGTCCACCTCGAAGAGCACGCTCGAGTCGCCCTCTCGGCGGAGGATCGAGTGGGTGCCCTCGAACCCGTCGTCGTTCCCGCCGGTGCGGTCATAGGTGCTGGCCATCTTTGTCTTGACGCCGGTGCGCAGCTGGGCGAGGTACTCGGGGTTGGTCAATTCCTCCAGCCCGTGCTCGCTGGGCGCAAAGGCCTGGGCATAGGCGGGCTGGCCCGCGAGCATGGCAAGCAGGCAGAGGGCGCGGCACAAAGTGCTTCGAGTGGGCATGGCAGATGGTCCTGTTGTCGTTCCAAGAAGAATAGTACTCAAAGCTCCAGCTTCGGCACGACGAAACTGTACAACCAGTACCGCGACTCCGACCAGATCGACTCGGCGGGGAACGCCCGGCCCGGCGTCATCTGGTTGGTATTCGGGATGTGCTCGATGCGGATCATGATCTCCGACCGGCCCTTCGTGATCGAAGACGGCAGCAGGAACTCCTCCTCGCGCCACCGGCGGTTGCCGGTGATGATCTCGTTGCGCACCGCGTCCAGCTCGTGGTCCGGGTTGCTGTAGACCGCGGTGTTGCAGCCCGCGGTGTACCAGACGCCGACCTCCTGCCACTCGTCTTCAGCCGCGGTCTTCACCGACACCTTCGCCTTCTGGTTGGGGTAGAGGAAGTCGAACTTCCGCCGGAGGAACGCGCCGTGGTTCTTGGGGTCGAGCTTCATCTTGAAGGTCGATACGCCGGTCGTCGTGCGCACCAGGTCCTTCTGGCTCGGGAAGATCTCCGTGCCGAACAGGTGCTTGTACTTCTGCCGGGTGCTGTTGTTCATCCACTGGTTGTCGCGGTACACATCCGGGCCCCACTCGTACCGCGAGTCGAGCTCGTAGGGCTCGGACGCGTCCGGGCTGTGGTAGCCGTGGGCCCCGGCTTCCTCCGGGTCGCAGACGCTGAAGCTGTCGGACAAGACGACCGTCGGCCGGTCGATGCCGTACCAGTAGACGACCGCGGAGTAGTGCTCCTGGTGGTCGTTCTCGGCGCCGTGTTCGAGCTGGATCCGCGCGTTCTTGCCGAAGGGCAGGATGTCGGAGATGAGGAAGCGGTACGCCGAGTTGATCTTATCGAGCTCGGGCTGGTCGCTGCCGCGTTTGCCGACGGGGTGGCCGGCGAAGGGCAGGGTCATGGTGACGCCGCCCCAGTAGTCCCCGCCGCCGCCCCATTCCTCGGTGCCGGTGCCGAAGCCCTGGGGGGTCTGCGAGTCGTCGAAGAAGAAGCGCGGGTCGCCCTCGAGGGTCTTGAGCTCGCCGTTGCGGCTGAAGATGAAGCTCATGCCGCAGAAGTTGCCGGACCAGTCGCCGCCGCCCTCGACCTTCGTCGTGTCGAGGAAGACGTTGTCCTTGCCGAAGACGGGGTCGGGGATGTCGGTGTAGGTCGCGTGGAAGTAGGTGTAGTGGTTGGCCGGGCCCTCCAGCTTCTCGGTGCGGACCTCGGTTTCGATGGCGATCGGCTTGCCGCCGTAGCCCTTGAGCTCGAGGTGCGCGCTCTTGAAATAGGGCATCGGCCAGTAGCAGTCGAGGTAGACCCAGTCCTCCTCGTAGCGGATGACAAGCGGGAAGCCCTTGACCAGGTACGCGCGGTCATCGTTGTTGTGCAGGACACCGGTGCCGAAGAACAGGTCGATCGGCGCATCGACCGAGGCGTGCTCCCGGCCGTCCCAGGTGATGCGGATGCGTCCCCGGCCGAAGTCGAGCGCCTGGCCGCGCGGGACCTTGAACTTGATCGCGCGGATGCTGCCCGGGCCGGTGATGTTGGCGAGGCTGGTCCACTTACCCTCTCCGACCGTGACCGCTTTCGTCTGGGTGGTAACGCCGTCGCCCCTGGGCGCGATGTCGGTGCCGGCCTTGTTGATCAGGCCCAGCACGTCCTGGCCGGGCGGCTGTTTCTTCCACGCCGTCAGCGGCCGGGAGGTGTGCCGGATGCCCGGCTCGTAGAGGTGGTAGATGTAGTAGCCGGTGCCGTAGCGCGTCCGGCTGTAGCCGATGCGCATGCGCTCCTCGAAACCGATCGGCACCCACATCAGGTCCGCGCCCTTGGTCGTGGACCAGGTCCAGGTCAGCGGCGCGGGGAAGAGCGCTTCGGGGATGAAGACCGAGTCCCTGAAGCTGCGCCCGCGGTGGGGCGCGCGGGTCGCGGTCTCCCGGACGAGCGTGTTCTCACCGTCCACCTCGTAGTGCCAGGGCGAGCCGTGCCAGTGGTTGGTGCGCTTGAAGTAGAGCACGCCGTTGCCCATCACGTCGAGCGTCACGTTGAACGTGTCCGACTCCTGGTAGAGGAAGAAGCTGGCGTCCGCCCACTTGTTGCGGCCCCGGCGGTCGTAGGTGCTGCGCATGTACCCGCGCGCCCCGATCCGGTGCACCGGCAGCCTGTCCCACTGCCGAAACGCATCGAGCCCGATCGGGATCACCGGCGGGTCGTCCGACTGCACCAGCTGGGCGTGGCTCTGGGGGGCCGGCGCACCAAGGATCAGCATCAACAACACGCACACAAGTACAGAACAAGAACGCATGGCAAACCTCAAGTAGAGGGGTCGCCGGCCCGCGGTGCCAGCGTAAATGATCCAGGGCGGTGCGTCGATACAAACGTTCAGAAAAGAAGGGGTCCGTAAGAATCGCCTGCTAGAACTGCCCGAGCCAATCCTCGCCGCTGGCGCGCTCCGCGTCCTTGAACGCCTGACGCAGCTTCCCGACGGCCTGCTCGCGCAGCGGGTTCTTCCGTACCGCATCGATGTTGGCCTGGGCGTTGACCGTGCTGGTCGTGCCGACGATCGCGCAGTCCACGCCCGCGATCGCGAGGGTGAACTTCAGCGCGATCTCCGGCCACTCGACCTCGATGTGCCCGTGGTAGCCCAGCTCGTGCGGGGTGATGGCCATCGCTTCGAGGCGCTCGTGGTAGACGCGGGCGTACTCTTTATAAAGCCCGCGCTGCTTGTTCAGCGGGTTCCACGCGGCGTTGGCGATCGGCCGCTTGGCGATCACGCCGACGTGGTGATCGGCGCATGCCGGCAGGACGGCCTCGATATTGTGCTGGTCGCAGATGTTCACCGAGGCCTCGATCACATCGACCCAGTCCATCGCCGCGGCGGCGGCGGCCGCTTCGTTGTCGCCCGAGTAGCCGATGTACATGGTCTTGCCCGCGTCGCGCGCCTTGATGAGCGCCTCGACGGCCTCGCCGTGCTGCAGGGTCTGTAAATCACACGAGTGCAGCAGCGCGACATCGAGGTGGTCGGTCTTCAGGCGCTCAAGCGAGCGGTCGATCGAGGCAAGGATCAGTTCCGCCGACCACTCATCGCCCGGCAGCTCCTTGTCCTTCGTGCCGCACTTGCTGACCAGCACCGCGGCGTCGCGCTTGCTCCCGAGCGCCGCGCCCAGCTTCTGCTCGGCGTCGATGTACATCGCGGCGGTGTCGAACAGGTTGACGCCCTCGTCAAGGAGCATGCCAACCAGCCCATCCACCTGGTCCTGCGGGGTCGCGAGGAAGCCGATCGGCGCCGCCCCGAAGCCGAGGCGGCTGACGCTGAGTTCGGTTTTGCCGAGCACGGTGCGGTCCATAGGCACGCATTTTAGCCGCGAATGCCGGGCCGGTCGGGGGGCGCGGGTTGTGAACAGGTTTACAACATTATGTTGAGGACAGCCGTCGGGACACGCCCGGGCGGGTGCGAACAGTGACGACGGTGATCACTTTGCCGAGCGGTTCGCTCGCCAGGGTCCGCCCGCCCGCGTGTGACGCGGCGGCTGAGGCCCCGCCTCTACTTCAGCCGCCGGGTGATCAGGAACCGCACGATCTTCCCCGCCAGCCGGTGCTTGCTGACCGGCGCGTGCATCGAGCGCGACCACTTGTTCGCCCGCACGACCAGCAGGCCGTACCACACGATCGAGGTGCCCAGCAGACCCGCGGCGACCAGGCGGTGCCAGAACTGCTGGTTAATCACCAGCCCGACGAAGTAGTCCCACGCGAAGTGGATCAGCACGACCAGCGCAACCGTGCGCGCCAGCGGCGCGCGCCAGGGCTTCTTCATGACGATCAGCCCCAGCGCCGACCCGCCGATGCCGCCCCAGATGGTGTGGACGAACAGGCGCATGACGGTAGCGCCGGACTCTTGGAGGGCGCCGTGGCTCTGGTCGATGTCGAACCACTGCCACCACGCGCTCTCGAAGAGCCCCGCGCCCAGCCCCGCGAGCGAGCCGTAGATCAGCCCGTCCATCGGGTCGTTGAAGTGCCTGCGGACAAACAGCAGCACCGCCACCGGCACCGCCAGCTTCGCCAGCTCTTCGAGCACGCCCGCGAGGACGGCCTTGTTGAAGGCCAGATCGAAATAAAGCCCCGCATCACGCAGCGCGATCTCGATCATGTCTTCGAGCGCGAACGCGCCCCACATGCCCAGCGCGCCCGCGCACGCCGCCGCGACGAGCATCCACCACGGCTCGCGCTCGTGCATGTCGTAACGGTAGACCATCGCCCCGAAGAGCAGCCCGCCGAGCGTCAGGACCAGGTAGCCGAACATGGCGGCATCGTATCTTGTTCATGGATCGGGATCGACAGCCGCGTTGCTACGCATCGCCGGTCGGGCATGATAGACGTTTCATCATTCGCCGGCGATGCGTAGCATCGCGGCTAAACGGTCATGCCTCAATCAACTCACCCGACACCTCATCTTCAAACCCGACCTCGACGCCCTCGTCCGCCGCGTCACCCAGATAGTCGTGGACGAGTTCTTCGCCCGGCCGGATGTCGCGCACCGCGACGACCGACAGGTCGTCGTAGTACACGGCGTTCGGCTCGTCGCTGTGGTTGATAAACCGCAGGTCGCAGGTGACGCGCACGGGCCGCTCGCCATCGACCCACAGCACGTAGGGCCCGTCCAGCTCGTGGTCGGGGGCCGGCTCGGCCGTGAGGAATCCGATCACCGTGTCCCGGGGGATGAATTGTGTCGCGAACAGACCGCGCCCGTGCAGGGGGCTTTCTTTAACTTCAAACATATTGTGTCGCTTCCGTGTCGCCTTGAACCAACGGCAGGCCGCCGACCAGCACCTGTAAGCGTTCGGAGCGATGCCGGTGGGGCAAAGTATATCGGCCTGCCGGTTTATGACAAGGAGAAAGTCGCGCAATTCAACAATGTTTCGCGGGCGACGCGCAGCGTCCCATGCGCGTTACAACAATTATTCGAATGGGACGCCGCGCGTGCCCGCGGAACGCCCTGTCACGCCACCGTCCCGCTGATCGGCCCGAGCGCCTGTGTGTCGCGCTCGCGCAGCAGGTTGGTCACGAAGTCCTCTAACGGCACCGCGCCCAGGTCGCCCTGATCGCGGTGGCGGATGCTGACGGTCCGCGCCTCCGCGTCCTTGCCGCCGACCACCAGCATGTAGGGCATCTTCTCGGCCTCCGCGGCCTTAATCTTCCCGCCCAGACGGTCGTTGCCCTCGTCCAGCGTCACGCGGATGCGCTCCTGCTTCAGCCGCGCTTCGACCTCTTTGGCGTAGTCCATGAACTTGTCGCTGACCGGCAGCACGCGCACCTGCTCGGGGCTCAGCCACAGCGGGAAGCTGCCGTTGAAGTGCTCGATAAGCAGGCCGACAAACCGCTCGAGCGAGCCGAACGGCGCGCGGTGGATCATGATCGGTCGGTGTGTCTGGTTGTCGCTGCCGACATACTCCAGCTCGAAGCGTTGCGGGAGCTGGTAATCGATCTGCACGGTGCCGAGCTGCCACTCGCGGCCGATGACGTCCTTGACGACGAAATCGATCTTCGGGCCGTAGAACGCGGCCTCGCCGGGCTCTTCGGAGAACGGGACGCCCAGCGATTTGGCAGCGCTGCGGCAGGCTTCTTCCGCCTGGTCCCAATCTTTCGGGTCGCCAACAAACTTGGATGAGTCCGGATCGCGCAGCCCGACGCGGACGCGGTAGTCGTCCATGCCCAGCGTGCGGAAGATGATCTTGACCAGCTCGATGCAGCCCATCACCTCGTCCGCCAGCTGGTCCGGCGTGACGAACAGGTGCGCATCGTCCTGCGTGAAGCCTCGGACGCGGGTCATCCCGCCCAGCTCGCCGGACTGCTCCCAGCGGTAGACCGTGCCGAACTCGAAGATGCGGATCGGCAGGTCACGGTAGCTGTGCTTGTCGCTGGCGTAGATGCGGATGTGGTGCGGGCAGTTCATCGGCTTGAGCATGTAGCCCTCGATGTCGCCGTCCTTCATCCGCGCCGACAGGTCGCCGCACGTACAGCCCTCGTCCGCGAGCGACTTCATCAGGTCGCTGTCCACCAACGGCGGGAACTGCGAGTCCTGGTAGTACGGGAAGTGGCCGGACGTACGGTACAGATCCAGCTTGCCGATGTGTGGCGTGAAGACCTGGCTGTAGCCCTGCTGCTCGAGGTGCTTGATGATGAATTTTTGTAGCTCGTCGCGTATGACGGCGCCCTTCGGCTTCCAGAGCACCAGGCCCTGGCCGGCCTCGTTGTCGATGGTGAACAGCCCGAGCTTCTGCCCGACGACGCGGTGGTCGCGACGCTTGGCTTCTTCGAGGTTGTCCAGGTGCTGGTCGAGTTCTTCTTGGCTGAAGAACGCCGTGCCGTAGACGCGCTGGAACCGGTCGGACGTGACATCGCCATGCCAGTGCGAGCTGGCGACGGACATCACCTTGAACGCGGCGATGGCGGACGTGCGCGGGACATGCGGGCCTTGGCAGAGGTCTTCCCAGTTCTGATCGACTTCACCTGTGACATACCAGGACAACACACCTGCACCATTGGCGATCGCCTTCTCGGCGTTATCGATCTTGTACTTGTTGCCTTCACTCTTCAGGCGTTCGAGGCCCGGCGCGGTCGCGAGTTCATAGCGGTTAAACGCGCGGTCCTCCTCCACGATCTTCCGCATCTCTTCTTCGATGCGCACGAAATCGTCCGAGCTGATCGGCTCTTCCAGGTACAGGTCGTAATAAAACCCGTTGTCCAGCGGCGGGCCGTAGGCGAGCTGCGTCTCCGGCCAGAGCCGCTCGATCGCCTCGGCCATGACGTGCGCCGCAGAGTGCCGCAGCAGGTACAGCGCGTCCTTCTTCGACTCGTCGTCCCGGTAGTTGGGGATGCCCTTCTTGTTCAGGCGCGGGGCGGTGACGATGCCCAGCGCGCAGTCGCCGGGCAGCGGGCGGTGCAGGTCGTAGAGCTCGCCGTTGACTTTCGCGCCGATCGCGGCCTTGGCCAGGCCTTCGCCGATGGACAAGGCGACGTCGTAGGCGGAGGCGCCTTCGGGCATGTCTTTGATCGAGCCGTCGGGGAGTTGGATTTGCATGGCGGGTTGCGGGGTTGCGGGCAAGGGCCAGGGTGCTTGATTCCGTTGGCTTGCTTCCGTGGGCGGGGTGTCTGGTTCCGGGGGTGATATTGTCAACGAAAAAGGCCGCTCGTGGCGGCCTCGGCTGGTTCTGCTTCTTGTTGCCCGGGTCTCCCGGGGGCAGGTCTACCGCGTCGGCCTGCCACAGGGGGTTGTGGCGGTCGTGGTCGTGGTGGTCGTTGTGGCGGCGGTGTGACGCATAGCGGTGTCCGGACAAAGCGTACATCGGTTTGATCGGCTGTCAAGGACAGGCGGGCCGGTGATCAGGGGGATCGGAGCCGTGCTGGATATGGCCTTGGCACCCCTCTACTTTGGATTGCTCCGTTCTGGCCGCCTCTGTTGGGCTTTCAAAGATCGGGTTTGGTTTCGTGGCGGGCGGGCTTTCCCCCCTGCTTTTCGGACCTTCCGGGGGTCGTTACAATCTCCGCCCCCGTTTGCGTTGGATGAACGCGCGCTTCGCCGATGGGAAGTGGACGATAGGGCCGTACCGCATCCGCTGGATAGACGCCGAGTCGACACGGTCCGAGAACTGAGACAACCATCATGCTCGACACGCTGCACATCGTTACCCCGGTCATGGGCCTGCTGGGCCTGGTCGCCGCGGGCCTTATCTTTATGACGATCCTCAAGGCGTCGGGCGGCACGGGCAAGGTCGCCGCGATCGGGGACACCATCCACAAAGGCGCGATGACCTTTATGAAGCGCGAGTTCATCGTGCTCGGGCTCTTCGCGCTCTTGCTCGGCGGGCTGCTGGGCTGGCAGAAGGACGGAAACGAGGCGATCGCCTTCTTCGCCGGCGCGATCTGTTCGTCGATCGCCGGCTTCATCGGTATGTACTGCGCGACCAAGGCCAACGTCCGCACCGCCGTCGCCGCGAATGAGCACGGCCCGGCCAAGGCGCTGTCGGTCGCGTTCTTCGGCGGCAGCGTTATGGGCCTGACCGTCGCGTCGATGGGCCTCTTGGGTATTGGCGGGTTGTTCTACGCGTTTGTTGCGAACTCGGCAGACCCGGCGGATGGCGCGCACATCATCCACGGCTTCGCGATGGGCGGCTCGCTGGTCGCGCTCTTTTACCGTGTCGGCGGGGGCATCTTCACCAAAGCAGCCGACGTCGGCGCCGACCTCGTCGGCAAGGTCGAGGCGGGCATCCCCGAGGACGACCCGCGCAACCCCGGCGTCATCGCGGACAACGTCGGCGACAACGTCGGCGACGTCGCAGGCATGGGCAGCGATATCTTCGAGAGCTACTGCGGCTCGCAGATCGCAACGATCGCGATCGCCGCGACCATGGTTACGACCGTTGGCGGCGAGACGGTCGCCAACGAACAGGCCGTCGGCCTGATGAAGGAGGGCGCCGAGGCCGTCACCGGCACGCTCATGTACCTGCCGCTGGGCATGACGACCGTCGGTTTGGTCTGCTCGCTGATCGGCATCCTGCTGGTCAAGCTCGTCTCGTCGATGGACCCGGCCCGGGCGCTGCGCGTCGGCACGTTCGGCTCCGCGATCCTCTTTATCATCGCCGCGTTCGGGCTGACACACCTGTTCGAGGTCCAGATAAAGGTCGCCTACTGTGTCGCCGCGGGCGCGATCGGCGGGATCATCATCGGCCTGATCACCGAGTACTACACCGGCGGCAAGCCGGTCCGCGATATCGCCCACTCGTCAGAAACCGGCGTCGCGACGGTCATGATCAATGGTTTGGCGGTCGGGCTCGAGTCCGTCGCGGTGCCGCTGCTCACGATCTCCGGCATCATCCTCGTCTCGCACCACTTCGCGGGGCTGTACGGCGTGGGCGTCGGCGCGGTCGGCATGCTTGCCACCGTCGGCATCACCATGGCGATCGACGCCTACGGCCCGGTCGCGGACAACGCCGGCGGCATCGCGCAGATGGCCGAGATGCCCGAAGAAACACGCGAGATCACCGATGGCCTGGACGCGGTCGGCAACACCACCGCCGCGATCGGCAAGGGCTTCGCCATCGGCGCCGCCGGCCTGGCGGCGCTGACGATGATCGCCGCGTTTGTCGAAGTCGCTAACGCACACTTCCTCAGCGAGCCGCATATCGCCAAAACGATGGACCTGTCGCTGACTAACGCCGCGGTCCTCGCCGGCGTGTTCCTCGGCGGGCTGTGCCCGTTCCTCTCCGGCTCGATCACGATGAAGGCCGTCGGCTCGGCGGCGAACGAGATGATCACCGAGATCCGCAGGCAGTTCAAAGAAATCCCCGGCCTCTTGGAAGGCAAGGCCGAGCCGGATGCCAAGCGCTGCGTCGATATCGCGACCAAGGCGGCGCTCAAGAAGATGATCCTGCCCGCGGCCCTCGCCGTCGGCGCGCCCGTGCTCGTCGGCTTCGTGCTCGGCGCCGAGACGCTCGGCGGGCTGCTCATCGGCGCGCTGCTGGGCTGCGTTGTGCTGGCGCTGATGATGAGTAACGCCGGCGGCGCCTGGGACAACGCCAAGAAGTACGTCGAAGAGGGCCACTGCGGCGGCAAGAACTCCGAGGGCCACGCCGCGACCGTCGTCGGCGACACCGTCGGCGACCCGCTGAAGGACACCTCCGGCCCGTCGATGAACATCTTCATCAACGTCATGGCCATCGTCGCGCTGGTCATCGCCCCGATCGTCCCGCTCGGCCCGGCGTGGGACCCGGAAAAGACGGCCGAAGCCGCCGAAGCCCCGACGGCGATGGTGGACGTCGAGCCGGCCGCGCCGGCGCAGTGATCTCCTGACGCTCCGCTACCATACGCGGACATGAACACGGCGACCCCCATTCAATCTGTATCCGGTCTGCCCCTGCCCCTCTCGCGCGCCGTCCGCGACGCGGCGCCCCAGCCGTTCAGCGAGCTGGTGGACCTGCAGTTTGATCGGCCGGGCCTGATCTCGCTCGCCGCCGGGCTGGTGGATTACGACACGCTGCCGGGCGCTGGCATCGCGCCGCTTGTCGCCGACCTGCTCGCCGACGCCGACAGCGCCAAGGCCGCGCTGCAGTACGGCCCGACGGTCGGTTTCCCCGCGTTCCGTCAGCAGCTCTACGACCACCTCGCGGCGCTCGATAACGCATCGCCGGGTGACTACCCCGGCACGCCGGACGATTTAGTTGTGACGACCGGCAGCCAGGAGCTGTTGAACCTCATCGGCGATTCGCTCTTGGACCGCGGCGACATCGTCATCGCCGGCTGGCCGAGCTACTTCGTCTACATGACCGCGCTGACCACCTTCGGCGCGACGATCCGCGGGGTCGATCTCGACGAGCACGGCCTGGTCCCGGAGAAGCTCGACCGGCTCTTGTCGGGCCTGTACGCCGCGGGGCAGATGCGCCGCGTCAAGTTCGTGTACGTGGTCAGCTACCACCAGAACCCGACGGGCATCACGCTGAGTACCGGGCGTCGGCGGCAGCTCTTCGACATCGTCCGCCACTACTCCGAGAAGTCCGGCCAGCGGATCCTGATCGTCGAGGATGCGGCCTACCGCGAGCTGACGTATGAAGGCGACCCGCCGGCGTCGATCAAGTCGCTGGACACCGAAAACCAGTACGTCGCGCTCTGCCAGACGTTCTCTAAGCCTTTCAGCCCGGGGCTCAAGACGGGCTACGGCCTGCTGCCCGCGGGGCTGGTCGACCCGGTCAAGCTGTGCAAGGACGGGCGGGACTTCGGCTCAAGCAACTTCAACCAGCACGTGATCAGCCGGGCGATGACCGCCGGCGTGTACGACGAGCAGGTCGGGGTGCTGCGCAAGGCCTACGCCCAGAAGATCAACGCGGCGCTCGAAGCGCTCGGCGAGCACCTCGGCGGCGTCGATGGCATCACCTGGACCGTGCCGACCGGCGGGCTGTACGTCTGGCTGACCCTGCCTGAGTCCATCGACACCGGCCGACAAGGCCCGCTGTTTGAACGCGCGCTCGACGAAGGCGTGCTCTACGTCCCCGGCGACTACTGCTACCCCAACGACCCGACACGCGAAACCCCGAAGCACCTGATCCGGTTGGCCGTCGGCGTGCCGAACACCGAGCAGATCCAAGAGGGCGTCGCGCGGCTGGGCAAGGCGGTACGCCAGGCCTTGGATTAAGTCACCGATTACCCCGGCTCGCCATACTTGGCGTTGTAGATCGTCATCGCGACAAAGCTGATGATCAATCCGATCAGGATATTGACGAAGGGGATCGGGATGGTGGCGGCGCAGCCGAAGCACAACGCAAAGGTTATTGCGCCCCAGACCAGGCCGGACAGCCTCTCGATTTCAGCAACCCGGTACATCAAAACCGTACAGCCAGCGATCACGATCCATCCAAGCATGGTTGGGCTCCTTTGAGAAGAATGTAACAAGCCAGTGATCTACGAAGAGGCGAATCCAACGCTTCGGTTTCTCAGGGTCGGGAGGTATCGCATTGATTTGACCGTCAGCGCTCTCTCGTCCGTACCCCGGTCATTCTTTTTCGGGTCATCCGGTGGGTGGACGTATTCCCGCATATCATGCCCGCATGCAGCAGATCAAACTCTTTGTCGGCCGGGAAGACCACGCCGGGGAGCTCGAATCGGAAGTCAACCAATGGGTCGCCGAGTCGGGCGTGAAGGTGCTGTCCATCTCGGGCAACATCGCGCCCCAGTCGGTCCTGCCGAGCAAGGACAGCGGGGCGGGGAACCTCTCGGCCGGCAACGCGATCGGCCGCCGTTTTGCGCCGTCGGACATCCTCGTGATCGTGACGTACGAGAAGGGCTGAGGACGTGTACCAGAAGGTGGGGTGGGCATCTTGCCCGCCGTTCGAGTGCAGCTCGGATCAATACTGTTCAGGGCTTGGTCGTGACGGCAGGCTGGAAGCCTACCCCACCTAAGGCACCTAAGGCACCTGAGGAACCCAGGCGATGGGCAAGGGCCTGACACGCAAGAAGCAGCTGGACGCCGCCGGCTTCGGCCGGGACCAGGACGAGCTGCCGGAGATCGGCGCCGGCTACCTTGACCCGCGCGCGTGGTTCGGCTTCGAACCGTGGGAGGGTGGAGGTGCAGACGAGCGCACGCTGGAGATCGAGCTCGGCTCGGGCAAGGGCACGTTCCTCGCGCAGGAAGCGCCGCTGCACCCGGGCACGCTGTTTATCGGTATCGAGTGGGCCAGCCAGTTTTACCGTTATGCCGCGGACCGGATGCGCCGGCTCGATCTGGGCAACGTGCGGATGCTGCACGCCGACGGGGTCGTGTTCATCCGCCACTTCGTGCCCGACGCGTGCGTGAGCACGTTCCACTGGTACTTCCCCGATCCCTGGCCGAAGGCGCGGCACCACAAACGCCGGACGTTCCAGGAGTCTTTCTTACGCAACGAGCTCTGCCGCGTGCTCGTCCCGGGGGGGCGGATCCGCGTCGCAACGGACCACCTCGACTACTGGCAGTGGATGACCGAGCACGCACGGGCGGTGTCGGACCTGTACGACACCGAACCGTTCGAGCCGCCGAAGTCCGCGGGCGAGGGCGAGCTGGTGGGGACCAACTTCGAGCGCAAGTACCGCAAGCAAGGGCGGGAGTTCAACGGGATGGTGCTGGTAAAGAAGTGAAAGAGGGCGGTATCCCACGGCATGCCTCCGAGCAGGCACGCCGTGGGCTTGGGGCCGTTGTTCTCGGGTTTGAGTACACTATGCCGACCCAACCACCACCCCTGCACGGGAGACGACCGGATGAAGACCAGGACCTGGAAAACGCTTGTGACCGCCGCGCTGCTCGGCCCGGCGCTCGTGCTCGTCGGCTGCAAGAGCGACGGCGGATCGGGATCGGAAGCTCCCGCCCCCGCGCCCACCCTCGCCCAGCCGGTGGAGATGATCGAGAGCGTCAACGGCGACTCGCCCGCCCTCAAGAGCATCGGCGCGATGCTCATCAAGACCCAGGCCCAGTACGACGCGCTCGGCGACGCCGACATCTTCCCCGGCGGGCTCGACTTCACCAAGCACGACCTGGTCATCGTCGCGCTCGGTGAACAACCCACCGGCGGGTATTCCATCGACATCACCTCGATCCAACGCGTCGGCGACGAGCTGGCGATCAGCGGCAACGCGACCCGGCCCGGCGAGGGCGACGCCGTCACCCAGGCCATCACCTACCCCTACGACGCGGTGATCATCCCCAACACCGACGCGAAGACGGTCGTGCCGTATATCGATTGATGCTTCGTGCCCCGATCTGTTGACCCTCGTTCAGCGCCCCGCCCACCGCGGGGCGTTGTCATTACTGGCGGCGGCTTGCACGGGCCGATTGAAGGGGTGTGCACTTGGAAGAAAAACCAGTCTCGGGATTAAAGCGTCTCGCGTCATCTATTGTAGAGCTCGGGCTCCTTCTCCCTTCTAGGGAGAAGGGGCCAAGGCAGGCTTGTCAGACAAGATGCAAGTTACTCTGAATCAATCTGACAAGATACGCCCACGCGTGCTGATGCTGACGCACCGTGTGCCCTGCCCGCCGGACCGGGGCGATCGCATCCGCTCGTACCACCTGCTGCGCGCGCTGGCCGAGCGGTTTGACGTGACCCTCGCCGCGGTCGCCGACGAGCCGGTGTCTGATACCGCGCTTCACGGGCTCGAATCCTTAACCAGCCAAGTGCTGCTGTCGCGCGCCCGGCCGATGCACCGCCGAGCCTCGGCGGCGCGGGCGATGCTCACCGGCCAGGCGATCACCCCCGCGGCGATGCACGCCCGCCGTCTCGCCCGCCGTCTTGTGACGCTGCACCGCCGCGACCCGTTCGACACCGTGCTGACCTACTGCACGGGGATGACCGGCTACACCCAGGCGTTGCGTGCGGCGTGCCCCGATCGGCCGTTCCGGCATGTGCTGGACCTGGTCGACGTGGACAGCCTGAAGTGGCAGCGCTACGCCGAGGAGGCCCGCGGCCCGATGCGCCTGGTCTACGCCGCCGAGGCCCGCCGGCTGCGCGCGGTGGAGGCCGGGCGGGTCGTGCCCTTCGACGCGGTGACAGTCATCAGCGCGCACGAAGCCGGGCGCTACGCCGAGTCGGTCACGACCGAGCATCGGCCGGTTGTGGTCGGCAACGGCGTGGACCTGGAGCGGTTTTATCCCGCCTATCAGGATGAGCGCGATGGCCGCGACCCGGTTCTGGTCTTCACCGGCGTCATGTCGTACAAGCCCAACGCCGATGCCGCGGTCTGGTTCGCGCGCGGGGTGATGCCGCGCGTGCGTGCCGCCGTGCCCGAAGCGCGCTTCGATATCGTGGGCAAGTCGCCCTCGCCCAGGGTGCGGGCCCTGGGTGAATTGCCGGGCGTGCGCGTGGTCGGCGCGGTAGACGACACGGCCGAGTATCTGCGCCGATCGGCGGTCGCGGTCGCGCCGATGCGGATCGCGCCCGGCGTGCAGAACAAGGTGCTCGAGGCGATGGCCTGCGGCCTGCCGGTCGTCTGCTCGTCGCCCGCGGCGGGTGGGATCGATGCCGAGCCCGGCCGGGACCTGCTGGTTGCGGATAGCGAGGCCGACACCGCGGCGCTGTGCGTCCGGCTGCTGTTGAACACCGACGAGCGCGCTGCGATCGGTGCCGCGGCGCGCCGTCAGGCCGAAGCGCGGTATCGTTGGCCCGCCGCGGCCGCGCCGATGCTTGACCTGCTTGATCCCACCCACCCACCCGCGATGATCAGGACCGCATGAACACCACCGCCCCCCCGATCCTGACCAAGATCATCGCGACGCTCGGCCCGGCCTCCGCCGACGTCGCCACGCTCTGCCGGATGATCGAAGAAGGCGTCCGTGTTGTGCGGATCAATTTCTCGCACGGCAAGCTCGAGGACTTCGAACGCATGCTCAACATCGCCCGCGAGGCGTCGGACACGCTCGGCGAGCCCGTCGCGGTGCTCGGCGACCTGTGCGGGCCCAAGATCCGATGCCTCGGCGTCACCGGCGGGACGCTCGAACTCCAGCCCGGCGACACCGTCCACTTCGTCAAGCAGCCCGTTGACGCCGAGCGCGACCCCAAGACCGGCGTCGTCACGATCGGCACAACCTTCCCCGACATCATCGACGACGCCGAGCCCGGACACCGCCTGCTGATCAACGACGGCGCGATCCGCATGCTCATCACCGACGAGACGACCGGCGATGACGCCAGGCTCATCTGCTCGGTCACCGTCGGCGGGACGCTGTCGCCCAAGAAGGGCATCAACCTGCCCGACTCGGACCTCAATGCGCCGTCCCTGACCGACTGGGACCAAGAGTGCGCCCGCTTCGCGCTGGAGAAAGGTTTTGATTACCTCGCGCTGAGCTTTGTCCGCAAGGCCGACGACGTCGCTGAGCTGAATCGGCTGCTGCACAACCACACGAGCACCCACCCCGAGCTGTGCGAGCGCAGGCGCACCCCGATTATCGCGAAGATCGAGATGCCCCAGGCGATCCGCGAACTGGACGGGATCATCGACTCGGCGGATGGCGTGATGGTCGCACGAGGGGACCTGGGCGTGGAGATGGACCTGGCGCAGGTGCCCATCCTTCAGAAGCAGATCATCCAGACCGCGCACGACCACGGCAAGCCGGTGATCGTCGCGACGCAGATGCTCGAGTCGATGATCACGGCCGCCGCGCCGACCCGCGCCGAGGTCAGCGACGTCGCCAACGCGATCCTCGATGGCGCGGATGCGACGATGCTGTCCGGCGAGACGGCGGTGGGCAAGTTCCCCGTCCCGACGGTGCACTACATGGCCCACACCGCGCGCTCGGCCGAGCGGCACCTGGCCAGCGACCTCTTGCGCGCAACCAAGCCGCCCAAGCACGCGCGGGCGACGAAGGACCGGCCGGCGGCGCTGGCGCACGGCGTGTCGGTCATGGTCAAGGACCTGCACGCCAAGTGCGTCGTCATGTGGACCACGACCGGCGGCGGGGTGCGGTACATGAGCCAGAACCGCCTGGCCGTGCCGATCGTCGCGCTGTGCGAGAAGCCGGAGGTGCTGCGGCAGATGGCCCTGATGTTCGGTGTGCGCCCGGTCTACGCGCTGACCCCCAGCGACACGCGGCTGGTGCTCGACGCCGCCGACCAGATCTTGCTCGACCACGGCTGGGCGGAGCGCGGCGACCCAATCCTGGTCGCGCGCGGCTTCCCGATGGGCGTCGCCGGCACGACCAACACCGTGCAGGTGCACTACGTCGGGGATGTGTGCCGGATATAGGCCCAACAAAAAGCGAGCCGTCCGGTGGTGGGATCGGACGGCCCGCGTGGGTGGGGTCTGGGTTGTTGAGTCAATCCATATGGATCACTGGAACCGGAACCGCCCGATCTCGACGGCCTGGTCGCCGGCGCCTTCGACGTTGGCCCGGGAGAAGATCACGATCAACCGGGCGGACTCGATCGCGCCGACGGTGAAGTCGTCCGCCGGGTAGCCCTGCACGACGATGTACGCCGCGAAGACGTCGCTGCGGTTGTCCGCGACCTCCGCGAGCCACTTGGTGAGCATGATCTCTTCCTCGCGGTCGTCGATGACACCGTCGGCCAGGCCGGCGGGCGGCGCGAAGCCGCCGACGGTCGCCTCTTCGTCGGTCCAGTCGATACGGACACCGTTGCGGTAGGTGTTGCTGTTGTTGTCGGCGGCGGGGTTGCCGGTGAAGGTGGTGATGCCGGTGCCGCCGGTGTTCTGCCGCTGGATGTGCTCGTACAGCGAGCTGGTGTAGGCGATGCCGGGGATGTTGTCCGCGCCGATGCCGTGGTTGGTGAACTGGCGCAGGCTCTCGCGGCGTTCGATGATCGCCCGCGCGATGGCTCGCCGGGTCACCAGGTCCGGGTAGGGCAGCAGCCGGATCAGTGTCTCCTCGCTCGCGGTATTGAGGTTGATCCGGCCGGGGACGAGCAGCTCCTCTTCGTCGGGGTTGTTCAGCGACCCGCCGCCGGTGTTGGCGTTGTCGTCGCCGTCGGCGTTGTCGCCGTCTTTACCGTCGGTCGCGGGGCTGTGGGTGGTCAGCTGCTCGAGCAGTATCAGGGCGTGCGGGACGTTGAGCACGCCGAACAGCCCCGACCCGTTGGTCTGGACATTGTTGTTGATGACGTCCGCGCGTTCGCCGGCGTTCGCGGCGGTGCTCGTCTTGTAGGGCAGCAGCAGCGCCCGGACACCGTCGCCGCCGACGCTCAGCGGGCTGGCGCCCTGGTTGGCGCGGTGGAAGGCCTCGGCCATGAGCCTGTCGTTGTCGTCCGCCGCCAGCGCGTCCGGCCCGATCAGCGGGATCTGCAGGATGTCGCCGACCCACTGCAGCCGGTTGCGCGGGTTGTCGTGCCAGGCGACCTGCTGGTCCAGGCCGTTGAGCCCGGCGAACGGGCCGGTCGCGGAGGGGTTGCGCGACTTGTCGCGCTCGGCGAGCTCGGAGATCGGCGTCGGCAGGCTGGCCGGGACCGCGGTAGCCGGGAAGGCATTGGAGCTGGGCGAGCCGAGTTCGGAGACCTCGTCGTCGAAGCCCCGGGCGTTGGTGGACCGCGGGTCGGCGGTCACGGTCATCATCCGCAGGCCCTCGCCGATGCCCTGGAAGTCGGTCCGGATGTAGCCGAGGTAGCCGGGCATGATCGTCCCGGGCGTGACGTCTTCGGTGATCCTTTCCGGCGACACCTCGACCTCGCAGGCGCTGTACGCCCAGTTGGTTGGCGCGGTGATCTGGTCGGACGCGATCTGCGCCTCGGCCCGCAGCTCGACACGCACCTCCGTCTCGTTGGCCGGCCAGCGGAAGTTGACGTTGCCGGTGACATCGATGCCGTCGGGCGCGGGGACGATGGTCATGTCGCCGGCGGCGTAGAGGTTGGTCAGGTCGTCGAGGTTGGCGGTGGTGGGCGCGCCGGTCGAGTCGTGCCGGATCAGCAGCACCTCGCCGGGGTCCAGCCGGTTGGTCGCGCCGATGCCCGGCAGGTCGGTCAGCCGGACCGAGGAGTTGTTGCCGATCTTGATGTAGATCCGCTCCAGCGAGACGGACCGACCGACCCATTGGTTCGTCGCGGTGTCGAACTGGGCGTAGGGGTTGCCGATCTCGATCACGTAGCCCTGGCCGTTGACGGGCGTGACCCAGGTCACCGTGTCCAGCGTCGTCGGCGGCATCGCCATCGGGTCGGCGGGGGTCACGTTCAACGCCGCGTACATCCGCTGGGTGTAGACCTCGGTGATGTAGGGCAGCGCCTCGAACCCCGCCGTGCCGTCGTTGCGCACCGTCAGCGCGTTGTCCGCATCGATGTAGTCCGCGAGGTTGACCGCGAGCTGCCGGGCCATCTTCCGGCGGTCGCCGTTGAAGTGCGGGTAGCGGTTCAGCAGCGCGTTCGCGTTGGCGCCCGAGCTGAGCACTTCGAAGATCACGTCCTCAAGGTCGTCCAGCCCGCCGCTGCTCTGCACCGCCTCGTTGATGTCGAGCCTGTGCTGACGCGGCTCCTGCAGCGTGCGCTGCAGCGTGCCGAGGCTGCTGATCACCCCGTCGGGCCGACGCACCGACATCGCGCCGGTGAACGGCGAGAGGTGCTTGCGGATGTCGTTCTCCCAGAACTGCCGCTGGTTCCAGTTGCGGGCCGTGACCGTGTTGCCGGCCAGGAAGCTGTCCTCGGCCGCGTCACGCCGCAGCACCACGGACATGATGTCTTCCAGCAGCGTCGTGTTCGGGTTGTTCAGCCCGTTGCGATTGAGCAGCTCGAACGCATCGACCAGGCCGAAGGTCGAGTTGGCGGAGTAGTCGAAGCTGCTGGTGGTGGACGACTCGCCGTTGCGGGCAAACGTCGGGGAGACGAGCGACGCGCCGTGGTCCCAATAGTCGCGCCGGGTCCGGGTCAGCGGGTTCTCGGCGTTGCCGTCGTAGCCGGGAACCCCGCCGAGGACGGCGGCCGGGTTCCCGGTCATGCGGAAGCCCAGGGCGTTGCGCCAATCATTGCGCGCGGTGGTCGTGTTGATGCCCGACGCTGCGGCGTGGGAGGCGACCATCCCCGCGCCGTCCAGCTCCGTCGGCCCGTCGCCGCGCGCAAAGAACGGCAGGCCGTTGCCCCCGATCGCGGCGGTCGGGTCGGTGTTGAAGTTCCGCGTGTCGTCGTACTGCCCGATCGCCACGTTCACATCCATGCGCGCCGACAGGTCGACGATGCGCACCGCCATGGTGTAGCGGGTCGTGCCGATCTGCCGGATCGGCGCCCACTCCCACCGGCTGTCGCCGACGCCGTCGCCGTCCGCATCGACCAGCGGGCCGTTGGGGTCGGTCGCCGCCGGGATGGGGACGTTCATGTCGGTCTGCAGCCCGGGCGCGGTGGTGTTGACGGGGTACTCCTGGGGCTGCCCGTCGCCGCGGGTCGTGGTGGACAGGTCGCGGCTGCCGCCCTGCCCGCCCAGGTACATGCCGCTGATGTTGGAAATCTTCGGCCAGACGCCGCGGATGTCGTTGGCGAACACCTGGCGGAC
Source organism: Phycisphaeraceae bacterium (assembly GCA_028280965.1). Classification (GTDB taxonomy): domain Bacteria; phylum Planctomycetota; class Phycisphaerae; order Phycisphaerales; family Phycisphaeraceae; genus JAHQVV01. Next base: position 43,376 of record JANQKT010000201.1, read on the forward strand.
GGAGTTGGCCGGCAGGCTGGTGCGGAAGTCCGGCGCGCTGGAGGCGAGCCAGCTGTCGTCGAACGCCCCGCCCAGCACATTGACCTGATTGCCGTTATAGATCGACTCGACCGTCCGCCCGAAGGCGGGCTGGCCCAGCGGCCCGGGGTTGGTCCAGGGGAAGTCCCACGGCTCGTCGCCCCCGCCGTTGGCGTTGTTGCCACCGATGAACTCGGCGTTGAACATGTTCCCGTCGTTGTCCAGGAGGTCGTTGGTCGCCTGGTTGAGGATCTCGTCAACAACCGACTCGACGACGATGTCGATGTTCGAGACCGGCCGGGGGATGCGCTCGAAGCGCGTGACCTGCAGGAGCGTCGCGGCGAGCAGCGCCATCAGCACGATCGAGACGAGCACGAGCACGATCGCCGAGCCCCGCCGGTCGGCCTTCCCGCCGGCGCAGCAGCGCAGGCCCCGTCGCATCAAGTTGGTTGGATTGGCTTTGTTCATGGCTGCTCTTTCTCGTTCTGTCCGGCGTCTGCCGGCCTGGCCTTCACCACTTCAACACCCGTCGTCCCCCGCCCCGATCCGCCGCGGCAGACCCCTCCGGGTGCCGCTGCGGCCCACCCCCGCCCCCGGAATAGCCCCCGCCATCTCCGTTGTGAAACATACCGAACGACGATGGAACTCCGGCGTTCGGT
>JANQKT010000230.1 GCA_028280965.1 Phycisphaeraceae bacterium
GGTCAGCAGCGAGAACAGGGCGTTGATCATCGGCGACTGGCCGGAGGTGAACATGTGGTGGCCCCAGACGATGAAGCCGAACAGCGCGATCGCCAGCGAGGAGTACGCGATGAACTTGTAGCCGAAGATGTGCTTGCGGCTGAAGGTCGAGATGATCTCGCTGACCACGCCCAGGCCCGGGAGGATCATGATGTAGACCGCGGGGTGGGAGTAGAACCAGAAGAAGTGCTGGAACAGCACCGGGTCGCCGCCCAGCTTGGGGTCGAACACGCCGATGCCCAGGAGGTTCTCGGCCATGAGCAGCAGGAGCGTGATCGCCAGCACGGGCGTCGCGAGGATCTGGATGATCGCGGTCGCGTAGAGCGCCCAGAGGAACAGCGGCATCTGGAACCAGCCCATGCCCCGGGGCTTGAGCATGTGGATCGTCGCGACGAAGTTCAGGCCGGTGAGGATCGACGAGAAGCCGAGGATGAACGCGCCGAACGTCGCGTAGACGACGCTGGAGTTCTCCTGGATCGAGTAAGGCGTGTAGAACGTCCAGCCGGTGTCCAGGCCGTTGGGGATCGGGCTGTCGGGCGCAACCAGGCCCGTCGCGTGCAGGATCCCGCCGAACAAGACGAAGAGGAAGAACACCCCCCCGCCGATCCAGCAGTAGAAGCTCATCAGGTTCAGCCGCGGGAAGGCGACGTCCTTCGCGCCCAGCTGCAGCGGCAGGACCATGTTGCCGAGGATCGCGGGGATCGCGGGGATGATGAACATGAAGACCATGATCGCGCCGTGGAGGGTGAACGCCTGGTTATACAGGTTGTTCCACACCGCCCCACCGATAACATCCGACTCGGCGACGTTGCTGGCGCTGCTGAACAGGAGCTGGGTGCGCAGGGCGATGGCGAAGAAGCCGCCGAGCGCGAACGCGGCGAGGACGACAACCATGTACATCAGCCCGATGCGCTTGTGGTCCAGCGTGAGCGCCCAAGACAGGATGCCCTTGCTGTGGTTGATGTAGTTGTCGCCAGGCTTGAGCTCGATCTCTTCGCCGTAGATATCGGTGGTAATGGGTCGGTCTGCTACAGTCATGGTGCTTGCTCCACAGTCGCAACGTCGTGCGAACCGGGTGTGTCTGCCTGCTCTCTGCCCCCAATAGCCGGCGGCCTGCGGACGCCGGGCGCGTGGCCTAAGTGCTCCGCTTACGACGATTCCGCGTCGGGCTGTGATCCCTCGCCGTCTCCTGCCTCGCCTTCAGCCCCTTCCGCGCCGCCCGACTCGTCCTTGACGGTGCCGTCGATTTCCAGGTCGCCGTAGGTCAGGTCTTCATCGACCTCGACCTGGTCGCTGATGGATTTCATGAACTCGATGATCCCACGGACCTCGCGGTCGGTGAGGTTCGGGAACGCCGCCATCTGGTTGCCGTAGCCATCGACGATCTGGGCCGCGGGGTTGCGGATGGATTCGATGATGTACTCGTCATTCACCTCGACCGAGCCCTTGTCGGTGAGATGGCCGGTCTGGCCGTACAGGTTCAGCCAGGTCGGGTAGTTGGCGGTGTTCGAGCCGTCGATCGAGTGGCAGCTCGCGCACTGCGTGGACCAGATCGTCTTGCCGATATCAATCAACGGGGTAGACGGGTCGTACAGCGACTTGCTGACATACCACTTGTCGTAGTCTTCTTGCTGGTAGACATAGACCTTCGTGATCATCAGCGAATGGTTCTGCCCGCAGTACTCGGTGCAGAACAGCTCGTACTCGTTGCGCTTGACGGTGACGGTCCCGCCGTCCTCGGTTGGCAGGTCCCAGTCCTCCGCGTTCTCGGGGTCGAACTCGGCCTCGAACCACATCTGGTTGAACCGGCCGGGCACGACATCCTTCTTGACGCGCAGCGCCGGGATAAACACCGAGTGCAGCACATCGTTGGACTGCAGCGTCAGCCGCACCGGCCGGCCGGCGGGCACATGAAGTGCCGGGGCCATCGGCTCGCCGGTCACCGGGTCTTTTTCAGATTTGGACTGCCCGCCATCCGGGTAAGTGAAATCCCAGCCCCACTTGTAGCCGGTCACCAAGATGTCGTACGAATTGTCCGGCGGCCGCTCCATCTTTAACAAGCCGCGGAAGCCCCAGATGAAGATGACCGCCAAGATAAACGCCGGGATCACCGACCAGGTCACCTCGAGCGCGGTGTTGTGCGTCTGGCCCGTCGCGGCGCCGGCCTTCTTCTGCTGGCGGTAGCGGATCGCGAAGAAGACCATCAGCCCGGCGTTGAACACCAGGAAGAACCCGCACACCCAGAGGATGAAGTACGCCAGGCCGTCCACCTGGTTGCTCGTCGACGCGTCGACGGGGAACCACAGCGATTCTTCCTTGACCTGAGCCAGCATGTTAAAAAGGGTCGTGTCCATGGTCGTGTCTTTAAGTCATCCAGCGGAGCGGGTGTCCCTGCCGACGGTGTCTCTTGCGTTTGCCTCGATCAGGTTGCGGCCGGGCCCCGGCTACCTCTGACGGGCGGGACGCCCGTCCCACCTTTGTCCTGCTCACCGGCCAGCTGCCGCTTGCGTTTCTCGTAGGCAAATCCGGCGAGGATCAGGCCGACGATCAACACGATCGTCACGCCACCGCCGGTCATCATGATGAACTTGGCCGTCGCCGCGTAGTTGTTCGCCTCGGGGTCCCAGACGAAGCAGGTCACAAACGCCTTGTCGAGCAGCGAGCCGACCTTGCCGTCCGACGTCTCGACGATCGACAGCCGCAGCGTCTTGGCCGAGTACGCCGTGCCGCTGAGATACCGCCGGATGACGCCCTCGCCGTCGGCCAGCACCAGCACGCCCGGGTGGCCGTACTCGTCCTGCGGCTTGATGTACAGGTACCGGTAGCCCAGGCCATCGGTCAGCTCCGTGATCGTGTCCTGGTCCGCGGTGAGGAAGCGCCAGCCCTCTTCCGAAGGCTCGACATCTTTCGCTCGGAGTTCTTCCCAGACCTGCTCGCGGATGTCGCGGGACTGCTCGGGCGTCTCGTTGGGGTCAATCGAGATGTTCAGGACGACAAAGTCCTCGCCGAGCGCGAGCCCGGTGTCGCCGAGGTTGCCGGTGAGCTGGTTGCGCATCGCGATGCAGATGGAGGGGCACCGGCTGTAGCCGAGGTTGATCACGACCGGCCGGCCGGGCTCGAAGAAGCTATCCAGCTTGATGGGCTCGCCGTCCTCATCGATCAGCGTCAGGCCCGTGGGCACCGGCGAGTTGACCTTCTCGATGATGCCGACCTGGTTGCGCAGGTCCTCCGTCCAGGGATTAGCGACGTTGGTCGGGTTGTCCGGGTTCTTGCTGTTATCGATGCGTGCGGACGCGGGCAGCGCGACAATTAGCAGGAGCGCAAAAACAGCGAGCAGACGATCCGCCTGGTGTCGCTTGGCCGGGTTGTCGGTTGTTGCCCAGCGGGGCATCTCGCAACTCCATCTGCCCCCTCGGTGCGTCGGCCGTGCCCGACGGCCCGTGCGCCTCGGAGGGAATCCTAGTCCTGCTATTCGGCCGCGTCCCTGCGATCCGTTTTCAGCCCGGCGTCCTGCCCGGGCTGCCGTCGTCATTCCTGCGTGCCGCCGTGGCCATCGTGCCCGGCCTGCTCGTCTGCGACCGCCTGGATCGCCTCATCGATCCCGCCCAGATTCGCCTGCTGCGCCTCGAGCGCCCGGTTGTACGCATCATCATGCGTCGGCGTGTCGATCACCTGGTCCTGCAGCACGACCCGCGCCTCGTACTGGTACCACGCCAGGCCGAACATCGTGATCGCGACCAGCGACACCGACGCGCCGATCGAGATCGCGAACATCAGGGGCATGTTGATGGATTTGCTGCTGCTTGCCATGGCTGGGGTTCAGGGTTCGGGGTCAGGGGTTCTGTTCTGCCTAACGGCTGATGGCTAAAGGCTGACGGCTCAGTGATGGATCGGCGCCCAGACGTTCGTGTCCAGCGCGGTGGATTCGTGCAGCCGCGGGTCGCCGTGCGCGAGCGGGGCGTGCTGGCGGTAGCGGTACACGAACGCCGCGAGCACGAGCGCCAACAGCAGCAGCACCGCGCCGATCTCCGCGAGCGGGAAGGGGATGCCCGGGCTCTTGAAGAACGGCATCGCGTACCAGTAGAAATCGATGTACACCATCAGCAGCATCCACACCGCCCCAAACGCCAGCGCCGTCAGGTTCCGCTTGACGTGCCGGCTCAGCAGGAAGCCGAACGGCACGAGCAGGTGACCGAAGAGCAGCAGCAGCGACAGGTACGTCCAGCCCGAGCCGTACTGCGGCGCGGTCTCGACCGTCGTCATCCCGTGGATCTCGAACCAGTAAGTCGTCTCCGGCAGCGAGGCGTACCAGATCAGCATGAACTGGCTGAAGCTCACGTAGCCCCAGAAGAAGACGAACGCGAACAAAAGCTTGCCCAGGTCGTGGTAGTGCTCGGTGTTGACGGTCTTGAGGTAGCCCTTCTTCTGAAGGAACATGCAGACCAGGATGGTCATCGCGATGCCGGCGGTGATGCTGTTGGCGAAGAAGATCACGCCGAACATCGTCGAGTACCACGCCGGGTCCAGCGACATCAGGATGTCGAAGGCCATGAACGTCGTCGTCAGCGCGAACGCCGTCACCGACGCCGGCGCCCACCACTCCCGGCGGGTCGTCAGCGCCACATCCTTCGTCTCGTCCTGCTTCACCGAGCGGTTCCAGTAGAACCAGCCCATCAGGGAGAAGATGGCGAAGTAGAGGACCATGCGCAGGGCGACATTCAGCGGGTAGAACCAGGTAAAGCCCTTGCCCTTGCCTGTCTCCTTATCGATCGGCACCTGGTTGTTGCCATCAAGCTGACCGCCGTAGCGCTTGTAGTCGAGCATGTAGCTCAGCAAACCGTCATAGTAGGCTGACTGCACCTGACGAGCTTCTTCTTTGTCGTCCGGGTAGGCCATGCCCGCGATGCGTGCCGCGGCGGCTTCGTACCCGCCGGCGTGATCTGCGTCGTCGTGGCCTTCATCGGTCTTATCGTGGCCGTGCTCGCCCTCGTGATCGGTGTCGGCGACGAAGTAAAGCTCGGGCTCGTTAGGCTCGGCCGCGGCGTGGTCGTGATCGTGGTGGCCGTGCTCGTAGTCGTGGATGAACGACTCCGCGGCGTGCAGGCGCTCCTCCGCATTCTCCAGGGTCATCGCCCAAGGGTAGAGCCTGCCCTCGCCGTCGAACACGGCCAGCAGCAGCGGCGCGCCCATGATCGCCACGATCCAGAAGTTCGCCGCGAACGTCTCGGGCACCCGCCGCACCGCGACGACCCAGCCGGCTCGGAACAGGTGCGTCAGGATCACCAGCGCGACCGAGCCGACGGTCAGCCCGAGCACGAAGCAGTAGCCGATCAGGTAAGCGAAGAAGAACCGCTTCATCGATTCGCCGTCCATCGCCACGCCCGCGATCAGCAGCACCGCGCCGACCACCGCCAGCACGCAGAGCATGCGGAACACCGGCCACAGCTTCGCGCCGATCGCCTGGGTGTCCGCTTCGTCCAGTGTCGTGTGTCCGTGAGCCACGTCGGCTTGTCCTTATCAATCGGTTCAGCGGGCAAGCCCCGCCGGGGAATGTGTGTGTTACTCGGCCGCGGGCTGCTCGGCCGGGGCGGACGCATCGGGCTGCGCCTTCTGCAGCGCCCGCACGTAGGCGACGACCGCCCAGCGGTCCTCCACCGTCATCTGCAGGCCGACCGGGCCCATCGTGCCCTGGCCCTGAGTGATCGTGTTGTACAGCTGACCGTTGGGGTACAGCGCTTCGCCAAACTTCTGCTGGCCGGCGTTGTCGGTGCCTTCCGGGTTGACCGCCGTCAGGTCCGCGACCGCCAGCGCCACCGTGCCCGTCTCCGGCCGGAGCGCCAGCTCGTCCATCGCCCGCCTCACCGGGCCCATGCCGCGGCCGTCCGCGCCGTGGCAGTGGAAGCAGTGCACGCGGTACTGCGCCTGGCCGCGCCTGATGAACGCCTTATCCACCGTCACGATGTCCGGGTAGCCGGCCAGGTACTTGAAGGTCTCGGCGTCGCCCTCGTTCGCGCCCGGGACCAGAACCTCTTCGCCGGTCTCCGGGTCCACCTCGAACCCGCGGTAGGCCAGGTCGTCGTCCTTGAGCATCGCCGGGTCGGGCGTGTGGACCGACCGGCCCCAGGCGACCGTGCCGGGCGCGTAGGCCTGCATCGATCGGCCGTCCGCGAAGACGGCGCTCGATGACTGGGCCTTGGCCTTCGCCTGGTTGTCCATGTCCTGGAAGATATGGATGCGCGGGTGGGGGTCGAACGCGTTGCGCTTATACCAGATCGCCGAGGCGACGCCCATCGGCACGAACGCGCCGATCACCAGCACCGCGACCAGCACCATCGGGGGCTTGGGCAGACGCAGGTCGAGATCAAGGTCGGAGAGTTTCATTCGTCTTCAATGACCTCCACCGCCAGGCAGCCCGGCAGGTTCTTGACGAACTCGGCGGACTGCTCGGCGTCGAACTGCGCGTCCCGCGCGTCGATCGCGATAAAGAACCGGTCGTCCGTCGCCCGGCGGAAACGCTTGCTCCTGAGCAAGGGGTTGCTCATCATCGGCAGCTTGTTGAGCAGGAACATCGCGAACACCGCGGTGTACGCGCTGAACATGATCGTCAGCTCAAAAATAACCGGGATGAACCCGGCGAGCGAGTTGAACGGCTTGCCGGAGATCAGGAACTTGTAGCCCTCGAAGTTCTCGGGCACGCGCTCCGGGATCGGCAGCCAGTCCGCCATCGTGTACGTCGTCAGCAGCAGCCCGGTCGTCATGCCCGTCAGGCCCATCGCCAGCACGATCCAGGGCAGGACCGTCGGCTTGATGCCCAGCGCATCGTCGATGCCGTGCACCGGGAAGGGGCTGTGCACATCGGTCTTCTTGTAGCCGGCCTCGCGGACCGCGTTGGCGGCACCGATGATGTCGTCCACGTTGTCGAACTCGCCGATCAGGCCGAACAGCTTCGGCTCCGCGGCGGCTTCGGCCGGCTCGGCGTGGCCGGTGCCCGTGATAGGGGTGTCAATGGCAGTCATGGCTTAGGCGTCCTCCTTGCCCGCATCAGCGTGATCGCCGCCGTGGTGGCTGGCGTGCGCCTCGGGCATGACGGTCTTGACCTCAGAGATCGCGATGACCGGCAGGAACTTGAGGAACAGGAAGAACAGCGAGCCGAACAGCCCAAACGAGCAGGCGAACATGCAGATGTCGACCCACGTCGGGTGGAACTGCGCCCAGCTGCCGGGCAGGAAGTCGCGGCTCAGGGATGTCACCGTGATGACGAAGCGCACGAACCACATGCCGATGTTCACGCACATCGCGGCGAACATGATCCACCACAGGTTCTCGCGGCACTTCTTGATCCACAAAACCTGCGGGCCGATGCAGTTGCAAAACACCATCGTCCAGAAGCCGACCGTGTAGTTGCCTAGCGGGCGGTTGCGGAAGACGAACTGCTCGAAGTGGTGGCCCGAATACCAGGCGACGAAGAACTCGATCGAGTACGCGTACATCACGATCATGCCCGTGCCGAGCATGACCTTGGCGCAGTTGACGATGTGCCGCATCGTGATGATGTGCTTGAGGCCCAGCCACTCGCGGCAGGGGATGGCGAGCGTGAGCACCATCGCGAACCCGCCGTAGATCGCGCCGGCGACGAAGTAAGGCGGGAAGACCGTCGTGTGCCAGCCCGGGAGCTGGGCGACGGCGAAGTCGAACGAAACGACCGAGTGCACCGAGAGCACCAGCGGCGTACACAGCGCGGCCAGCAGGAGGTACGCCTTCTCGAACCGGTGCCAGTGCCGGGCGCTGCCGGTCCAGCCGAGCGCGAAGAAGGAGTAAAAAATCTGCCCGATGCGGCTCTTGGCCTTGTCGCGCAGCGTCGCGAGGTCGGGCACCATGCCGGTGTACCAGAACAAGAGCGACACCGACGCGTAGGTCGAGACCGCGAAGACGTCCCACAACAGCGGCGAGCGGAACTGCGGCCACATCGCCATCTGGTTGGGGTAGGGGAACAGCCAGAACGCCAGCCAGGGCCGGCCGACGTGGATCGCGGGGAAGATACCCGCACAGACGACCGCAAAAATCGTCATCGCCTCGGCAAAGCGGTTAATGGACGTCCGCCAGTTCTGGCGGAACAGGAACAGGATCGCGGAGATCAGCGTGCCCGCGTGGCCGATGCCGACCCAGAACACGAAGTTGATGATCGGGAAGCCCCAGGCGATCGGCTGGTTGTTGCCCCAGATGCCCACGCCGGTGACGAAGAGGTAGCCGATGAAGGTGAAAAACCCCATCGCCATCGCGCTCAGCACGAGGAAGCCGGACCACCACAGCAGGTCCGGCCGGGTCGTCGCGACGCGCGCGACGTTCTCGGTGACGCCGGCGAAGTCGAGCCCGCCGGTCACGAGCGGCGCGCGGCGGGTCGGGTCGTCCACGGTGTTGTCCGTGTCGACGGTGGGGATCGTGCTGCCGGGGTGGATCGCTGCCATGTCGTAGGGTCTAGGGTTTAGGGCCTGGGGTTTAGGCTCCGGTTCGTCTTATCTCGAGCTGCTCGCCCGTCGTTTCGCGGTTCGAAACAACCGCGACGCGTCGCCGGTCAGGTCGTCTCTTGCTTCTCCGCCTTTTTGCTGTCGCCCGGGTACGGGTTGCGGATCTTCGCCAGGTACTTGGTGCGCGGCCGTGTGTTGAGCTCTTCCAGCACCGAGTAGACGCGATTGTTCTTGTATTGGATCTGGGCGACCTTAGAGTTGGGATCGTTCAGGTCGCCGAACGCGATACAGTCGGTCGGGCAAACGTCCTGACAGGCGACATTGATCGTGCCGTCGGGCACGGTCTTCTGCTCGGCCGGGTCGTGGGTGTACCCGCCTTCCTTGTTCGCCTGGATGTAGGCGTTCTTCTGCTGGATCTTGGCGCGCTGGATCCGCTGCGTGCAGTAGGTACACTTCTCCATCACCCCGCGCATCCGCACGGTGACGTCCGGGTTGAACGCGAGGCGCTTGATCTTGTCGATCGCCGCGTCCTGCTGCGTGTCGGGGATGTTCAGCCAGGGGTTGGCGACGTCCTGCCGGGCGCTCTTGGCGTGGTAGTCAAAGTAGTTGAACCGACGGACCTTGTAAGGACAGTTGTTCGAGCAGTACCGCGTGCCGATGCAGCGGTTGTACACCATCGTGTTCAGGCCCTCGGTGTCGTGCACCGTCGCCGCGACCGGGCAGACCTGCTCACACGGCGCGTTCTCGCACTGCACGCACGCAACCGGCTGGTGCACGACCTGGATCTCCTCGGGCTTCTCGGGGTCGCCCTTGAAGTAGGTGTGGGTGCTCTGCCAGTGCATCTCGCGCGACCGCCAGACCTGCTCCTTGCCGACCGTCGGGATGTTGTTCTCCGCCTGACAGGCGATGACACAGGCGCTGCAGCCGATGCACGAGGTCAGGTCGATCGTCATGCCCCACGCGTGGGGGTTGTTGAAGACCTCCGGCCCGTCTTCGTGGTGCTTCTTGAACGAGCCGTCTTCAAACACCGAGGGCGGGTCGAAGAGCTGCAGCGAGATATCGCCGTGCGCGTGGCCCATGATGTGTTCAGGGTGCTCTTTCCAGTCCTTGAGCTTGCCCTCCTTGATGATGTTGCCCTTGGTGCCAGACTTGCCCGGTTTGCCCGCGCGTTTTTCCAGGCCCGAGAGCGAAGTCTTGTCCACCTCTTTCGACAGGCCCTGCACGAGGTGGTGAACCGTGGTCGTCGCCATCTTGCTGTCCCGGCCGACCTTGCCGGTCAAGGCTTTTTTGTCAACGGCGGCAAAGCCCATCCCGCCGGTGCGGCGGAGCGGGTAGAAATCCGTGCCGACGTTCTCGCCGACGCTGCCCGCCTGCTTGCCGCGCCCGTTGCCGACCTGCGCGACGAGAACACCCTTCGCCTGGCCGGGCTGGCCGTAGACCGTCGAATCCGCAATCCGTTCGCCATCGACAAGTAGATCGATCATGTCGCCATTGATCAGTTTGTGTTCCTTGATGTCCGGCACGCTCAAGAGCAGCGGGTTGTCCCAGACGACCTTGGTCATCGCGTCCGGGCACTCCTGCAACCACGGGCTGTTGGCGAACCGGCCGTCGTAGACCGAGCTGGGCCGGAAGACGATCTCGAACTCACCCGCCTGCTGGAGCTTGGGCGTGACGACCTGCGCATCGACGTAGACCTTCTTGAACGCGCTGCCGGGCACGAAGCCCAGGTGCACCGCGCGCCGCCACTGTTTTTCGAAGCCGAGCAGGTCGGCGGCATAGCCCGCGTCGCTCAGGTGCTCGGCGAAGTCCACACCGTCCAGCAGCTTCTGCTCGCGGAACGTCTCGCGCACCAGCTCATAGCCAGCGGGCTGGGTCAGCGGCTTGTCGCTTAGCACGGATGCCAGCAATTCGATCGCGGAACGCCCATTAAACAAAGGCAGGATCAGCGGCTGCTGGACCGCGACCGTGCCGTCGTACCAGCGCCCATCGCCCCAGCTTTCAAAGCTCGATGCGGCGGGCAGCGCCCATTCGCAGGCCGCCGCCGTTTCGTCGCGGTACAGCCCGAGCTTGATCGCGTGGCTGACCTTGCCCAGCGCCTCGCCAAACTTCAGGTCGGCGGGCGCGTCGAACACCGGGTTGCCGCCGAGGATCAGCAGCGTGTCGATCTCGCCGGCGGCCATCTGCTTGGCCAGCGCTTCAAGGCCGGCCAGTTGCCCATCGGCATCGGCGGTCGGCTCGTCGCTGTAGGTGATCGTCTGGTCGAGGTTGCCCAGCGCCTTGTTGATCGCGTGGGTCAGGGCGTGGACATCCGCCGGCTGGTTCGCGCCGGCGACGACGATACTCGCGCCTTGGTTGGCAAGCAGGTCGGTCGCGAGCTTGTTCGCAAACTGCTGCTCGGACTCATTCAGGTCGGTGTTATGCGCACCAGTACGCGGTGAGTCTACACCGCCGTACCCAATCGTTTGATGCACTTCAAGAAGAATGTTCGCCACGCGCGAGGGCTTGACCGGCAGGCGTTCGTCCGCTGCGGAGCCGGTGATCGTCATCGCCGGCTCGACGGCGTACATCCGGTTCATCGTCTTGGTCGTGTCCACCGTCTTGCGCCCGACCGCCCAGCCCTTGGCGTTGCGCGTCGCGGACGGGTGGTCGCAGAGGAAGTCGCTGTCGAAGCAGGCGATCACCTTCGCCTTGGCGACGTCGTACTGCGTCCGCACGGCCTTGCCGTTGAACGCGAGCTTGCTGCCCTCGATCGAGCTGTCCTGCGACAACGGCTCGTAGGTCACCCACGAGCTGTTAGGCATCGCAGCCTTGAGTTTTGCCTTCAGACGTAACGCCGTCGGCGAACTCGTCGGCTCGGACAGCACGGCGAACTTCGCGCCGCCATCGGCGGCTTTCAGCTCGCCAACCTTGGTGTTCAACCAGCCTTCAAGGCTCGTCCAGGAGCTGCGCTTTCCGTGGTCGACTTCACCCTCGATCTTCCCGAAGATCACATCCCGCTGCCGGGCCGGATCATACTGCTGCAGGGTCAGGGCCTGGTCGTAGATGTCGGTCGCGTAGCCGGCCTTGGGGTGGGACTCGACCTTGATCGGCCGGCCATCGAAGCTGGCGACGAGCATCGGGTGCGCGACGCCGCCGCGCTCGGCCATGGACGCGAAGTAGTTCGGCACGCCGGGGATCAGGTCTTCGGGCCGCGTGGTAAAGGGCGCGAGCTCTTCTTCCGGCCACCGCCGGCAGCCCGACAGCGTCAGCCCGGCCAGCGCCAGCGAGGCGCCGGCGAGCTTGAGGAACGACCGGCGGGACACCGCCTGGATCTCGTCGGGGTCGTAGCCCTGGAACTCGTCATCGAGCTGCGCGAGCAGCTCCGGCGAGTTGGCGTGCTCCTCGATCGAGCGCCAGTAGGCCTGTCCGGTGATGTGGTCTTCTAGGGTCGACACGTCGGCGGTTGCCTCGGTAGGTTGTGCGTGGTCTTCGTCTTCACACCGAGCCGGAGCAAAGCTCCGGCCCGGGTCGGTTCATCGGTGGCAGGTCGAACACGACTGCATGTACGCCGGGTTGTTGATCTCGTATTCCTGCTTGAGCCTCGTGCCCAGCCAGAGCTGCGCCGCCTGCTTATCGCCTTCTTCTACTTCGCCCTGCTCGATCGCCGCGATAACACGCGGGTCATGCAAAGGCGACCAGTCCATACTCGTGATCTGATCCAGCGGGCGCAGGTGCTTCTCCGGTGCGCGGTGGCACTCCAAGCACCAGCCCATCGACAGGTTCTTGGCCTGGTAGACCCCGGCGACCGCGTCGTTGGTGCCCGCTCCGCCCATCTTGTCCACCCGGCCGTGGCAGCTCACGCAGCCGACGCCCTTGTTCACATGGGCATCGTGGCTGAAGTAGGCGTAGTCGGGCAGGTCGTGGACCTTCTTCCACGGGATCGATTCACCGGAGAAGTAGCTCTCCCAGACCGGGCGGAGGTTCAGCGACGCCTGGTGCACGCCGGGCATGTTGGTCGGCAGGCCCTTGAGGTCCTTGCCAGGCGCGTGGCAGTTGATGCACATCTGCGTGGGGGGAATCGCGGCGAAGCTGGCCTTGTCCACCGTGTTGTGGCAGGACTTGCAGTCCATGCCGAGCTTGCCGACGTGCGTCGCGTGGCTGTAGGGCACGGGCTGGTCGGGCTGGTAGCCGACGTTGAGCGTCTCGGCCGACCCGCCGTACATCACCAGCGGCGGGACGGTGGTCGCGCCTGCGAGGACGGAGACCACGATGAGCGGCAAGAGGTAGTTCACCCACTTGGGGAACACGAACTGATCGGTTTTTTCGTAAGACAAAGTGCTCGTCTCTGCTGGCCGTATGGCCTTGATTCCGGGGGCGGCTCCTGTCGTCCATCCCCCCTGATCCTCGCGGATCGAGCGCTACACCATAGCTGGTCTGAAGCGCCTTGACAAAGCGGCGTAGCAAAGATTCTGACAGCCGCCGCATGATTGAGAACGGGTTGCAAAACAACATAAAAACTGAACAAAAGCAACATCGGCCGACCCGCGCTCGCGGGTTGACAGTTGCGGCGATGGACATTGTTCACACGCCCAGTGCTTTCCCGCTCGGCCGGGCAAAAATCAACAACAGCAGCGCCCCGATCACAACCAGCACGCCCGGCAGCACCGCCTGCATCAGCACCGCGCCCAAGACCGCGATGAGCGCGCCCACAACCAATACGCCCCAGACCTGATACATCCCCTTGAGGTAGCTGCCCGGCTCGACCGGCCGGCCATCCCACAGCGCCCGGAAGCAGTAGCTGCGCAGGATAAGGACCACGCCACCTAGCAGGACCAACCAGGCCAGGGCCAGCCCGATTAGGGCCGAGCCAGCGAAGCCCGCCCCACCTGAACCTGGTTCAACTGATGTCGGCTGCGTTGCCAACACCGCGATCAGGCCGCCTGACGCAGCCACGAGCAGCGCGACCCATGTCCGCCAACCCGCCGCGAGGGCCTCAGCCGGGAGGATCTGCTTGCGTCCCTTGCGGTCGGTGGTGGGCATCGTGCGTGCTCCTGATCGTGCGGAGCGTTTAGCGTATAGCGTTTAGGGCCCAGCGTCGAACGCGTGTACCCGCCGGGCCCCACAGGCTAAACGCTACCCTATCGCCCGATGACCAAGCTCTGCGTGCCCATCATGGTGGAATCCGTTGACCAGGCGTTGTCCGACGCGGACGCCGCGCGCACCGCGGGGGCCGACCTGGTCGAGCTGCGCCTGGACCGGTTCACTGAGGACCGCGACGCCGCGGTTGAACTGGTCAAGGCCTGCCCGCTGCCGTGCATCGTCACGATCCGCCCGGCGTGGGAAGGCGGGGAGTACGACGGCGACGACATGCACCGCGTCGCGCTCATCGAGCACCTCGGCATCGCCTGCGCGGGCCACGGCCCGGCGTACTTCGACGTTGAACTCGCCGCGTACGACCGCTCGGCGAACCTCCGCCAGAAGATCAACCTTGTCGTCGACCACGAAGACCAACCGCGCCGGACCGATACCGGGCTGATCCTCTCGTCGCACGACTTCGAGACGCGGCCCAGCGATCTCACCCGCCGTATTGCGGCGATGGCCGGCTTCCGGGGGTGTCGCGTGGTCAAGCTCGCCTGGGCGGCGCGCTCGCTGCGCGACAACCTCGAAGCCTTCGAGATCATCCGCGACCGGACCAAACCGACCATCGCGCTGTGCATGGGCGAAGCGGGCCTGATGTCGCGCGTGCTCGCCAAGAAATTCGGCGCGCTGCTGACCTTCGCCGCGATCGACGGTGCGCACGGCACCGCGCCGGGCCAGCCGACAATCGAAGAGCTCAAAACGCTCTACCGCTGGGACAGGCTCAACGCGGACACAGAGGTCTTCGGTGTGATCGGCCACCCCGTCGGGCACTCGATGTCCCCGGCGATCCACAACGCGGGCTTTGACGCGATCGACTACAACGGCGTCTACCTGCCGATGCCGATCCCGCCGGCGTACGAGCACTTCAAGGCGACGGTCGGCAGCCTCCTCGCCGAGCCTTCGCTGAACTTCCGCGGGGCGAGCGTCACGATCCCGCACAAGCAGAACCTGCAGCGATTCGTTGAAGAAATGGGTGGCGAGATCGAGCCGCTGAGCGCCAAGATCGGTGCAGCGAACACGCTGACGGTGCGCGGCGACGGGGTGCTGTACGCGTCCAATACCGACTATGCCGCGGCATTGGACGCGGTGTGCGATGCACTGAAGATCAATCGGGAGCAACTCGGAGGCAATCGTGTCGCCGTGCTTGGCGCGGGCGGCGCGGCGCGGGCGGTGGTCGCGGGCTTCGCGCACTACCAAGCCGCGGTGACGGTCTATAACCGGACCGTCGAGAAGGCGGCCGAGCTTGCGGATGCGTTTGATGCGCGGCACGCCGGTCTCGACGCGATCGGCTCGGCCGGTTTCGATATCCTGATCAACTGCACGCCGATCGGGATGCACCCGAACGAAGACGCGACGCCGTATGACTTCACCAGCAACCCGCAACCAGCAACCAGCACACTTCCGCTGGTCTTCGACACGATCTACAACCCCGTCGAGACGCGCCTGCTGCGCGAGGCCAAGGCCGCGGGCTGCATCACCGTCTCGGGGGTCGAGATGTTCGTCCGTCAGGCCGCGTCGCAGTTTGAGCTGTGGACGGGCGAAAACGCACCAACCGCAAATTTTCGTGAAGCGGTGCTCGATCGGTTGGCGGATTGATTTCACGCCTAGAATGACCAGGCGATGAACGACACCACCCCCACTCACCCCGCGCCGGTCCTCGGCCGATCGCCGCAGCGGCACGTCGTCCCGCCGGGCACGCAC
>JANQKT010000010.1 GCA_028280965.1 Phycisphaeraceae bacterium
GGGCGGGGCTCGGATTTGTTGCGATCGGCGAAGAACCCCGCCCTTGCGGGCGGGCGCTAATGCGGGGATAGTCTCTTGCCCATGCGCATCCTCATCACCGCCGGCCCAACCCGCGAACCGATCGATGATGTCCGGTTCATCTCCAACCGCAGCAGCGGGCAGATGGGCTTCGCGCTTGCAGAATCGGCCTCGGCCGCGGGCCATGACGTGACGTTGCTGCTCGGCCCGGTGCTGATGCCCCCGAGTATCGCCGATCAGGTCAACGTCATCCGCTTCAACACGACCGCCGACCTCGAAGCACTCCTCGCCGAGCACTTCCCCAAGAGCGATGTACTGATCAAGGCCGCCGCCGTCGCCGACTACCGCCCCGCCCAACTGATCCGGGGCAAGACCCCGCGCGGCGAGGGGCTGAAGATCGAGCTCGAGCCGACGCCCGACCTCGTCGCCGGCTGCGCCAGGACCAAGCGCGGCGACCAGACGATCATCGCCTTCGCCCTCGAAGACCCGGCGGTGCTCGAGGCCCGCGCGGTTGAGAAGATGCAGCGCAAGAAGGTCGACGCGATCCTCGCCAACCCGCTCCAGACGATGGACGCGGCCGACATCGAGCCGATCCTCTTCTACGCCGACGGCCGACGCGATGCACCGGGCAGGATGGCCAAGACCGCGCTCGCGCAATGGCTGATCTCAAAGATCGAAACGGTCCGAACCGTTTAGCGGGCGACGCGCATCGTCCCTTGCGGAGCCAGCTGGCAAGCCAAAGCTGGACACATCCGTGCCGGGCTTACCCTGCGATGAGGAATGGATCAGCTTGTGGCCGCCGTGATTGCTGCAACAACCCCGACACCCCGCCGATCTCCCATCGGCAGTCCGTCGCCCCAAGCCGGCACGCCCATTCGAGTTCGATAAGCCTGTCCTGGCTGATCGATTCAAGAAAAGCCAGGCGCGCCTGCCTCACAACCACCGGCGACTCGGACCAGGCGCCGGACGCGCGTGAGACGCGTGTTGTACGCAGCAGCCGCTGCCCGTCGTGTTCAGCAACCGCCAGCGCGTTGGGCGTGTGTCGGCAGAACGCGCGGGCGTCATCAATGGTCGGGAAACACGAGCCGTCCGCCAGCCGCGCCGGCGCGTGCGCGGCATCGATCAGCAGGCCGGAGCCGCTACCGGATTCTCCCTTGCTTGCTTGGACATATACGCCGCAGTCGTCGGCATCGAAGCTAATCGATGCGGGATGCATCCGAAGATCAGTGAGCCGATTACCGAGGAAGGAAACCGCCCGCGCATCGACCTCACTGCGCAGAAAGTGCAGCCCGCGCACGACCTCCGCCCGGTCGTTCATCGCCTGCACCAGCAGCCGGTAGGCCACGTGGTGGTAGGTCAGCCCGAGCATCGCCGGCACGCCGGCCGGCCGAATGTGTTCAACCCGGCAGGCCATGACATTCCAGAACGCCCACGGCCCACGCACGGCCAGCTCGAGACCGTCGGGCAGCAGCGGCCGCACCGACTCCGCCGGCGTGCGGTAGGTCAGCTGCACGCAGTCCGCCAGCCGGCCGATCAGGGTGATTGGCAGATTCATGTCGTCACCCCGTGCTGCTTCGCAACAGCCTGTTTCGCTTCGCGCAGCGCACCCAGCGCATTGTTGCACCGTGGGGTGTCGGGCTCGGCTTCGAGTGTCTGCTTGAGCCGCGCGTCGTCGGCGCCCGCGCCGACGATCGTGGAGATCGCCCGGCGGTTCCTGCTGATCAGCGTGTACGCCCGGCGGGCCAGCCCCGCCATGCCCGGCCGGGCCAGCCGCATCGCCAGCCCCCGGTAATGGCGCAGCGCGTAGAAGCACATCACCCACGCCTTGTCGTCGCGGTAGATGTTCCCCGCGTCATCGATGACCAAGAGCTCGTCCGGCCGGCCCTGCTCGTCGGTCTTGTATTCGAGCCCCGGGTACAGCCGCTGCTGCCGGCTCGAGCCCTGCGGGATGAACCGCATCGCGATTTTTTTGGGCTGTTTATCGAGCCACTGCCGGCACCGCACGCAGAACCCGCAGGTCGGGTCGTAGAGGACGGTGAGTTGGTTGGGGCTTTGCATCGCATCTCCTTTCCGGTCAGTTGATTGATGCTTCATAATCCCAAGCCCGCACCACGCCGCGAAGCGCGGTGCGGGATCGAACCCGCCTGCACCTATGCAGTCGGTTCCCCCGGAAGCTGCCCCGGAACCTCAAGATTGAGTTGCCCATCCGGCTCGATCGGTGGCGGGGCGCTGTCGTACAGCGCGTTCTTCCGCATCCGGTTGAACACGTAGATGTTGAAGAAGTGCATCGCCCCGAGGATCAGGAGCACCACACCGAGCTTGTAGCTGAGCAGTTCGAACACATCGCTGACGATCAGCGGCTCATCGCCCGCCCTCAACGCCAGGGTCACCCAGCCCAGGTTGATCAGGTAGAACCCGACGACCAGCAGGTGGTTGACCGAGTCTGCCAGCTTCTCGTCGCCGTGAAACGCGGTGATGAGGAAGACGCGTCCGTGGTGGTGCAGGGTCCGCGCGACCCAGACGGTGAGCACGACACTCAGAAATAGATAGATCGCGTAGGTGGGGACCAGGAGGTTTTCGGTTGTCGCGAGCAGTTGCATGGTTGGCCTCCTTTCGGCCGCTTTGGCGACGCCGACGCAGCATCACCGGGTTCGGTACAAGCCTTGAAGCGTGATGCGCTTGCTGCCTCATGCGGCCTAGCCGCCCAGCAGCTTCCGCAGCTTCGAGCCCATCTTCATAAACCGCACGAGCATCGGCCGGGGCAGCGAACGCACCTGCCCGTACCAGCCGCTCATCGCCTCGACCAGCTCGAGCAGGTCCGACAGCCGGTCGTGCGTGTGTTTTTCGCTGGGGCCGGCGTCCTTGGCCTCCATCACGCACTCGCGCAGGACGGTCAGGGTCGGGTCGATCTCCCGCTTCTTGCGCTCGTCCAGCACGGCGAGCAGCATCTCCCAGACGTCCGCCTGGGTGGTGAAGTGGTCCTTCCGCTCGCCGAGCATGGGCACGACCTGCACGATGCCCCAGCCCTGGAGCTCGCGGAGGGAGGTGCTGACGTTGGACCGGGCGACGCTGAGGGTGGCCGCGATGTCGTCCGCGTTCAGCGGCCTGTCGCTGACGAATAGGAGCGCATGGATCTGGGCCACCGTCCGGTTGATCCCCCAGCGGCTGCCCATCTCGCCCCAGTGGAGCACGAACTTCTGTTGGATGTCGGTGAGCGTCATGTCGGGCCCCGTGGGTCTATGGGCTTTATCGGCCAGATCAGCCATTTATTTCAGTCTAAACTGAAAATACAGGAAAATGCAGCCGCGGTCAAGGCCTAGACCCCTTCATTCAAGAAAAAGTTGATTCTGCCGCCTCTACTCCTCGGGCAGGTATTCCCACAGGTCCCGGCTGGCCTGGTAGCGGATGCCGTTGTCGGTGAGGATCTCCTCGGTCGAGGCCAGCAGGGCCTTGCGGTCGAAGACGACTGTCTCGCCGATGCGCTGGGCGAACTCGATGGTGATGTACTTGTCTTCGAGATCGCGGAACAGCTCGGCGAGGTGGGCGAGGTTCTTGACCTCGACGCCGTTGATCTTGTGGACGACCGAGAGGTGCTGGCTGTCGTAGCCCTTGGTGATGCGGTGGTCGAACATCGGCGCGGCGACGACGACGATCTCCTCGCCGGCGAACGCCGGTTCGTCGCTGACGCGCGTGACCAGCGGGTTGCCGAAGAAGTTGAACAGCTGGATGTAGCGCGCCGGCAACGCCCCGGCGATCTCCTGCGTCGCCTGGCTGAAGACCAGCGGGCCGGCGATGTAGTAACGCGGGTGGTCGTTGCCCTTCGCCAGCGAGGGCATCAGCGCCGGCGGGTCGAGCTCGGCCGACACTTTCACCTCAAGCGTTTCGCCACCGCGCATGATCGTCAGCGGGACGTTGCCTTCCTCGTCAATCACCTGATGTACAAAGTAGTTGAAGCTGCCGCGCAGGTCGTCGCGGATCCTGCAGTTGCCGATGTTGTCGATGTCGTGCCCGCCGATGTGCGTGATGACATCCCAGGGTTTGAGCGGAGCATTGCTGGATTCGAACACGCGGTTGACCAGCATGCCGGTGACATCATCCGCCAGGCCGAGCTTGTCGCGCAGCGCGTCGTTCTCCAGCGTCTGCATCGAGCCGATGCTCAGCTCCGGCCGGCCGTCGTATTGGCCGTCCTCCGCGTCGGTGAGGAAGTCGTTGACTTCCTTGACGGGGATGAGGTAGCCGATGTTGTCGGCCTGGCTCATGCCGGAGAAGACGATGCCGACGATCTGGCCGTCGATGATCGCCGGCCCGCCGGAGTTGCCGGGGTTCAGCGCCGCATCGACCTGGATGCGCAGGCCGGTGAAGCCGTGCTTGTAGTTGGCGACCTCGATGCGGGAGATGATGCCCTTGGTGACCGACAGGTCGTCCCCGCCGACGGGGTAGCCATAGGCCGAGACGTCGCCGCGGATCGCAGGGAGCTCTTCAGCAAACGGCAGCGCCGGGCGGGTCTCAAAAAAGCCTTGCTCATCTTCGGGCAGCTCGATCAGCGCGAGATCAACGCCGGGCGCATACGCGATGACCTCCGCCTCGATCCGGTCGGCGGACTGATAGGGCTGGACGTAGACCTGCGTCGCGTAGGCGACGACATGGGCGTTGGTGAGGATGCGGTTGCCGTCGATCACGACGCCGGTGCCCGAGCTGTCGCGTGGCGGCTGCTTGCGCCAGGGCTGGAACAGGCTGGGCAGCCGGGCGGTGGTGTGGATCTTGACGACCGAGTTGCGCAGGTCGGGCTTGGGCGCGACCTGCGCGTGCACGCTCCGCACGCCGGCGAGCATGACGATCAGGGTCAGCGAAAACAGCACGGCACAGCGGGCGGGCGAGGGTTTCAAGGGCATGCTCCGGGCATGAAGAACAATCAGGCCCGGGCAAGTATAGCCGAGGGCCCTCAGAACAACTCGTCGCCGAGCGTGTACGCCGCGCTGTCTTCGCCGGGGTCGTCCACCGCGCTGGCCATGGCGTCTAGTGCGCGGGCGTTCTCGCCCGGGTCCAGCTCTTTGACGATCTTGATGTTCCAATTCACGTTGCCGCAGTCGTTGCAGGCGTGAGCCAGCAGCGGGCGCAGCTTCTTGTAGTTGCCGAAGATGTCCTTCTCTCCACCGACCGGGGACCAGCCCATCGGGTTGTGGCCGGCGAAGACCTTGATGAGCTGAAGATTGTCCGACTGACACGCGCAGCATTTCATAGTGGAACCCCGTGGTTAAGAGACCGCTTCCAGGTGTAGTAGACGATCCAGCAGCCGAATGGTTGCGATTTTTCAGAAAAAATGTGACGCGTAAACCGTTGAGACTACGGCGATGCGGGCTCATGCACCCGCCAGTGCCGCAGGGCGAGCAGGAGCTTGCGCGTCGCGTCGCCGCGGTGGCTGATGGCGTTCTTTTCCCCCGGGCTCAGTTCGGCGCTCGTGCAGCCGCGGTCCTCGAGCCAGAACAGCGGGTCGTAGCCGAAGCCGTTTGTGCCCCGGCCCAGGTGCGGCTGTTTTGGATCGTCGGCCTGGTCGGGCGTGATGATCCGGCCCTCGAAGGTCCCGCGGACCAGGATCGGCTCGTGCTGTTTGCCCGGCCAGGCGAGCGCCATCGCGCAGACAAACCGCGCCCGGCGCTGGTCGGCCGGTGTGTCGCCGAGTTCCTGCATGAGCTTCTGGTTGTTCGCGGGGTCTACGATGTCGCGCCCGCCCGTCGTGCCGGCGTACCGTGCGCTGATGACGCCGGGCGCGCCCTTGAGCGCATCGACCTCGAGCCCGCTGTCGTCGGCGAGGCAGGGAAGCTTGGCGTGCTCGGCGTAATAGGTCGCCTTGAGCAGCGCGTTGCCGGCAAAGTCCGGCTTGTCTTCCACCGGCTCGGGGACATCGACGCCCGCGTCCTTGAGGCCCAGCAGCTCGAGCTCGGTTTCCTGCCCGCGCGCGACCGCGAGGATCTCCTCGATCTTGTGCGGGTTGGAGGTGGCGATGAGCAATCTCATGGCACCATCCTATTTGATCTCACGCAAGGGCGGGGCGCAAAGAACAAACCATCGGAACCAGTAACTACAGATACACCCGGATTCACGCGGATGGGTCTGTGCCTATCCGTGTGAATCTGTGGTTTCATCGCCTTGGCTTCGCGCCTTTGTGTGAGACGGGATCAGGCCACCGCGCGTCCCAGCGCGAAGGTCCCGGTGATCACCGGCGAGAGCGCCGCGATGGAATAGACCGAGTACACCGCCGGCCCGCCGTGCCAGAGCCAGAAGCAGGCGAGGAACGCGCCCAGCAGCGACACGCCCAGCCCGAGGAAGAACGCCAGCTCGCTGCGCGGCGCCTTGAGCGACGCCCCCACCGCCGCGGCACCCAGCAGGCACGCGGGGATGATCGACATCAGGGTGAGCATGGGGAGGTGAGCGGTCATTGATGCTTCACATATTCCACCACTCCAGATCGATCTCCGGGAAGATCACATCGTGGATATCGGCATCTGCGATCTCGTGCTTCTCGACGTCCGTCAGCCCGCCGAGGTAGGCCGAGTCCGCGTGCACCTTCTCGGCGATGTCGAGCAGCGTCTCGAAGCGCGTCACGTTCTGCATGAACCGCTTGATGCCGTAGTCCACGGCCTGGCCCCGGCGGATCACGAACGGCCAGTCGCTGGCCTGCATGAGCAGGAGTTGTCGGCCGGCTTTTTCGAGAAGCTCTTTGAGTTGCTCGCCGCCTTTCTCCCGCCAGGGCATCTCGCACAGCGCCCGGCCAAAGTTTGTTTCGCAGCGGTACAGGATGTCCCACATCCAGTTGACCTGCTCGTTGGTCCAGACCCGGTGGTCGCCTTCTTCGCCCCACGAGCCCTCGGGCATCGAGACGACCTTATCGACGAACGTCGATTCGAGGTACTCGCTGGTTGTGCAGACGTTGATCTCCGGGATCGCATTGAGCGAGAGCATGACATCGCGGAGGAACTGCGGGCCCTCGAACCACCAGTGGCCGTACAGCTCCGCGTCGAAGGTGCAGACGACGACGCCGGGCTTGCCGGTCTG
>JANQKT010000041.1 GCA_028280965.1 Phycisphaeraceae bacterium
TGCGGACGAGCACTGACGACGACGCGGGGACCGAGCCGCCGCAGCCGTCCGGCTCGCCGACATCGCCGCAGGTCAGCGCGACGTGCGGCATCGGGTCCACCGTGGATTCGTAGACGTTCAGGTGCCACCGGCCGAGCGCGTTCTCGAACGGGACGCGCTCGACCCGTCTGACCAAAGTGTCGCGCTCCAGCCGGTGGTGGATCACGTCCGCGACCGAGCACATCTTCAGGTCGTGCTGCCTGCAGAACGCTTCAAGGTCGCCCCGCCGGGCCATCGAGCCGTCTTCGTTCATGATCTCGATGATGACCGACACCGGCTCGAGCCCCGCCAGGCGGCAGAGATCAACCGAGCCCTCGGTCTGACCGGCGCGGACGAGCACGCCCCCGCCCCGCGCCCGCAGCGGGTGCATGTGGCCAGGCCGGTCCAGGTCACCGGGCTTGCTTCTAGGGTCCGCGAGGACCAGGCAGGTCCGTGACCGGTCCGCGGCGCTGACGCCGGTCGTGACGCCGAACCGCTCGTGCGCATCGACGCTGACCGTGTACGCCGTCGTCCGGTTCGAGGTGTTCCGCTCGGATTGAGGCGGCAAATCAAGCCGATCGCACACCGCCCCGCTCATCGGCACGCACATCATCCCGCGCGCCTCCTTGAGCATGAAATTCATCAACTCCGGCGTCGCGAACTGCGCGGCGCAGACCAGGTCGCCCTCGTTCTCACGCTGCTCGTCGTCCACGAGCACAATCATCTTCCCCGCACGCAGGTCGACCAGGATGTCGGGGATCGAGTGGATCATGGCATCTCAGTTCATCAAAAAGACGAAGGAGTTTAAGACGTCGATTCCGGTCCGAGCGTGACAACTGTGCGCGGGGAAAAAATGTACCGCCCCACCACTACTTGGATGTCGTCCACCGTCACCGCCATCAGCCGGCCGAGTTCTTCGTCCAGCGGGACGTATCGGCCGTGATACATCCACTGAGCGCCCAGCGCCTGCATCCGGCCGGCGGGCCGTTCGCCCTGCAGGGTCGCGCGCGTCGCGAGTTTGTTGACGGCGCGCTGGACTTCGTCGGCATTGATATCGAAGCCCGCGCCCTGGACCATATCGAGCGTTGCGAACAGCTTCGCCTCCACCGCCTCGGCGCGGCCGGGGTCGCAGGACGCGTAGGCCATGAACGCGCCCGCCCGGTCGTGGGGCCAGAACGAGAAGTCCGCCTCGTCCGCCAGGCCGGGATCGACCAAGGCCCAGTACAGGCGCGAGCCGTCGCTGTCGCCGAGTACGTCCGCGAGCACCTTGGCCGGGTAACGCATCTCGTCCTGCGCCGACGGGCCGGGGCACAGCATCGCCAGGTAGTGCCGGCTGACGGATGCCTGTTTGAGCCCGATCCGCTTGTCCTGCTCGGCGGGGTCGGTGTAGGCGCGCGCCGCGTCGGCGGGCGACCAACCGCCGCAACGCTCTTCAAGGTCGGCACAGAGCTTATGGAAATCCACCCGCCCGGCGGCGGAGACGACCAGGTTGTCCGGGCTGTACCGCTGGTTGAAGTAGGCACGCATCTGCTCGGCGGTCAGCGCGGTGACCGTGTCGGCCGTGCCGAGCACGCGGTAGCCCAACCCGTGGTCTGCATAATGCTCTTCGAGCAACCGGTCCTGCAGACGCCACTCCGGCCGGTCGTCGTACATCCCGATCTCTTCGAGGATGACCTGCTTCTCGGTGTCGAAGTCATCGGTGCGCAACGCCGGGCGCAGCATGTCGGTGAAGAGGTCCACCGCGTGCGGCAGCACCTCGGGCAGGACGTGCGCGTAGTAGACCGTCTGCTCGTGACTGGTGAACGCGTTGTAATTCGCGCCGATCTCGTCGAACTCGCGGTTGACATCTTCGGCGGTCCGCCGGTCAGTGCCCTTGAACATCATATGCTCGAGGAAGTGACTCACACCCATGATGCCCGGCGTCTCATCGCGCGCGCCGGTCTTGACGAAGAAGCCGACCGCTGCGGTGTGCGCGTCGTCGTTGACCTCGGCGAGGACGGTCAGGCCGTTGCTCAGGGTATGGCGCTTGAAGTCGATGGGCATGGGTGAGTTCCGTTGGTACAGATCAGTCGGTGGGGCAGGCTTCCAGCCTGCCGTCAGGCCAGCGGCCTGAATACTCCTTGAATGAGGCGGATTCGCGGCTGCGCCACGACCGCAGGCTGGAAGCCTACGCCACCGAACCATATCGCATCAACCACGCGCCTTCATCTCCGTGCGCTCGGCGGGGGTCATCTTGTCTTTGCCGCGGATAAACAGACGGATCGGCACCTCGCTGAAGTCCACGTAGTCCCGCATCCGGTTGATCAGGTACTGGCGGTAGTTGTTGTCAAAGAGGCCCGCGTCGTTCACAAACAGTACCACCGTCGGCGGGTTGGTCCCGGTCTGCGTCGCATAATAAATCTTCGCGTGCTTGCCGTGCTTGTTGCTCGGGCCGCGCTCGGCGGTGATCTCCTCGACCGCGCGGTTCAGTTTGCTCGTGCCCATCCGACAGTTGGCCTGCTCGTACAGATTCATCGCTAAGGCGACCGCCTCGCGCATGCCCTCGCCCTTGCTCGCGGCGGTGAACACGATCGGCGCGAAGCTCAATCCCTTGAGCGCATCGTCGAGGTACTCGACGTACTGCTCCTGCGTGTGCTCGTCCTCCGCGAGGTCCCACTTGTTGATCACGACGACCGTCGGCCGGTGGTGCTTGTTGATCTCGTTGACCAGCTGGTGATCGACCTGGCTGATCGGCACGGACGAGTCGATCAGCAGCAGGCAGACATCCGCCCGGCGGACCGAGCGCAGCGAGCGGTGCTGGCTGTAGTACTCGATATCGCCGGCCAGGGACTTGGTCTTGCGCACGCCGGCGGTGTCGATCAGCGTGAAGACCCGGTCATCCAATTCACAACGGACATCGACGCTGTCGCGTGTCGTGCCTTCTTTTTCCGAGACGATCACGCGTTCTTCGCCGGCGAGCGCGTTGACGAGCGTGCTCTTGCCGGCGTTGCGCTTGCCGACGACCGCGACGAGCACGCCTGCCTTGTCTTCCGCTTCGTCGCCGGACGAGAAGTTGTCGAAGTCGATGTGCTCACGGATCGCTTCGTACAGCGCGTTGAGCTGGTAGCGCGTCGTGGCGGAGATCAGGACCGGGTCGCCGAAGCCCAGCCGCGTCGCGTCGTAGCCGGCGGGCTCGAGGTTCTCCGCGTCCACCTTGTTCGCAACGAGGATGATCGGCTTGTCCTTGCCCGCGCTCGTCCGCAGCACCTGAGCGACCGTCTCGTCCAGCGGGACGACGCCCGACTGCGCATCGACGAGGAACAAGACGAGGTCGGCGTCGGCCAAGCCGTTGGCGATCTGCTGCTCGACCTCGGCGGTGAGCTGCTGCGAATCTTCAATACCGTACCCGCCGGTGTCGATAAGGATCGCCTGGTACGGATCCTCACCGGGCTCGGCGTGGGGGACCTCGATCGTCGTCGCGACGCGGTCGCGCGTGACACCCGCGGTCGGGTCGACGATCGAGATCTTCCGCCCGGCCAGGCGGTTCATGAGCGACGACTTGCCGACGTTGGGCCGGCCGACGATGGCGATGCGGGGCAGGGGCATGGTGGTGGTTCCGTTGGTCGCTTGCCAGAGAAGCGAACGGTCTTCCCGCGAGTCATTTCGCCGGCGGGGGTCGGCGTGGGGGGTATTGTAGTCACGCAGAGGCGCCGGGGCGCGGAGATAAAATCACAACAGACCACTGACTTGTAAAAATCCTTGGATAACAAAATATAGGAAGAGGAACGCCACTCCAACACCAAACCAATACCAGATGGGTTCATGCTGCCTATTGAACGTATTGTCATTGAAGTTGATCTCACCGGCCCAAAGAGCCTTTGCGATCAAATAAACAACAACGCATGCGAGCACGGCTATGAGTCCCGATAGGATTACTCGAAAGATCATCGCAAGTTTGCTCTGCACCTCTGCGTAATAACTATTCCCGCCTCAGCTCGTTCCACAATGTCACCGCTTCGGGCTCGCGGATGTAGAGGGGCAGCAGGTCCGCGGGGGCGGTGAACCGCCCATCGCCGGCGTATCGTTGACCGAGTTGCCAGGTGATCGCGGCGTCGGCTTCGATCGATGCGCGGTCGAGGGCCGTGATGCCGTCGGCGGGTTCGATGCCGGTTTGAACTTCGGCCACGATCGCCAGCGGACGCGGGGCGTCGGCAAGCAGCGCTTCACTACTCCGGAGATCAGGCTCAATCAATGGTTGACCACCGCGATAAACCCCCGCGTACATCGTGCCGCGCTTGATGGTCATGCACACCGCGACGTGCTCCGCGGCGTCTTTGTGCTGTTCTGCAAGCACCTCGATCGTCGGCACGCCGACGAGCTTGAGCGACGGGTTCGTAAGTGACAACATCTTCGCCGTCGCGATCGCGATGCGCAGGCCGGTGAACGAGCCGGGGCCAAGCGAGACGTAGAGCTCGCGCAGGTCGGCAGGCGCCACGCCGTGCTTCTCGCAGAGTGCCGCGACGGCGGGCATGAGCTCGAGGTTGTGCCGCTTCTTGCGCGGCAGCTTGGCGGCTTCGATGAGCTGGTCACCGAGCCCGAGCGCGAGCGCCCCGGATTGGCCGGAGGTCTCGAAGGCGAGGGAGGCGCGGCTCATGGCTGGGCCGTGGGGCTGGCGTCCTTGGTGGGATAGGGGATGCTGCTGACGATGGCGAAGGCGATATACGCGCCAACAGCGATCAGCAGGAAGCTCTGCATGTCGTTAAACAGGTACCGCATCGCGTTGTTGAAGTCCGGCATCAGCGGCTGGCCGGTCTGCGTGTTGGTCCACTTCATCACAAACATGTGGCGGTAGCTGTAGCCGGCGACCGAGCCGAGCAGGGCCGCGGCGACGGCGATCAGGCCGGCCTTGGGCAGGCGGCCGGCGCCCGCGAAACGCATCGCGACACCGACGGCGACCCCTGTCACCAGCGGGGGCAGCCAGCCGTTGTTCATCCCCGACCAGAACACGCCCCAGAGCCAGGCGCTCGCCGCCGCCGCGACCACCGCCGCGGCGATCGGCAGGATCGGCGGGAGCGTGGGCGGGGGTTTGGGCTCGCCTTGATCGACGTAGGGCATGGTGGGTTCCCCGTTTCGCGGGTGACGTGTCGCGTCGCGTTGTCTCGAATCGTCTAGGTCCCGCGCGGGACGCGGCGCGGCGCCCGCTACGCGGACTGGCTGGTGAGTTCGATCAGCGCGTCGAGCGCGGCCTTGGCCTTGCCCGTGTCGATGGCGTCGAAGGCCATCGTTAAACCTTCGGCCAGCGAGTCCGCCACGCCGCCCACGGTCAGCGCGGCGGCGGCGTTGAGCGCGACGATCTCTCGCGGCGCGCCGGCCTTGCCCGTGAGGACTTCGGTGATGATCTGCGCGCTCTGCTCGGGGCCGTCGACGCGCAACGCCAAGGGGTGCCCCAGCGAGAGGTCCAGGTCGGTCGGGTCGATCTCATCGGTGGTGACCTGGCCGTCGCGGACGGTGGCGACGCGGTTGGGGCCGCACGTCGAGAACTCGTCGAGCCCGCCCTGGTGGGCACCGTCGCCATCCACGTCGGGCATCTGGCCGTAGACAACCATCGCGTGGATCGAGCCGAGCTGCTTGAGCACGTTGGCGATCATCTCGGTCAGCTTGGGGCTGAACACCCCGATGACCTGGCGCGGGGCCCCGGCGGGGTTGGTCAAAGGGCCGACAAGATTGAAAATCGTGCGGAAGCCCAGGTCCGCGCGGACGGGCCCGGCGTGCTTCATCGCGGGGTGGTGCGCGGGGGCGAAACAGAAACAGATGCCCGCCTGGTCCAGGCACTTGGTCAGCGTGTCGGTCTCCACGCCGAGCTTCACGCCAAGCGTGTCGAGCACCTGTGAGGAGCCGGACTTGGATGTGACGGACTTGTTGCCGTGCTTGGCGACGCAGAGACCCATCGGCCGGCCTGCGCCGGCGGCGACGAGCGCGGCGGCGGTGGAGATGTTGAACGTGCCGGCGTGGTCCCCGCCGGTGCCGCAGGTGTCGATCGCGGTCAGGCCCTTGGGCACCGCGACCTTCGCGGCCTTGTTGCGCATGACCGTCGCGGCGCCGACCAGCTCCTCGACCGTCGCGCCCCGCTGCTGGATCAGCGCGAGCAGCGCCGCGGTCTGCGTCGGCTCGGACCTGCCGGACATGATCTGGTCGAAGGCGTAGACGGCCTGCTCGGCGTCGAGCGGCCGGCCTTCGACGAGTTGGGCGAGGATGGCTTTCACGGGGGCTAGTGTACCGGGTTTAGTGGGCTTCAAATCATAAAGGCCTGGCACCATCACACGAACAGCAGCAGCAGCCACAGCGCCGTGGCCGCGAGCACCATAAAGATGCTGATCTGGAACGCGAGGTACCCGGCCTTGCGCGGCAGCCCCTCCAGCGTGTCGCTCTTGATCGTCCGGTACACCAGCGCGATGACAAGGATCAGCGGCGGCAGCAGCCACAGCCAGTACCGATCAACCGGCGCAGGGTCGAGGAACGGGCGGTAGGCGAGGATCAGGTGGATCATCCCCCGGCCCCCAGCGGCAGCTTGTGCTCGGTGCTGGCCGGCTCGCGGTAGACGATATCGACGATCGCCAGCAGGTTGAGCATGCCCGCGAGCGTGCAATAGAGCGTGCCGATCTCGTACGCTCGGCCGTACGCCGGCTGGTACGGGATCGCCTGGTCGTCGGGGCGCGGGTCGCGCCCGGCGTTGACCGCGCGGTAGCGGTCGTGGGTGTACTCGACGGCGAAGGACGGGGCGATCATCGCCTGGCCCAGGAACCAGGCGCGGAGCGTGCCGTTGACGCTGCGGGTGCTCACAACGCTAATACCACCAATCAAAAGCCCCGACGTCCAGAGCCCGGCGATGCAGACAAACAAAATAACACCGCGCCTCACATGCCCTGACAGCACGTGCCCCAGGCCGGGCACGAGCCAGGCGGCGACCGCGGCGGGCAGGTTCCAGACCGGCGGCCGGCGGCTCGGAACCGGTTCGGCGGCCGGGTTCGGTCCGTGGGCAGCGCCCATTGCGGGGGCGGGGCCGTTTCCAGGGGCGGGCGCGGGGGCGGGGTTGGGGTCAGCGGGCTCAGACAAAATGCAATGCTCGGTCGGGGCGGGCTTGATCGTCGGCCCGCGATTGGTACAACTTGCGATTATCAGCGGCCGATCTGCCGATAGTGTAACCGCCCGGCCCATGCCGACGACAGACCCACACCAGCCACCGCTACCCGAGGCAACGCGATGCTGATCCATTCCACCTCAACCCTCACCGACGCGCCCGCTGTACCCCGCCCGCTCAACACACGCCCGCTGCTCGCCATCGAGGACGAGGAGGATTTCGACGAGGGCGTCTTCTACGACGACGATGAAGATGTCGATGAGGACGACGATCTGCTCGATGAAGAGGACGACGAGGAGGAAGACGACGACTACCTCGACGACGATGAAGATGAGGACGACGAGTTCCTCGACGATGAGGAAGACGACTTCCTCGACGATGACGAGGATGAGGATGAGCTTTTTGATGACGAGGATGACTAAGCCCGCATCATGCCTCCAGTCCTAGCTCCGGGCGGGAGCCCGGTGCATGGATCAACGAGCTAGGGCAATACGGCCAGCAACTTTGATACCGCATGCTCCCGGCTCCCGCCCGGAGCTAGGGCAGCAACCCATACAACCGCTACAAACCATCGATCAAACGCCCGCACAGCCGCGGGCGTTTGTGTTTGCGCCCGGCCGGCGAACGCGTCGATCAAGCCGGCCCCGGCATCGCCCGATAGCTTGGATGGACCCAGCCTAAACGGAGCAGCCCGATGTCCGAACCCAACCCGCCGAAGGATCAGAAACAGCGCGGCCCCGACCGCCGGAAGAACGTTGTCGATGCGCGGTATTCGGGCCTGGAGCGCCGCCGCGGGCCGGGCCGGCGGCTGAGCGACTTCGCCAAGGCCGCAGAAGAAGGCGAGATGACCCAGGAGCAGTTCATGTTCATCCAGGCCGTCGACGCGTTCAAGAAAGCCAACAACAAGCCGTTCCCGACGTGGACCGAGGTGCTCGAAGTGATCCGCAAGCTCGGGTACCGCAAGACCTGCAAGATGTCCGTCGCCCTGCCGCAGTGCGAGGACTGGACCGAGCCGGGCGACGCGCCGGCCTTCCCGCCCTCTCAGCCCGACGCCGAGCAGGAAGAACGCGACGCGGCGTGAGGTTCCCGATTCAATGACATCTTGCTAGCCGTCGCCTGCAAGGCGACGGCTAACGTGTGTTGCGCTGCACATCTAAATCCGATACCCTCCGCGTCATGCCCAACGACGCAGGTGTGTTGCCTTACAAGCTCGCCGTACTCTGCTACCTCTTCGACGAGGCCGGCCGGGTGCTGCTCCTGCACCGCGTCAAGCCGCCGAACGAAGACCTCTACTCGCCGATCGGGGGCAAGCTCGAACAAGCCCTCGGCGAGAGCCCGACCGCTTGCGCCCAGCGCGAGATCAAGGAAGAAACGGGCCTGGACATCGCGATCACCGACCTGCACCTCACCGGCATCGTGTCCGAGACCGCGTACCTCGGCCAGACACACTGGCTGATGTTCCTCTACGAGGTCACCCGGCCGGTGGCGATCGCCCCCGAAGCGATGCAGTTCGACGAGGGCCGATTGGAATGGCACGAGCCGGACGCGATCGACACCCTGCCGATCCCCCAGACCGACCGCGGCGTGATCTGGCCGCTGTTCTGGCGCTACCGCGGCTCGTTCTTCGCCGCCCACATCGACTGCTCAACCGACCCGATGCGCTGGCGGCTCGAACAGCCCCAGGCCGAAGACTGGTCCCAGCTTGAGCCCTAAACACGCCCCATGCCCACGGCGTTGACACTCGTTCCGCGGGTGGCAACGCCGTAGGATCGGCAGCATCAACAACCGATAACCCCGCTTCACACCCCCACATCCCGCTTGGCCCGCCGATGAACCCGCGATACACTTGATAGGCCGCCGCCGGTGGCCGATGTACCCTGCAGGGCCGGCGACCGCCGGTACCAAGCTTCCGAAGACTTCCCCCAAGGACCCCGCGATGAACCGCACCCTCGGCCTTTCCGTCCTCGCCCTCGTCCTCGCCCAGGCCGCCACCGGCTGCCAGTACTCGGACAACCGCGCGGCGTACAAGTCCACCTACTCGGTCCCCAAGACCTACACCGCGATCTACAGCCTGAGCAAAGAGTCGATCTGGACCTACCCGATCCCGGTCCAGCACGTCCTGGTTGTTGACTTCGACAGCGGCTCGGGCATGGGCGAGATATTCTCCGCCGACCAAACCCCGCCGGACAAGCTGATCTGGAAGCTGTACCCGCTGGACCAGACCGAGTCGCCCCTGCGGGCCAAGCACTACGTCGGCAGCCCAATCGACAGTGGCGAGATCGCCCTCAGCGGCGCGGACGTGACCAGCATCCTGACCGTCCGCGACCCCGTGGACCCCGCGACGCTGCCCCAGGACCGCCCGATCGAGGAGATCGAGCAGGACCTGCCCGAGCCCGATGCATTGCCCGAGCCGGACACGGCGGATGCAGAGCCTGCCGAATAAGCACGGATCATCCCGAACGAAACGACAAACACCACCTCAAGGGGTGGTGTTTTTCAATGGATCAGATTGCACACGCGCTCACTTCAGTTCGACCGACCAGTACGCGTTGTCCAGAAACGCCTTCCAGCTCTCGTACTTGCCGCTGCCCAACCGCAGGTGCAGCACCGGGTTGGTCTTCGGCTTGGCGGGCTTTTTCACCAGCGGCATCTGCGCCTGCCTGGGCGTCCGCCCGCCCTTGCGCGTGTTGCACCCCACGCAGCAGCACACCAGGTTCTCCCAGCTCGCGCCCCCGCCCTGGCTGCGCGGGATGACGTGGTCTAGCGACAGCTCGGCGGTCGGGAACCTGCCGCCACAATACTGGCAGCGGTTGTGGTCCCGCGCGAAGATGTTTCGGCGGTTGAGCTTGACCTCGTTCCGCGGCAGCCGGTCGTAGGCCAGCAGCCGGATCACCTTGGGCACCGCGATGTTCATCCGGACGGTTCGGACCCATTCATAGGGGTCGGCGCCGCCCGGCTCGGGAAAAAGACGGTGCTGGGTCTCCGAGAGATCCGCCCAGTCGCCGAAGTCGTAGCCGGTGTACGACCCGTCATCGACGCGGATGACCTCGGCGAGGTCCTTGCACAGCAGCGCGAACGCCCGCTTCGCATCGACGATGCGTACCGCCATCCACATCTTGTTGAGGACCAGCACGTGGGAATTCAAGGCGGTGGCTTGAGCATCCATGAGCAAGAACAAGTAGCAGGCAAAAAATCAGCTATGAAAGTCTATCGGTCAAACCGCGGCAAGGCAACGGCGGAGTCGCGTTAAGAAGCCGTAAAAGCGCGTGATCGACACCCGCCGCGCGGGTCTGGCGAAGCGGGGCAAGCTGCTCGCGGGGCGGCCGATCCACGCGTGCCGCGGGCTTGACGCGCCGGCCGGGCCGTGTTTCAATGCCCCGCTCGCCCGAGTTTCGGGCAGATCCCAACACCCCCGGGCGGTTGCCGGAGCGGCCAAACGGAGCGGACTGTAACTCCGCTGGCTTACGCCTACGTAGGTTCGAATCCTACACCGCCCACTTCAAAGCCCCGCAGCAATGCGGGGTTTTCTCATGGCCCGTTTTGAGGCCATAGATGCGCACAGATTCTTTCGTTGTCTTGATCCGTGTGAATCGGTGTGCATCTGTGGTTTCAAAAACAAACCCCATTGATCACGTTAGGCGCAACAAGAAACCGCCGGGTGGCGCACCGGCGGTTCTTGGGTTCGGCATCAAAGACGCCGAGTGTGTCGGGTTGGTTTGCTTAGTGTAACGTCAGACCCGTCAGTAATTCAAAGGCCTCTTCATATTTTTTTGTCGTGTTCATGAGCACCTCGTCCGGAAGCGTTGGGCCCGGCGCTTGCTTATCCCATCGGCCATCATCCACCAGCGCTTGAAGGTAGTTGCGCACGTACTGCTTGTCGTAACTGTCCTGATCACGCCCGGGCGCGTAAGCGTCCGCAGACCAAAACCTTGAGCTGTCGGGCGTCAGCACCTCATCAATCAGGATCGGCGTCGTGACATCACCGTCCAGCGGCAACCCGAACTCAAACTTCGTATCCGCGAGGATCAGACCGCGCTCCGCCGCGTAGTCATGTGCCATCGAATAAACCGAAAGCGTTAAATCACGCAGCGTCGACATCAATGATCCACCAACCAGTTCGCACGCACGCCGAAACGAGATGTTCTCATCGTGCTCGCCCTGCTCGGCCTTGGTCGCGGGCGTAAAGATCGGCTCTGGCAGTTTCGCGCACTGCGTCAAACCCGCCGGGAGCTCAACGCCGCAGACGCTTCGATTCTGCCGGTACTCCTTCCAACCCGAGCCGGCGAGGTAGCCACGCGCGACACACTCGATCGGCACGACCCGCGTCCGCCGGCCGATCATGACCCGGCCCCGGAGCATCGCAACGTCTTCATCGCTGAGCCCCGCGATGTCCGCCGGGTCGGTGGAGAGGACGTGCGTCTTCAGACGGCCGCCGAGCCGGTCGGCGATCAAATCGAACCAGAACGCCGACATCCGCGTGAGGACCTCGCCCTTGCGCGCCGGGCCGTTGGGCATGACAACATCAAACGCGCTGAGCCGGTCGGTCGCGACGAGCACGAGCGCCTCGGTCCCGTCGGTCAGCGTGCAGTCGTAGACGTCGCGGACCTTGCCCCGCCGTTTGTTGGGCAGCGGCAGGTCGGTGGACATGAGGGCGGCGGAGTTCGGCATCTTGATATTGAACCACGGACGATCAGAACCTGCGCAGGAACCGCACGTCGTTCTCGAACAGCCAGCGGATGTCCTTGATCGCGTGCTTGCGCATGGCCAGGCGTTCGATGCCTAA
The DNA here is from genome assembly GCA_028280965.1 of Phycisphaeraceae bacterium. Taxonomy (GTDB): domain Bacteria; phylum Planctomycetota; class Phycisphaerae; order Phycisphaerales; family Phycisphaeraceae; genus JAHQVV01. Next base: position 11,919 of record JANQKT010000041.1, read on the forward strand.
ACCGAACGCGAAGCCGGTCCACGCTTCCGGGTCATAGCCGACGTGCTCGAAGACGGCGGGGTCGACCATGCCGCAGCCGCCGATCTCCATCCACTCCGGGCCCTTGCCCAGGTCCATCTTCACGTATAGTTCGGCCGATGGCTCGGTGAACGGGAAATAACTCGGGACGAGGTCGATCTCCGCGTCCTGCCCGAACATCGCGCGGGCGAACTGGTAGAGCGTTGTCTTCAGGTCAACCATGCTCACTTTTTTATCGACGTACAGCCCCTCGACCTGGTGGAACATCGAGTAGTGCGTCGCGTCGTGCTCATCCGGCCGATAAACACGGCCCGTGCTGATGATCCGGATCGGCGGCTCGGGCGTCTGCTCCATGACGCGGATCTGCACGGTCGAGGTCTGCGAACGCAGCAGCGTCGGGCTCGGGCCGAACGGGTCGCTGAGATAAAAGTTGTCCAGCGGGTCGCGGGCCGGGTGCGTCTCGGGGATGTTCAGCGCGATAAAGTTGTGCCGGTCGTCCTCGACCTCCGGGCCCTCGTGGTGGTCAAAGCCCATGCGGGCGAAGACCTCGATCAGCTCGTCGATCGTCTGGCTGATGATGTGGCGTCGGCCGAGCACGGGCGCGGTAGCGGGCTCGGTGATATCAAGCAGCGGACCCTTCGCGGTTTGGCCGGGTGCTGAGGCACCCTCAGCCAGGGCCGATTTCTTGGCCTCGAAGGCGTCCTGCACGGCCTTCTGCGCGGCGTTGGCGGCCTGGCCGAAGTCGCGCTTCTGGTCCTTGGGCACGTCCTTGATCCAGGCCATCATGCCCTTGACCGCCCCCTTCGAGCCCAGGTACTTGATGCGGGCCTGCTCGAGCGCCTCGGCGTCGGCGACACCGGCGATCGCGGCGAGGGCTTCGTCCCGTAATGGATCGATCTGGTCCAGCATAGGACGGGACAGGATACCGCATCGTCCGGGATCGGGCCCGCGATGTTGCCGAGTCGGGCCGCGTGTTGGAGAATCCGGTGATGAACGACACTGCATCAGCGGCCAAGGTCGGCCTGGCGGGCCGGCTGCTCAACGGCATCGAGTGGGCGGGCAACAAGCTGCCGGACCCGGTGACGCTGTTTGTGATCGGGGCGCTGCTGGTGCCGGTGGTGTCGCAGGTGGTGTATGCGACGGGCTGGGAGGTGGCGATCGTCAAGCCCGAAATCGTTGACGGACAGACCGTGCTGGTCGAAACGGATCAGACGGTCCGGGCGGCACCGATGCTGACCGTGGATTCGATCTACGGGATGCTCAAAGACCTGGTCAAGAACTTCATGGAGTTCCCGCCGTTGGGCATCGTGTTGGTGGGGATGCTCGGGATCGGCGTGGCCGAGCGCTCGGGGCTGATCGGAGCGCTGCTCAAGGCGTGCATGCTGATCACGCCCAAGGCGTTGTTGACGCCGGGGATGGTGTTCCTCGGCGTGATGAGCTCGGCGGGGATGGACGCGGGCTATGTCGTGCTCCCGCCAGTCGCGGCGCTGCTTTACCGGTCGGTCGGGCGGTCACCGCTGGCGGGGATCGCGGCGGTGTTCGCAGGAGTGTCCGCGGGTTTCTGCGCGAACCTGGCGCTGACCGGTCTGGACCCACTGCTCTCGGGCCTGACTCAGGCCGGGGCCGAGCTGGTCGATCCGGAATACCGGTGCGCACCGACATGCAACTGGTGGTTCGCCGCGGCGTCCACGATCTTCCTCACCTTCATCGGCTGGGCGGTCACCGCCTGGTTCGTCGAGCCCCGGCTCAACGCGCGGCCGGCCGAGCACGGCGGGCCCGGGCTCGCCGATGACATCGACTCCGATGCGCACCACGTCGAGGCGCAGGAATGGATCGGCCTGGCATGGGCGGGATCGGCGCTGGTCCTGTTCGGCGTCGCGCTCACGCTGCTGATCGCGATCCCCGGCTCGCTGCTCCACGGCATCGACGCGAGCCACAACGGCTTTGACCGCTGGGTCGTCGTCATCGTCCCGCTGATCTTCTTCGCGTTCCTGCTGCCCGCCCTGGCGTACGGCATCGGCGCGAAGACGATCCGCAACGACAAAGACGTCGCGCGGATGATGGGCGAGGCGATGGCCGCGATGGCGCCGATCATCGTCCTCGCCTTCTTCGCCGGCCAGTTCATCGCCTGGTTCGGCCAGTCCAACCTCGGCAGCATGCTTGCGATCACCGGCGGCTTAGCCATCGCCGAGTCCGGCCTGCCGACCTGGGCGATCCTGGCCGCGTTCATCCTGATGGTCGCGGTGCTCAACCTCTTCGTCGGTTCGATGTCCGCGAAGTACACCCTGCTCGCGCCCGTGTTCATCCCGATGTTTATGATCGGTGCCGGCATCAGCCCCGAGCTCACGCAGGCCGCGTACCGCGTCGGCGACTCGTGCACGAACATCATCACGCCGCTCAACGCGTACCTGATCATCATCCTTGTCTTTGTGCAGAAGTACGACAAGCACGCGGGCATGGGCACGATGATCGCGCTGATGCTGCCCTACTCGGTCGTGTTCCTGATCACCTGGACCGCGCTGCTGCTGGCGTGGGTCAGCTTCGGCGTCCCGCTGGGGCCGGAGGGGCCCCTGGAGTACGTCGCGCCGGCGGGCAATTGACCTCAACGTGTCGCGGGTAACGCGCAGCGTCCCGTGCGAATCGTGATAGATGATTTGAACGGGGCACTGCGCGTCACCCGCTACACCGTTCTATTGGGAATCAAGAAAAACTGGTTTACATCACCCTGAACCCGATATCGCGCCGGAAGAACGCGCCCTCGAACTCAATCTTCTCGCACGCTTCGTTCGCACGGTCGCGGGCGTCTTTGAGGGTCTTGCCGAAGGCGCAGACGTTGAGGACGCGGCCGCCGTTGGTGACGAGCGTGCCGTCTTTTTCAAGCTTCGTGCCGGCGTGGAAGACCTTCACCTCGCCGCCGGAGCCGGCCTCGGCTTCCTTGATACCGGTGATAGGCTTGCCTTTTTCGTAGGCGTCGGGATACCCGCCGGAGCACATGACGACGCAGACGCAGTGGCGTTTGTCGAAGCTTAGATCGGCTTCGTCGAGTTTGCCCTCGCAGCAGGCGACGAAGATGTCGTAGAGGTCGCCCTTGAGGCGCATCATCAGCGGCTGGGTTTCGGGGTCGCCGAAGCGCGTGTTGTACTCGAGCACCTTGATCCCGCCGGCGGTGAGCATCAGGCCGGCGTACAGCACGCCCTTGAAGTCGATGTCGTCACGCCTGAGCGCATCGACCGTCGGCACGAGCACCTCGCGGTTGATCTCTTCCATCAGCTCTTCGTTGACCAAGGGCGTGGGGGTGTAGACGCCCATCCCGCCGGTGTTGTTGCCGGTGTCGCCCTCGCCGACCTGCTTGTGGTCCTGGCTGGGGTCGAGGACAAAGATGTTTCGGCCATCGACGAGTGCTAGGATCGAGACCTCCTGGCCGATCAGGCGTTCTTCGACAACGACCTTGTCGCCCGCCTCGCCGAACGCGCGGTCGTGCATGATGAGCTTGAGCGCGGCGAGCGCTTCTTCGCTGTCTTTCGTGACGATCGCGCCCTTACCCTTCGCCAGCCCGGCGGCCTTGACGACGACCGGCGTCTCGCGCGCTTCGACATAAGCGCAGGCCTGCTCGTAGTTCGTAAACGTCTTGCTGTCGGCGGTGGGCACCGAGCAGGCACGCATGAGGTCTTTCGCATACGCCTTGTCGGCCTCGAGCCGCGCACCGGCCTGGGCCGGGCCGAACACGTGCCGGCCGGGCGCTGCGAGCCGGTCGGCCAGGCCGGCGGCGAGCGGGTCTTCGGGGCCGATCACAACCATGCTCACGCCGTTGTGGCGGCAGAAGTAGTCGATCTCATCCACGAGCTTGGTCGTGACGGTGGACGGGTCGATGGGCAGGTTCTCGCCGATCTGCGCGGTCCCGCCGTTGCCGGGGGCGAAGTAGAGCTTGCCGACCTTGGGGGACTGCTTGAGCTTCCAGCCCAGGGCGTGCTCGCGGCCGCCCGCGCCGAGGATGAGGACGTTGGTGGTGTCGTTGGCCATAGGCGGCAAAGGGTAGCAAAAGGACAACGCCCGGGGTGCGGGGCCCGGGCGCTATCAAGCGGATCGATGGATAACGTGATCAGGCGGCGATCTTGAACCGCCCGACCAGCGAACGCATCTGTTCGGCCTTCTGCGAGAGGTCGGTGGCAGCCGCGGCGGCCTGGCCGGCGCCATCGCCCGACTCCCGCGCGACCGAGGCGATCTGCTCGGCGCTCTTGCTGACCTGCTCGCTGGAGGCAGACTGCTCCTCGGCGGCCGCGGCGATCGACTGGACCATCGCCGACACATCACGGGCGCTGGACACGATCTTCTCGAGGTTCTCGCCGGCAACGGTCGCGCGCTCGACGCCGGCCTTGACCTGCTCGGTGCCGCCCTCCATGCGCTGCACCGCCTGGGTCGTGCCGGTCTGGATCGCGGTGATCGACCCGCCGATCTCTTCGGTCGCCTGGGTCGTCCGGTCGGCCAGCTTGCGCACCTCGTCCGCCACCACTGCGAAACCGCGACCGTGCTCGCCGGCGCGGGCCGCCTCGATCGCGGCGTTGAGCGCCAGCAGGTTGGTCTGGTCGGCGATATCGTTGATGACGATGATCACCTCGCCGATACGCTCGCCCAGCTGTCCGAGCTCGCGGACCGAGTCGGACGAGGAGGACACGGCCTGGTCGATAGCGTGCATGCCGTCGATCGTGTCGCGGACGACCTGCCCGCCGTCCTCGGCGATGCGCCCGGCCTCGGTCGCGGCGTTCGAGGCGTCAGCGCTCTTGCGCGCCACCTCGATCACCGAGGCGGACATCTCTTCGATCGATCGGCTGATCTCGTTGATCTGAGCCGTCTGGTTGCCCATGCCCTGAGCCATCTCCTCGCTCGAGGCGGCGATCTGCGTCGAGGCGGCGGCGACGCTGTCCGCGACCGCGCCCAGCTCAACGATCATTGATTCGACGTGCTGGACGAACTTGTTGAACCACTGGCCGACCTCGCCCATCTCGTCCCTGCGGTCCTGGTCCATGCGCTGGGTCAGGTCGCCCTCGCCCTCGGCCATGTCACGCAGCCGCGCGATCAGCTGGCGGATCGGGCGGACCAGCGTGGTGCCGAACACCAGGCTGACCACGACCACAAACAGCGCGACGAACGCACCGGCGATAAGCAGGCTGAACATCGACGCCCGCAGCGGCGCGTCGAGCTCGTCCTTGTTCTGCTCGGCGACGATCGCCCAGTTCAGCCCTTTGTTGAGTGCATCGATCGGGTTGCCATCAATGTCGGTGAAGCTCAGCGGCGCGAACGACGCCATCACCGCGTCGCCCTCGTAGTCTGTTGCATAGATCGTCCCGGTCTCACCCGTGAACGCGGCCTTGACCGCCTCGGTGTCCACCGCCTGGTTGAAGATCGTTGTCGTCCCTTCCTCGGCGAACCGGCTGTTGGAACGCATCCGCTGGTCCGACGCGACCAGGTACGTCTCGCCGGTCTCGCCCAGGCCGGCCGACTGCTGCATGATCCCGTTGATTTTGTCCACCGGCATCTGGAAGACGGCGCAGCCGATCAACTCGCCGCCGTCGAACACCGGCGCGGCGATGAAGCTCGCCGGGGCGCCGTAGCTCGGCTCGTAGGGCTTGAAGTCTTCGATGAAGATCTGGCCTGGCGCGGCCGCTTTGAGCGCGCTGCGCACGGCGTCGGCGAAGTTGGTTTCCCTGTACGGGCCGGTCAGGAAGTTCGTCGCGTAGTCCGTCTCCTTGAACACCGAATAGATCAGGTTGCCCTTGGTGTCGAACAGGAAGATGTCGTAGTACCCGAAGCTCAGCAGGAACCGGCGGACCTGCGGGTGGTACCGCGCGTGGTGCTCGTTGTATGCCGCGTCCGCCTCCGCGCGGTCCAGCTCCAGCTTCGAACCCACCGGGTGCGGGTTGTCGCTGATGTACCACGACTGCAGAACGCGCCCGGGCGCCGACGCGGGGATGTACGCGGCGGCCCCGCGGTTGGGCTGGCCCGCCTCTTTGAGGCGCGGGCCGAACTCGCTGTCGTAGTAGCCACGCACCGAGTTGTAGACCGCGGCGTTGTCCGTCGTCTCCAGCCCGCTCTCTTCGACGACGGTGGCGAACGATTCGGCGAAGTTACGCGTCGCCTCCGCCACCATCTGGTTCTGCGAGAAGTTGAACATCTGCTCGTGGATCGAGACGAAGTAGTCTTCGATCTGCGCCTTCCGGCCGTCACGCAGCGCCGCGAGCGTCATACGCTCGTACTCCTCGAACGATCCGGTGTTCTGCCGCGTCGCGATCAGGCTGACGGCGGCGGTCGAACCCAGGCCGATCAAAAGACCGAGCACGATCACCTTGTTACGCAGGGAGAGGCGGTTACGCAGTAAGATTGCGGCGATAGCGAGAGCGACGACCAGGACGGCCGGGACGAGTGACCAGATGAACATGTAGTGCGCCTTCTGTTTCTGTTGCCCGTCTGGGCATGAAGAACCCCACTTGCATAAATGAATCTATCGACAGTTAACCTAAGCGCCTAAACGAAGCATCAAAAACGTCTATATCCGGACTCACAAGTCCGTATTGAAGACCCTCAACCCGCCGATTGAGAGGCATATGTCCGTCCGCCTACAATGCGTCGATGGTTGCAACCAAGCCCGGAGCAGGCAAAAAAGTCGTCCTCGCGATGTCCGGCGGGGTCGATTCGTCCGCCGCGGCCGCCCTCCTCAAGGAGGACGGCTACGAGGTGGTCGGCTGTTTTATGCGCCTGGGCAGCGAGGACCCGGACGAGATCGCGGACGGCTACGACAACCTGGCGGCACAGAGCTGTGATACGGGATCGAACCCCCGGGCAACAAAGAAGCACAAGCAGGGCTGCTGCTCGGTCAACGACGCCGCCGATGCGCGCCTTGTTGCTGCGGTACTCGACATCCCGTTCTACGTCGTCAATTTCCGCAAGGACTTCGGGCGGATCATGGACTACTTCGTCGCGGAGTACAACGCCGGCCGAACCCCCAACCCCTGCGTCCGCTGTAATGACTGGCTGAAGTTCGGCAAGCTCCACGCGTATGCCCAGTCCATCGACGCCGACTACGTCGCCACCGGCCACTACGCCCGCACGGACCTGTCCGACCCGGCGCATCCAAAGCTCCTGCGCGGCGTCGATCTTTCCAAGGACCAGTCCTACGTCCTGTTCGGCAGCCCGCGCGACCAGCTCGCTCATATGCTGCTGCCGATCGGCCACCTCGAGAAGTCCGTCACCCGCCAGATCGCCGAGCACCACGACCTGCCGGTCTTTAACAAGCCCGACAGCCAGGAGATCTGCTTCGTCCCGGACAATGATTACGCCAGGCTCGTCGAACGCCGAACGCCCGGCGGGTTCGCCACCGGCCCCGTCCTCGACCGCGACGGCAACGAGGTCGGCCGGCACGACGGCCACCAGCATTTCACCCTCGGCCAGCGTCGCGGCGTCGGCGTCGCGCTCGGCTACCCGATCTACGTCGTCGATAAGGACCCGGGGGCCAACACGATCACCGTCGGGCAGAAGGAAGACCTGCTGTCCACCGGCCTGATCGCCGGCCAGACCAACTGGCTCATCGACCCGCCCGCCGGCTGGACCGACTGCCAGACGAAAGTCCGCTACAACAGCGAGCCGGTGCCCGCGCGGGTCCGCAAACTGGTCGCCGAGGACGGATCAGACTCCCTGGAAGTCCGTTTTGACGCCCCCATCGAAGCTGTGACGCCCGGCCAGGCGGTCGTCTGCTATGGAAAAATCGGCTCCGAGCTGGAACAAACCGTGCTCGGCGGGGGTTGGATCCAAGAGGCGCTCCGCGCCTGAAGTTGTACTATTCCGCATCTTTCACCTGCTCAGATGAGCACCCAGGAGCTTCCACCATGAAACTGTTCGCCGCCCCCGCCCTGTGTTTGTGTTTGCTGTTAATAGCCGCCTGTGCCGACACCGCCCCGACCGAGCCCGGCATCTCGATCACCGACGCCAACACCACCGTCGAGGCCAATGTCGAGGGCATGGACTGCACCGGGTGCAGCGGCGGGATCTGCTCGGCTTTGAAAGAAGTCGATGGCGTCGCCGACGCCCACGCGGATCACAAGACCGGCAAGCTCGTCGTCGCCCTCAATGACGACGCCGATGCCGCCGCCGCCGCGAAAGAGATCGAGACCGTCGTCGCCGGCCTGAGCAAGGGCAAGTACACCATCTCGGGTGTTGAAGTCGTCACCAAGGACGAGGCTGAAGAAAAGGCGCCGGCCGATGACGAAACACCCGCAGACGATGAAGACACCTCCGCAGCCGATCACCAGCACCACGAAGGCGGAGCGGTCTACACCGTCACCGGCATGACCTGCGAGACCTGCTCGGGCAAGGTCACCGAGGCCGTCACCGCGCTGGACTGCGTCGAGAGCGCCTACGTCTGCCACAAGAGCGGCACCTGCACCGTTACCGCGGCGGAAGGCCACGACATCTGCTCGAAGTCGGTCGCCAAGGCGGTCGAGGACGCCGGCTTTAAAGTCACTGATGAAGAAACCAAAGACGACTCGCAGTCTGATGCCGGCCAAGCCGACGCCGTCTATACCGTCGCCGGCATGACCTGCGAGACCTGCTCGGGCAAGGTCACCGAGGCCGTCACTGCGCTGGACTGTGTCGAGAGCGCCTACGTCTGCCACAAGAGCGGCACCTGCACCGTTACCGCAGCGGAAGGACACGAGGTCTGCTCGAAGTCGGTCGCCAAGGCGGTCGAGGACGCCGGCTTCGAAGTCACTGAGTAAGCAAGACACAAGCCGCTTCACCACGACCAACGAACGGGCCCCGCGTACAAAGGCGGGGCTTTTTCATGCGCCAAAACGACCGGCCGATCCACAAAGCAGACACACCCGCACTACAATCCCCGCCATGCCCGACACGGATGCTGCGCAACTCGACTCGCTCCTCAACGACCTTGGCATCCGCCACAAGATGGACGCCCCGCTCGGCCCGCTGACCTGGTACAACGTCGGCGGGCATGCCCGGGGCCACGCCCCCCCCGCGTCCACCGCCCAGCTCAGCGAACTCGTCAGCCAGTGCCGGGAGAAAAAAATCCCGATGCGCATCCTCGGCAGCGGCGCCAACCTCCTGGTCCGCGAGGCCGGCGTCGCGGGCGTCGTCATCCGGCTGGACGACCCGGCTTGGTCGACGATGAGCGTCGAAGACAACGTCGTCACCGTCGGCGCGGGCTACGGCCTGATGCGCCTGGTCGCGGAGACGGCAAGGCTCGGGCTGGACGGCCTGGCCCAGGTCGCCGGCATCCCCGCGTCGATCGGTGGGGCGATCCGCATGAACGCCGGCGGCAAGTACGGCGACGTCGGCCAGGCCGTCAAACGTGTCCAGGTCATGTCCGCCACCGGCCAGGTCTACCACCGCGACGCGGACGACCTCGAGTTCAGCTACCGCCACGTCAACATCGACGCGCCCTTTATCCTCAGCGCCGAATTCGAGCTGACACCAACCGACCCGAAGGAGCTGAGCAAGCGTGTCAAGGAGATCTACTTCTACAAGACCAGCAGCCAGCCCTTCGCGGACAAATCATCGGGCTGCTGCTTCAAGAACCCGACGCCGGACGATGAAGACTACGACGGCCGGCCCGCCGGGATGATCATCGACGAGGCGGGATTAAAAGGTCATCGCATCGGCACCGCGGTCGTATCAGATGTCCACGCGAACTTCATCGTCGCGGACAAGAAGGATGCCCGGGCCGAGGACGTGTACAAACTGATCCAACACGTCGAGGGCGTGGTGAAAGAGAAGTTTGGGATTCGGCTCAAGCGTGAAGTCGTGGTTTGGCCGTAAAAGATAACGTGTCGCGGGTGACGCGCAGCGTCCCGTCCGATGCGAAGTAGGATAGTTTCAGTCAAAGGAAGATAAAATCGATTCTGCCCATTTCAAATGGGCATCTGCTTCATTGCCATGATCTGCAGCCATGAATAGATCCCTTGGATCTGTCTTGGCTAACTCGAACACACCATTTTCACACGAAGGATCTTGACAGATCAAACGAAGGATTGAAAACCGAATCCGTTCCATGCCCTCTGGGGTTTGTACACAGAAACCTGCCATGTTTGATGTTTCTTCAATCAACCGGGCTTCGATGCGCTGATGATCCGACGGCTGGATAACCGCTTTGATCAATCGAACCGTCTCTTCTGTTAATTCAATCATCTGCCACCTCGGAACGAGACGCTGCGCGTCACCCGCGGCACGGCTCTAATCCTGCGTCTTCTGCCCGATCGGCCAAACGATCGCGACCGCGGCCAGCAGCAGCGACCCCGCGGCGCCGAATGAACTAGCGGTCCACAGCGTGGACGACTCGATCGCGGCCCAGGCACCCAGGCCCGTCAGGCCGATCGCGCCCATCGCCGTGCCGAACAGCGACACCCACCGCTGCAGCTTGCGGTGCTGGATCAGGTAGCCCCATGCGAATTTGGTGAACCCCACCGTGCACACGGCGGCGATCGCCGCGGGCCACCAGTGGGTCATGACCAGCGCCCCGATCACCGCAGTCAGCGACAGGATCGCCGGCCAGGCCAGGCCGAAACCCAGGCGCAGCGGCGGCGGGGTGTGGGTCTGTGCCTGCCGCGCACGGAGCTTGGCCTTGGGGGCGACGTGGAAAGTCGCGACCGCCTTGCCGACCTTGCGCTCCTTCTCGTCCTTGTGGCGGACCGCCTGGACGATCTGCATCTCGACGGTGACGTTGAACTCGAGCTTGTGCTTCTTGAGCTCGGCGATATCGTCCAGCGGCTTGACGCGGTAGATCGCCGGGCCGACGCAGGGCAGGCGGAACTTGTAGTTCAGCTCCTTGCAGACGACGGTGTAGTCCGGGCCGACCTGGTTGAAGATGTACATCCCGCCGGCGACTTCGGAGTTGCCGAGCAGCGCCGCCCCGGCCATGGCGTTGTACCAGTTCTTGTTGAACGTGGTGAACGGCACCGCAACCTCGTAGTCGCCGGCCTCCGAACGCTGGCCCAGCTTGATCCCGGACCGGTACGCCAGCGGCAGGAACACCCACGACAAAAACCGGTGCCAGCGGTTGGACTCGGTCGACTTCTCGGTCAGCCAGTTCTCAAACGCCCGGTACTTCTGCCCCCACCAGCCGGTCGGCGGGTCGCCCTCGCGCAGCATGTCGCGCGTGACCACCGGCGGATCGACCCCCTCCGCGGCTAGCTTGGCCTGTGCGGTTGAGTCGGTCTCGTGCTCGGGCGTCGGGATGGCGGTGGGGAACTCGGATGCCATCGGATGAACTATTGTATCCGATGGATTCGGGCCGGGACAGGGCGATCTCACGGGTGACGCGGGTGACGCGGGTGACGCGGGTGACGCGCAGCGTCCCGTGCGAAGCGCTACAGATGGCTTGACCGGGACGCTGCGCCTCACCCGCGACACCGGCTACCGGAACGGCTCGTTCGGGCGGTACCCCCCGTCTTCATCGTCGTCCTTCTCAAGATCCTCCTTCTCCTCGATCCACGCCTGCTGGATCGCCTCGAGCAGCTGCTCGTTGACCGACTGCCCCGGCTCGGCCGCGAAGCCCTCGAGCGACTCAACAAGGTTGCGCAAGTCCGTGAACCTCACCGTCAGCGGGTTGTCATCCGGCCGCTGCTCCGCGAGCTGGTACGCGATCTCGTCGATGTCGGTCCAGGAGAAAGTCATAATGCAAAGCTACTTACTTAGCATCTGATACATCACTTCACCTTCATTTGAAAGGTCTAAGTGATTCTCAGATCGATAGTAGAGCATCCCTTTTTGCACCAATGAGTCAATAATGTGGAGAGGAACAGGTTCCACGTCATGATTCGGCTTACCTAACTCAACAAGCCAGTGCTGCTCATCTGCACTTAAATCATTCGGTTTCATATCCATCGACTATGCTCTTACTGAAGATTCACCGGCATCACGACGTACAAGAAGTTCGGCCCGGTCCGCAGCACGCCCGGCTTGTTCGCGGCCTTCATCTCGAGGTAGACCTCGTTCTCATCAACAACCTTCAGCGCGTCGAGCAGGTACGCGGGGTTGAAGCCGATCTCGACCGGCTCGCCGTCGTACGCGGGCAGATCCACCTTGATCTCCGCCTCGCCCATCTCGGGGGCGCGGCTGGTGATCGTCAGCCCGCCCTGGTCGAACGCCATGCGGACGCCCTTGGATTCCTCGTTGGTCAGGAGACCCGCGCGGCGCACGGCGGAGATGTACACGTCCGTCGGCAGCGTCGCCTTCTTGTCGCCGTCCTTGGGGATCACATCCTTGTAAGGCGGGAAGTTGCCCTCGACCAGGTTGGACGCGAGCACCGCGGTGTCGGTCGCGAAGAGCACCTGGCTCTCGCCGACCTTCACGCGCACGGTCTGCTCGGCGTCATCAAACAAACGCAAGAGCAGGTTCAGCGCCTTGGTCGGGATGATCGCGTTGCGGTCCGCGTCCTGCAGGCTCTTGCACTTGCCCTTAGCAAGCGCCAGGCGGTGGCCATCCGTCGCGACGACGGTGAGGTCTTTGTTGTGGCGTTCGAGCAGCACGCCGTTGATCGCGTAGCGCGAGTTCTCGCGGGCGGTGGCGAAGAGGGTCTGGGCGATGAGCTTGTGCAGGTCGCCGGCGGTGAGCTCGAAGTCCGGGTCGCCGGGGAACTCGGGCACCTCCGGGAAATCACCAACCGGATAACCCAGCAGCTTGAAGGTCGAGTCTTGGCCCTTGATCGTTGTCGTCTCGTCCTTGGTCGAGACGGTCAGCGTCGGGTCGATCGACTCGCGCGTGATCTGCTGGAGCTTGTCTGCGGGGATCAGCGCGTCGCCCGCATCCGACACCTCAACACGCGGGCTGGAGATGCGGATCGAGACCTCGGTGTCGGTGGCGCTGAAGGTCAGCGCGTCGTCCTTGGCCGAGGCGAGCACACAGCGCAGCGCGGGCTTGGGCGTGCGTGCGACGACGACGCCGGCGACGAGGTTGAGCGATTCGACCAGGGCCCCACGATCACAGATGACCTTCATGTTTCCACAATCCTTTATCTTCTTGGAGAAAAACACTTTAGTCCGGCGCGGGGGCGGGGGCAATCAACCGGGGCTCGGAGCGGCAACGGGCGTGCGACAGACGGGTTTTACACGGGGTTTCCACGAGCGATACCCGATCGGGTGTCTCTCTAGAAAGCGAAAGCCCACGCTCTTAGAGCGTGGGCTTCGACATAAGGAGGACAAAGCTGTTTTGCGGCTCAGGCCGGGTTGCGGAGGGTGCTGACCGCGTCAAAGGCGTCCTGCACCGAGTCGCCGACGAGGTAGTAGACCATGCCGTCGGTCCGCCAGATGAGGACGGGTGGCTCGGCGGTATCGCTGCCGGTCTCGACGTAGAGACGGTCGGCCTCCATGTCATCAAGCTGGCCGCTGTCGGGGCGGAGCCAGAGGCTGATGGACGTGTCGGGCTCGGACTGGTGGTGGTAGACGATGTGGACCGCCCCACTGCCGGGCAGGCCGCAGACGCCGGTGAGCTGGTAGTTGTAGCCGATGGCGTCGAGGCTGAGCCGCATGCCATCGGTCGAGCTCTTGAAGTAGTCGCCGAGCTTGACCGGCAGCTGTTCCAGATCGCCGGCCGAGCCGAACTGCTCGTGCTGCTTGAGGATGTCGGGCTTCATCGCGCAGTCGCCGTGGCGGCTGTCGAAGCGGTCGACATCGCTGGCGGTCAGCACCGAGGCGACGCCGGTCGCATCCGTGCCGGTATCGCGGGCCTGGATGAACATCACCGTCGCGGCGACGAGCAGCACCGCGGCGACCGCCGCCGGGGCCCACTGGCCGATGCGGGCGAGGACGGGTGGGCCGGTGTAGGGGGCTTGTTGCTTCGTTGTTGCGGGTGTTGATCCCGAGGCGTTGACTTCGTCAACGCCGTGGACATCGTTTGCCATGGTGCGGAGCTGCGCGGCCAATTCAGGGGGGCACTTCATGGCCAGGCCGTCCATCGCCTTGGCGCAGGCCTGCTTGAGCTGCTGGTGCCGGGCGATCGCCTGGCCGGCCTGTGCGTTCTGGGCAAGCTGCGCCGCCAACTCGGGCTGGTCACGCAGATCCAATTCGCCGTCGGCCAGGGCCGCGAGCAGCTCGTCCATCGTCTTGGGGGTGTCGTTGGGCTTCATACCTTGATCGAATCTTTCTTTCTTCCCGCCGGTCTTGAACAGATCAGGCCACGGCCCACGCCCTGTGCCTGCAGGGGGAGAACCCGCTGGGCGGGGCGATTGTTCCCGCCCCGGGCTGGTTTGGCGATGTTTTTGTGTGCTAATCCGCCGTCAGCCCGTGCTCCTCCGCCAGGTCGGCCAAGTTTTCAGTCAGGATCCCGCGGGCCCGGTACAGCCGGCTCATCACCGTGCCCAGGGCCACATCCAGCACGTCCGCGATCTCGCGGTACTTCAGCCCCTCGACCGCCCAGAGCAAGAGCACCTCGCGGTAGTGGTCGGGCAGCTCGTCGATGGCGTGCTTGAGCCGGTCATCGACCTGCTCCCAGTCCAGGTGCTCCAGGTCCCAGGCCGGCGGGGGCTGATCGACCTCGCCGAGCGTCCCGCCGGCGACCTCGCCGATGACCTCGTCGCCGAGCGTGGGCTCGCGCTGTTTTTTCTTGACTTTCGTGTAGAAGTTGTTGTGCAGGATCTTGAAGAGCCACGGCCGGACGCCGTGCCCGCGCAGCTCGAACCGCCCCTCGGACTTGAACGCCTTGAGGTAGGTCTCCTGGACGAGGTCGGACGCGTCGTCGGGGTTGCGGGCCAGGTGCATGGCCATGCGATAGACGCTGTCCATCTCCGCCAGGGCCAGCTCTCTGAATGCGGTGCTTTCCACGGTTCACCTTCCCTCAATGCAGGTGCTGTAGTGTAGCGATGCAGGCTGTCGCGGGATAAATAAAGTATACGCTTACATTATTCCCACCCCTGTTCAATCGGAGGGGGAGGCC
>JANQKT010000056.1 GCA_028280965.1 Phycisphaeraceae bacterium
TAAGACGCTAAGTGGCGTCCTTGGCTTGACTTGGGTTGTAATGGGCCTGGCAGGATTCGAACCTGCGACCTCACCCTTATCAGGGGTGCGCTCTAACCAACTGAGCTACAAGCCCGGCGGCCCGGACGCCCGGGGGCGGCCGGCGGGACTGCGTATTATCGACAAGCGGCGTGGGGTGTCAACCGACGCCGTCGGCAGAGGCTTACACACCGGCCCGCTCGATCACGGCGAGGGTTTTCGCCAGGCCGGTCTTCGCGACGTCGAGGTGGTCCTGCTCCCAGTACGTGCGGTTGTACAACTCCAATGAGAGGCAGCCGGTGTAGCCGGTCGCGCTCAGGTCGCGGAGGATCTGGGGCAGCGGGAGGATGCCGTCGCCGGGGTAGACGCGGTCCTTGTCCTGCATGTCGGCGACGGGCATGTCTTTGGGCGCGTCGTTGAACTGGAAGATGGCGAAGAAGTCGCCGTTCATGTGGCGCAGCCCGTTGAAGCCCGACCCGCCGATGAGCATGTGGAAGATGTCGGGGATGATCTTCGCCTGCGGGTGATCGGCGTCGATGGCGATGGCGGCGGCCTGTCCCATGCGCTTGACGCCGGGGAGGAACTCGACAAAGACCAGCGCCGGGCTGATGCCGTAATCATTCAGCCCGATCTCGATGAGCTCGCGGTAACGGTCGGCGGCCCACTTGGGGTCAAAATCTTCCCACGGGCGCTTGGGCTGGGGCACGACCTGGATGTGCTTCGCGCCGACATCCGCGGCCTGGCGCATCCGGCGCCTTGTATCGACCAGCGACTTGTCGAACGCCTCGCGCGTCGCGGGGATCGCGCCCCACAGGCCGATCACGCTGGGCACGAACAGGCCCAGGTCCTGGATCGCTTTACCCAGGTCTTTGAGGTCGCCGCCCTCTTGTTCGTACTTGTGCAGGTCGCCCTCCCACGGCTCGATCGCGTCGTAGCCGGCGGCGGCGGCGATGCGGACCTTCTTCGCCGTCGAACTCGGGCGGATAGTCGCGAAGTCCAGGCAGATCGGCCAGGGGCTCTTGCCGCCCTGGTACCGCCGACGTGGGAACAGCGTCGTTTCGCCGGCAGGGCGCCTGGACGCACAGCCGGAGGCTGTCAGCGCGGACGCCGCCGCGGCCCCGAGGGCGGTGGACTTGAACAGGTCGCGGCGGGAAAGCGGTGTGTGCATGGCAGAGGGCTCGTTCGAGGGATCGTGATCATCCGGACGGCACGGCAACGCCCAACAGTCTAGAAAGAAATGAGTTAAGGGGAGCGGGTAGTCACAACGTGTCAATCTGAGGCAATTTCCAACCGGCCATGTGAGCCACCGCCCATGGCGGCAAAGGAACTTGTGGAGAGGGTCCGGATTCGGGCCTTCACGAGTACTATCCGTCTCATCTGTGCGTGTGTGCGTGTTTCATTTCTTTCTTATCTCATTGGAGGTGCCAGCATGTCCCGTTATTTGTCCTGCCTCACCGCGGCTCTAACCGTTGGTTCGCCCGCCTTCGCGGGCACATTCACTGTCGATCTCAACCCGCCGGCCAACCCGGTCGTCTTCAACGAGCAACGCAACGGCGGGGTCGGCGTGGACTGGCAGGAGCCCCCGGACCTCAACGATGAAGACACCGAGACCCGCGTCGTCGCCCAGTCGTTCACGCTGCCCAACGACACCACCCTCGACGCGATCGGCCTGCAGCTGCGCACGGCGGCGACGTTTACTGACACCGCCCCGCACGACTTCCTGATCGCGATCCTCGAAGACACCGACAGCAACGGTATCGGCGACACGCAGGTCGGCGGCACCTCGTCGTTCGACTTCACCAACCAGGCCCTGAACGCCAGCGACTACCTGACCTTTAATCTGGATGCGTCGCTCTCCCTGACCGCCGGCACGACTTATCACTTCGAGATGTTCTGGGGCACCGAGGACCCCGAGCACCTGCTGTCGTTCCAGCGCAGCGGCAACAATAACGGCGCGTACGAGGACGGCGGGTTCTTCAACGTCCTGGACGACCCGACCTTCCCCGCCGGCGAGCTGCTCACCGTCCCGGTGAACGGCCCGCTGCGCGACATGACCTTCTACCTGCTCGGCACCGAAACCGGCGGCAACGACCCGGCCGACCTGGACCTGGACGGCGACGTCGATGACGCGGACTTCGCC
>JANQKT010000069.1 GCA_028280965.1 Phycisphaeraceae bacterium
CCGAGCGCTGGTGGCAGGACTGGACCGGCGAAGACCTCGCGCCCAAGGCGGTCGTCAGCGCGGATGTCTACCTGCCGTTCGATGTGCCGGTCGCGACACAAGCCCAACGGGCACACGCCCAGTGGCTAAGCCACCACCTGCCGCACAACCTCGACCGCCTGGTCGATTCGAGGGACAGCGCCGAGGCGCGATTGCGGCGGGAGAAGCGCGCCCTGCTCGACCACATGCACGACGACCGCGACAAACGCCGGCGGTCCAAAGCGTTCAAGCGTATCCACGCGATCAACGCCGAGCTGCGCAGCCGGCACACGCGGGCGCTCGAAGAAGCAGCCCGCCGACTGCAGGACGCCCGCGTCGGCGTACGCAACGCCGCGATCGCCAGCCGGCGGGACTGGTTCTTCGCGCTCTATCCCGATACGCAGCTGCAGGCGCTGCGCCAACAGATCGCGGCTACCGTTCGGCCTGCTTAGCCGCCGCCTGCAAGGCGACGCGTCGGACGCGGTCCGAATCGCGCACCCTCAGCGATGCCGCGTCGCCTTGCAGGCGGCGAACAAGGCGGTAAAACCTGAAACATGCCCATGACGGCCTTCGTCTTTGCCGTAGAATCGTGATCGCCCCGAATGATTCCATCTTCTCTTTCCGAGGCTTTTCTCATGCGTCAGCTCACCCCGATCGCGCTGCTCTTGCTGCTGTTTAGCGT
This sequence comes from Phycisphaeraceae bacterium, assembly GCA_028280965.1. Classification (GTDB taxonomy): domain Bacteria; phylum Planctomycetota; class Phycisphaerae; order Phycisphaerales; family Phycisphaeraceae; genus JAHQVV01. The sequence goes on from JANQKT010000069.1 coordinate 701, forward strand.
CTCGCCAGCCATGTCCTCCCAGCCCGCCACAGAAGCGGGCGAAGCCGCCGACGCGGGTGAAGACATCGAGAACGCCAGGACACCGGGCAACATCCTTGAGCTGCTGCCCGGGGACGAGAAGGACTGGCCGAAGGACTTCTGGCTCATGCTCGATGGCGTTGGCGGCGAAGAGCTCTATATGGGCTGGGCGGTGGAGCGTAGTGGAGAAACGATCGTCGTGACGATGCGGATGGGCGATGCGGGATCGGACATGCACGCCGAGCTGACTTACTCAGACAAGGGAAGGCTGGTGTCGATGCAATCCCGCCGTGTCCGTTCATCCGGTGCCGGCCGGACGGTTGCCGGCCAGGTCTTGGACGGTCATCTCAAGATCACAAGCATCAGGACCTACCCGGACGACTTCAAGCGCGAGCCCCGAACAACAGTCAGCCAGATCCCGCTCGAGGAGATCGAGAGCGCGATCCTCCTGGAGCTGGCCCCTGTGGTCGTCGGCTACCACGCCCGCAACGGCAGCCTCGGCTACGCGGCCCCGCTGATGGTGCTGATGGAGGGCCACAACGTCAGGTTGGACCTCGCGGTCGAAGATGTCGGCACCGAGCCGATCGAGATCGATGGCGAGCAGCGCACCAGCCACATCCTGCTGATCAATGTCGGCGAGCCGGACGATGGGGACGCGCCTTCGCATGAGAGCTTCAAGATGACCGCCCGCTTCCTCGATAACGGCGAGTTTGTGTCGCTGAAGCTGGAACACGAGGAGGTGGGATTCGATGTCAAACGCGCGACGGTCGATCAGGTCGCCGAACGCTTCAACAAAGACAAGGCCGATCTGCTCGGCGAGTAGGTCGGCGGCGCCTCCCGGCGCCGTGGTCTAGCCCCGCGCCGGCCACGCCGAGTCATCTCTCGCTCTCGCAGCGGCCGGCCATCTTTACCGCCCCCGCGACACCTTCGCCGCTTTTCCCGCACCTGCCCGTGGCCTGGCCCGCGCTGGCGGGTATCCTGAATGCCATGAAAACCATCCACACCCTGACCGCCCTGATCCTCTCACTGGTCCTGCTTGCGCCCGCCGCGCTCGCCCAGCCCGCGGCCGATGCCGCGGACGCCGCCGCCGACGTCGAGAACGCCAGGACCCCGACGAAGCTGCTCGAGCTCTTGCCCGAAGGCGGGCTGGGCGAAGGCCTGGACTTCTACCTGCTGATGCCCAGCCCCTTCGATGACGAGCAGATGTACCTGCGCTGGTCGATCAAGGCCGAGGGCGACACGATCGTCTGCGCGGTCGCCAACGGCTCGGCCGGCGGCGAGTTCAGCGGCACGGATCAGTTCGTCTATTCCAGCACCGGCGAGCTGCGGTCCTACGCATCGGTCAACCACTTCGGCGACAGCATCTCGACCACGATCGGCAGGGTCGCCGACGGCAAGATCGTGCTGACCAGCACGCAAGTCTTCAACGACCCGGGCCTCGCCGATGGCGCCTTCGACCAGGAGCCGGAGGTCCAGGAGATCGACCTCAAAGAGATCGAGGGCAAGATGCCAGTGCAGTGGCTGCCGCTGATCTTTGCCCACCACATCCGCGCCGGCAGCCTCGGCTACAACGCGGAGATGATCGATGGTCTGCAGCACCTCGGATTCAGTACGATGATGGTCGAGGACAATGGCACCGAGCAGGTCGAGCACGACGGCAAGCAGCACCAGGCCCACGTCCTGTCGGTCACGATGATCTCCGAGCCGGACCCGGACTTCCCCGGCGAAGCTTCCGAAGAAGAGAACTTGTCGATGCGCGTGCTCAAGGACGGCACGATCTTTAGCCTGAGCATGACCGACCGCGACTTCGAGATGAAGGCGAAACGTGCGACCGCGGCGGAAGTCGCCGAGCTCACGAAGCAGCAGCCCGCGCCTGCGGAAGATGATGCCGAAGACAAAGCCGCCCCGGCCGAACCCGGGCAGCCCTGAGGTGGCAACGCCGGCAACAGTCTGCGAAGACCAAAACCAACCCGTCCACCCCGTGTCTTTGCCGGCGGGGCCGGTGGACGGATCACGCTTTTTCCGAGGAATACTCGTGCGTCTGATGGCCCGATTCGCCCCGATGGTGTTGCTGTTCTGCACGTCCGCTGCGCTGGCCCAGCCCGACGGCCAGGCGGACGCGGTCGAAGATGTCGAGAACGCAAAGACGCCAAGCAGCCTCGTGGGGCTGTTGCCGGAGGGTGAGGAGGACTGGCCCAGCGATTTCTGGCTCATCGCGAGCATGTCGCAGGCGGGCGGCGAGGGGGACACGGCGTATATGGGCTGGTCGATCCGCCGCGCGGGCATGGATATCGAGCTGGGCCTGAAGATGGGCGACTCTGGTTTTGGCGTGACCACCCGAATGATCTACGGCCCGGACGGCAGGGTCAAGGCCTTCCACAGCAGCGAGGTCCGCGGCACCGATTCGACACCGACCATCGTGACCGGCGAAGTCGAGGGCGACGAGTTCGTCCTCACCCGCGTCAGGCAGCGCGAGGGCCGCGAGCCCCGCCGATCCACGAACCGCGTGCCGATGACGCGCTTTGATGAGGGCTACCCGCTGGAGTTGCTCCCGCTGATCGTCGGGTACCACGCCCGGCAGGGCAACCTCGGTTACAAGATCCCGTTGATCATCATGGACGGCATCGGCGCGGACATCGAGCTGCTCGCTTCGGCCGAAGATGTCGGCACCGAGCAGGCCGAGGTCGGTGGCAGGGTGCAGCCGGTCCATGTCCTGGTCGCGCTGCTGCGCGAAGACCCGGGCGAGGAAGGCGACGATGTCTTCAAGATGAGCTTGCGGTTCACCAGGCGGGGCGGGTTTGTCGGTATGTCCATGCAGGCCGACGGCATGAGTATCACCGCGGAGCGCGCCACGCACGAAGAAGTGGTCGAGGCGTTCGGCCTCGATAAGAGGCAGGATGATGACGGCGGGGCGGGTGAGGCTGGTGAGGCGGGTGAGAAGCCCGAATGAGTAGCCGGTCGAGCCGGTCAAGGATTAGCCATCGCGCAGCGCATCGATGAAGTCCGCCGCCGCCTGCCCCCGCTCGGTCAGCGCGTGGTGGACCGATCGGCCGTCGGGCGTCTTGTCCACCAGGCCGGTGAGCGTCAGCTCGCGCAGGTGGCCGGACGCGGTCTTGACGTTCAGGTGCAGCCCTTTGGCGCACGCATCGAGCGTCAGCCCGGGCTGGTCCGCCAGCAGCCGCAGGAGCGCGATCCGGTGGTGGTTGGCGAAGCCGCGGACGATGGCCTCGAGCTGCTTGTCTTCGGAGAGGGGCAAAGGCGGTTCCGGGCGACGATGAACAGGGTTCGACAGGATAGCATAATCTTGGATTCTTGAGAATATCTGTGTTGCGATAAATCTTTAATTCTGGGGTATCTAGATTCTCCAGAATTTATATTCTGAAGAATTAAAGAAATAATGACCGCGTTTCTCAGGACGCCCTTTATCCTGCGCCCGTGCAAACCCGGGTCGAAATGGGCACCGATGCCGCCATGGTCGGGGTTTGGGACCCGGGTGTTGATCGCGATCATCAACCCGACGATTATCTGGCGTTCCTCGAATCCGAGGCAGATGCCGGCCGGCTGTTGTTTATCAACACCGGGTCGGATGGCTCGTGCCCGGCCTGCATCTACGTGGATGAGCAGCCCGACCCCGAGGACCTGGCGCTGTACACCTCGCCCGGTCGCGCGTTCCTGATCGAATCTGTATCGGGGTGGCTGATCGCCGGCGGCGTTGAAGACTTCGGCAGCCGCAAGCCGGTCACCACCTCGGAAACGATGCGTTCGAAGTGATGCCGGGCCGTTATGCCCTGCGTTTTTGACCTGGACAGCGACCGGTTCGATTCGTACCTGCGTGATCAGCTCGGCGTCAACGGCATGGACGACTACGCGAGCCGGTTTGACGGTTGTACCGCGGGCTGTCTGCTGATCGGTCTTGCACCCGTGCTGGGCGTGGTGAGCTGGGCGCTCGCCGATGTGTTTGCATGGATCTGGTTGGTGACAGCGGGTGTTGTGGCGCTCGGCCTGGCGTTTATCATGCTCCGCGTGCGCGGCCTTGCCCGGGATGAACGCGACCAGGGCATCGCCAGGCGGATCGGTGAATTCGAGGCGCGTTTCCCGCAGTTTGTCTTTGTGCTGACGCCCCTTCCACCGGGAGAAGCGGTTCGCGGGGGTTGGCACGATCTTGCCTGAAGCCGAAGCGGGTCTGGGGTCGTATGAAGCCCGCGCCGTCCCTTCGGCTTACACTACCGCCGAGACAACCGACCGGAGCAACACATGGCCGTTGAGATCGAAGCCAAGATGCGTCTGCACCACCGCGACGCGGTGATCGCGAAGCTGGACCTGCTGGGCGCGGTGTGTGTCGCCGAGCTGAGCGAGACCAACTCGTATTTTGATACGCCCGATGGCTCGCTGAAGTCCACCGACCAGGGCCTGCGCACGCGCGTCGAGGTGACGGGCGCGGGCACGGCCGACGAGCGGATCACGACGACGATCACGCACAAGGGCCCGCGGGCGATGGGCGCGCTCAAGTCGCGTTTCGAGAGCGAGCTGGCCGTGGACAACGCGAAGGACGCGGCGCTGCTGCTGGGCGCGCTCGGCTACCAGCACGTGCTGAGCTTCGAGAAACGGCGGACGCGGTACGAGCTGGACGGCTGCCACATCGAGCTGGACGAGCTGCCGGTGCTGGGGTCGTTCATCGAGATCGAGGGCCCGACCGAGGCCGCGGTCGTCGCGGTGCGTGAGAGGCTGGGCCTGGCCGGCGAGCCGGTGATCCGCTCGAGCTACATCGCGATGCTGCGCACGCACCTGCAGGAGACGCACGCCGAGGCGGCGATGGTGCGGTTCGAGGACGCGGCGTCGGTCGTGCGGGGGTGAGGCAACAGGGTCCGGTTGAGTTCGAAGCCGGTCATCGCGCGCGGGTGCCGATGCGTATGGCTACGCCCCGGTCACCTTGCGGCGATGGGCTTGTATTTGGGGAACAGGTCGCGGTCCGGCCATCGCTCGACCGCATGGATCGCGGAAGCAAAACTCTGACGAAACGCGTTAAACATCCCGGCGTCGCCGCGTGTGTTGAGTAAACCCACGTAAACATCGCCGGCCTCGGTGACGGCGATGTACGCTGTTGTCCCGGACATCGCGCCGTTGTGGTCCCAGAGCCGGGCCCGCTTGCTTCCCTGGCCGGCCCGGCCCAGGTGCCAGCCCAGCCCGATCCTTGTTTGGTCAGGAGGCGTTTCACGGGTTGTCATGAGCCTGATGGATCGGGCTGAGAGGATGTCGGGTACCCGCTCGTGCCCGTCGACGCTCGCCCCGAACCGCGCGAGATCCACCGCAGAGAACACCCATGCGCTGCTGGTGTCGAACCCGCGTAGGTGCAATTGGCCGTACGCCGAGTCGGTCTCTTCGCCCTCACCGAAGACAGAGCGGCTGCGTTGGCCGCGAGAGTCGTACTCGACCTCGCCGGCTAGCCGCTGGTCCCTGCGCGAGCCATTGATCTGTGCGCGTCTGATTGATGCGGGGGCCAGTACTTGTGTTCTGACATACTCCTCGTACGGCATCCCGGTGGCGTGTTCCAGTACGCGCCCGACGAATAAGTATGCGGTGTTGGAGTATCGGTAGCGCGTGCCGGGGGTTGAGTTGAGAGGGAACCGCATCGCGTAGGCCGCGATAGCGTCGGGGCTTGGCGGGTTCTCGACGCCCATGGCCTCGCTGACTTCTCGTGTACGAATGAGCAGCTCGGTGCCTATCCCGCTCGTGTGTGAAAGGATGTGCCGCGTGGTGATTTGCTTGAACCGCGGGTCTGCTGGTTCGTCTCTTCGGATAGAGGGCGGGAGCAGCTCATAGATTGGCGCGTCAAGATCAAGCACGCCCTGTTCCGAAGCCTTGAGCGCCGCGACCGCGGTGACGGGCTTCGATATGCTCGCGGTCCGGTACAGGTGGTCGGGCCGGGCCGCCTCGTTTCGCGCCAGGTCGGCGTAGCCGTAGCCCGCAGCCAGTACGAGCCGGCCGTCCTTGACCACGGCGTAAGAGGCGCCAAGCACATCGTGCTCTTGCATGAAAGACAAGATGTGCGCATCGAATGCTTCAACCCCGTCTCCACTCGTCGGTATCCCGGGCTGCTGACGGGCGGTGCAACCCATCACCGTGATCAGCAAAACGGCTGCGATACTCGTGCGTGGTCTCATGCTTGGAGCCCTGTCTGGGGGGTGTTCCGGCTCAGCAGGTGTTGTTGATTAAGGCAACGAAAGCCGCCCACAGCCGCTGCGTGACCGCACCCGCCCGCCCGTTTGCGACGAGCTTCCCGTCTGCCGCGGTGATTGACGCGAGCAGCGTACCCGTGCCCGTCACGAATATCTCGTCGGCCCCCGGCAGGTCCGCGGCGGTGAACGCCTGCTCGTGCACCGCGATATCCAACTCATCCGCCAGCGCGATCACGACGTTGCGCGTGATGCCCTCGAGGATGAACCGGTCGGCGGGGTGGGTGTACAGCTCGCCATCGAATACCGCGAAGCAGTTGGTCGAGGCGCCCTCGGTGATGCGTCCGTCGCGGACGAACAGGGCCTCGCCCGCGCCGGCCTTCGCGGCCCTGGTCTTCGCGAGCGTGTTGGGCAGCAGCATCAGCGACTTGATCCAGCAGTTGTGCCAGCGGTCGTCGAGCGTCGTGATGGCGGTGATGGTCGGCAGCGGTTCGTCCGCGGCAAGGGGTCGTGCTTCTTCTGCGCTGAGGTACACTGTGGGTTGCAAGTCATCGGCGATGACATGGTCCCGCGGCGCGACGCCGCGTGTGACCTGCCAGTACACGCGCGCATCGGTCAGCCCGTTGCGCCGGACCAGCTCATCGCTGACCGCAGCGATCTCGGGCGCGTCGTACGGGAGGTCGATCCCGTCGAGCGACCGCCGGAGCCGATCCAGGTGCTCGTTCATTGTGAACGCTTTGCCGCTGAAGTAGCGCACGACCTCGTAGACGCCGTCGGCGAAGTGCACGCCGCGCTCGTCGGCGCCGAGCTTCGCGTCTTCGCGCGGCAGGAATTCGCCGTTGAGGTAGACGGTGGGGGCGTGCATGGCTAACAGTGTAGCGGTCGGGCTTGCCCGGCTACGCACCGCCCAAGTTGCCCGTTTTCCCGCCCACCGATACACTTTCCCGCTTGCCCGCCGGCGTTCGGCGGGGCCCGGCCGACAGGGGAAAACGACTTGAAGTTCGACCTCATCGACCGCGTGACCGACCGCGACGCGGCCTCGCTTTCCGCGGTGAAGAACGTCTCGGCGGCGGAGGAGTACCTCGGCGACCACTTCCCCGGCTTCCCGATCCTGCCGGGCGTGATGATGCTCGAGACGCTCGTCCAGGCCGCGCGCCACTTCGCCGCCGGGGCAGACGACCCGCCGACCACGCCGCTGGTCATCAAAGAGGTCCGCAACGTCAAGTACGCCGGCATGGTCCGCCCCGGCCAGACGCTTGATGTCACCGTCACGCTCCGCAAGCGCGACGGCCACGCCTACGACTTCCAGGGCGTGGGCAAAGTCGGCGGCCAGACCGCGGTGCAGGGCAGGTTCTGCTTGGAGCCGATCGCCCAAAGCCATTAGCCTTTAGCACGAACAACCTTCAAGCCCCAGGCCACAAGCCCCAAGCCTTAGGAAAACAACGATGTCCCTATCCGACGAAGAAGTCTTCGAAAAAGTCCAGGAAGTCCTCGAAGAGGCGCTCGGCGTCGATGAAGACGAGGTCACCCCCACCGCGACCATCGGCGAAGACCTCGGCGCCGAGTCCATCGACTACCTCGACATCAGTTTCCGCCTGGAGAAGGCCTTCGACATCAAGATCGGCGAGACCGAGATGTTCGACCAGTCCGTCCTCTCCGACCCGCAGTACGTCCAGGACGGCAAGGTCACTGGCGAGGGCCTGGCCAAGCTCAAGGAGAAGATGCCGCACGCCGAGTGGTCCGCGTTCGAAGAAGACCCGCAGGTGGACAACCTCGGCGACGTCTTCACCGTGGACATGGTCTGCAAGTTCGTGAAGGCGAAGATCGCGTAAACCTCCTATGCGCTGGCTCTGGCTCGACCGCATCCTGGAACTCGACAAGGCGCAGCGGTGCGTCGCGATCCGCAACGTCACCGCCGCGGAAGACGTCCTGCACGACCACTTCGCCGCGAGCAAGGCGGTCAACGCGGGCGGGTTCAGCGGCGGCCCGACCGGCTGCGCGCCCGACGCCGAGCACCCGGCCTACCCGGTCATGCCCAACAGCCTGATCATCGAGGGCTTCGCCCAGACCGCGGGCATCCTCACCGGCCACGCCAACGACTTCAAAGAAAAGGTCATCCTCGCCAAGATCGGCAGGGCGGTGTTCACCGGCGTCTGCGCCACGCCCGGCACGACGATCCGCCACACCGCCGAGATCACCCACCTCGACGAGCGCGGCTCGTCCACGACCGGCGTTGTCGAGCTCCTCGACCCCGCCGACCCGTCCGCCGACCCGAAGCCGCTCGCGACGATCGACATGATGTTTAGCCACATCGATCAGAACATGCAGGGCCTGGAATTCCCCGAAGAGAACTTCGTCTTCACCGACCAGTTCATGGACCTGCTCAAGCGCTCAGGCGTCCAGTAGGCACACCTCCAACAAACAACTTCATGCCCACGGCGTTGCCGCGAGCCCCGCAAGCGGCACCGCCGTGGGACCCGGTGGTGCTATAGCATTACCTAATTGACAGATAATGATAGTTCAATATCATTTATGACATCTCCGTTCTAACACCCGCGCTCTGGCTGGCCGCTCTAGCCGGATCACAACACATCCACCCACACAGGAAGCAGAGATGATTCAAGGCACATACAGGCGATACCGCCCCATGGCTTATCTGATGGCATGGAGCGTGTTGTTTCTTCTGGGCTGTGGCAGCGGAGACGACGGCGATGCCAAGACCGATGCCCTGAACGTTTGTGTCAGCTCAACCGATGTCGCGGAGTTGGTCAAGGCGGTCGGGGGGGAGCACGTCAGTGTCACCGGCTTTGTGAAAGGGCCGGACGATCCGCACACGGTCAACGCCACGAACGCGATGGTCACCTCATTAGCGAAGGCCGACCTGCTTGTCGTCGTGGGGCTAGGGCTGGAACAGGCCTGGCTCCCGCCGATGCTGGGCCAGGCCGGGAACGAAGAGGTGAAACCCGATGGCGAGGGCTATCTCGACCTGTCCACGAACATGCGCACCATCGCGGGCCCCGAAGGGCGCGGCGTGCCGAACTCCTTCCACCCCGAGGACAACCCGCACTACCTGGCGGACCCGGTCGAGGGCGTGAAGGCCGCGCAGGCCATCGCCGACAAGCTCTCGGAACTGCGCCCCGACCTGGCCGACACGTTCAAGGCCAACGCGGACGCGTTCGCGCAGCGCATTATTGTTGCGTTAGTCGGCGAGCATGTCGCCAAGCATGTCGATGCCTCTCAACTCGAGGACCTGGCGATCGCCATCGAGACCGACCAGTTCGGCGCCTTCCCGCACCTCAAAGAGAACCCCGAGCTCCTGGGGGGGTGGCTCGGCAAGCTCCGGCCTTACACCGACACGCCGGTCGTGGGTGACCATGACCTCTGGCCGTACCTCGCGCGGCGGTACGGGATCCGGGTGCTGGGCTATCTCGAGCCCGAGCCCGGCGTGCCGCCTACAGCGCCGCATCTGCAGCAGGTGATCGCCGGCATGAAGGAATCCGATTGCAAGATCATTCTGTCGGTCCAGTACTTCGACCCGCGCCACCCCGCGTTTGTTGCTGAACAGACCGGTGCGGTTGTCATACCGATGGCGAATCAGCCGGGTGGCCGGCCGGGCAGTGAGTCGTACCTGGACTTCGTCAATTACAACGCCGAGCAACTGCTGAAAGCACTCGGTGCGCAGGCGGAGTGAGAGGCGGCATCTTGGTCCCGCTTGGCAATCAGATTGAGTGCAGCCGATGATCGAAACAGAAGCCACGCCCCACGCGGGTCAGCCGAGCGCGGCGCAAACCAAGCCCAAGGCGGATGCCCCGCGCATCAAGCCCATCGTGGAATTCAACAGCGTCCAGCTGGGCTACGCGCGCGTGCCCGTGCTGGCGAGTGTCAACCTCTCGATCGAGCCCGGCCAGTTCTGGTGTTTTCTAGGGCCGAACGGCGAAGGCAAGACGACGCTGATCAAGGCCATGCTGGGGGCCTTGCGCCCTAAGCGCGGGCAGGTCTACCGCAACCCCGAGGTCTTCGGCAAAGGCAGGGTGAGCTACGTCCCGCAGCGGCTCGAATTGAATCCCGTCCTGCCCACCTCCGTCCGCGAGTTCATCCTCACCGGCCTGGCCGGGGTCCGCACCCACGCCGAACAACGCCGGAAACGACTCGGCCGCGTGCTCGAGCTTGTCGGCCTCAGCGCCTCGCGGCACCGCAACTACTGGACGCTCTCCGGCGGCCAGAAACAAAGAGCCCTGCTCGCGCGTGCCCTCATCCGGGATCCCGGGGTTTTGATCATCGATGAGCCCACCGCCGGCCTGGATTTCGCCGCGGCCCAGACCGTCCTCACGGTGCTGGCCGACATGCACGCAACCTATGACGTGACGATCGTTTTTGTCACCCACGACCTGCACATCGTCAGCAAACACGCGACGCACGCGGCGCTCTTCCGGGGGGGCGCCGTCCTCAGTGGCGAACTCGCCGAGGTCATCACCCGCGAGAAGCTCGGGCACACCTTTGGCGTGCCGGTGCCGGTTCAGGTGGGGCCCGGCGGCCGCCCGCAGATCGGGGTTGCGGTCGCGTAATGGACTTCTTCGGCTCCTGGCCCCTCTTCTTCCGCCCCTACACGCTGACGCTGATCGCGGGCGCGGCGCTGGCGATCGTGGGCGTCGTCGCGACCGCGCGGCGGCAGCTGTTCATGGCCGTGGCGGTCGCGCAGACCTCGCTGATGGGGTACGCGGTCATGGCGTTCATTATGGGGACGCAGGTTCAAGACACATGGGGGGCCGGCGCGCGTGACGCCGTCGTGATCGGGGCCGCGGTCCTGGCGGCGATGGTCACGATGCTCGGCGGCCGGGACAGCCAGGGCGCCGAAGGGGGCCGCCTGGACGGCGATGAACGCACCGCGTGGGTGTTTGTGACGGCAGGGTCGCTGGCGGTGCTCTTCCTGGCCCACGCGCCCGCGGGCATGGAGCAGGTCAGACGCCTGCAGGTGTCTTCGGTGATCGGCGCGACATGGGCCGACCTCTATCTCTTCATGGCCTTGCTGACGGCAATGGTCATCGCTGCGGCCTGGCAGATGCGGCCCCTGGTTCTGCTCCTGTCCGATCCCGTGTTGGCGGCCGCGATCGGCATCAAGGTTACGCGCTGGAACATCGTGCTGGCGGTCCTGGCAGGCCTGAGCGTCGGCCTGGCCGTCCGCTCGACGGGCGTCTTGTTCGCCTTTGGCGCCCTGGCCCTGCCCATCATGATCGCAAAGCAGTTCTGCGGCGAAGTGCGGAGTCTGTTCTTGTTGTCCCCGATCCTCGCGGCCACGCTCAGCTTCTTCGGCCTCTGGGTGGGCCACCTCTGGGACCTGCCGCCCGGCCAGGCCGCCGTCGGCGTGATGTGCCTCGCGCTGTTGGGCACGCATGTCGCACGCCAACTCTGGGACCGGATGGGCGTGTGAGTCAGGCTGCTGATTTCTATTTTATAAGAACACTCTCAACGAACCTTATCGACAAAACCGTTACGGCTCGGCAAGCAGGTACCGGCGGGTTGACAGTTATTGAGAACTCATTATCATTAAAAGAATGCGTCGGCGTTCCCGATATCGAGCCATCGTTCATGATGCCCTCCGGGCCGCCGTGGGCCCCTTATCCGCGATGGAAGTGCGTGGGTTGCTTGGCAGCACCGGGATCGGCCTCGCAACCGTCTATCGGCTCTTGAACGAAGGGATGGAAGAGGGCGAACTGGTCAGTGTTGATCTGCCAACTGGGCCAAAGCGCTTCGAGCCGGCGGACAAACCGCACCATCATCACTTCGAGTGTGTGGTGTGTCACACCGTATTTGACGTAACGGGATGCCCCGGCGGGGTAGACCATCTGGTCCCCGCAGGCTTCAAGCTTGAGCAGCACGAAATCATCCTCTCCGGGCGGTGCAGCGAGTGTGCATCCGCAGCAAACAAAGTGGAGTAATCGGTGCCAACCTACGACTACTATTGCCCTGCAAACGGCCGCGAGGTCTCGGTCTTCCACGCCATGAGTCTTCGGCTTGGCACCTGGGGCGAGCTGTGTGATCTGGCGTCTATCGACATCGGCGAAACCGAGCGCGAGGCCCCTGTCCAACGACAGATCGGCACTGGGATTGTCTTCCCGAGCACGCCTAGTCAACTGACCGGCTTCGGGGCGGGGTGCTGTGGCACACACGGTTGCGGAGATTAGACGACCGGGATGGGATCAGCGCGGGAGATGAGTGAGGATTGGCCTACGCGTCAATGCGTTGAGCCATTGGCGTAAAGAGAGACAAGTAAATGAAAGCTATACCATTCTCGCAGAGGCAGAGTGTCGAACAAGTCGAGGAGGGCGTCGATCTTGCCCCCAGGTTCGACGACCACGGGCTGATCCCCGTGGTCACCACGGATTTCAATTCTGGCGAAGTGCTCATGCATGCTTATATGAATGCCATGGCGCTGACGCAGACGATCCAGCTCGGCGAGGCGGTGTATTGGAGCCGCAGCCGAAAGCGCCTCTGGCACAAGGGCGCCACGAGCGGCCTGGTCCAGCGCGTCTGTGAGATACGGATCGATGACGATCAGGACTGCATCTGGCTCCGCGTCGATGTCCAGGGCGGCGCGAGTTGCCACGTTGGATATCGCTCCTGTTTCTACCGGGCCGTACCCTTTGGCGACCAGACCGGGCAACCGCTGTCGTTTACCGAGTCACAGAAGGTTTTCGACCCCAAGGCGGTCTACGGCGACGCCCCCAATCCGACCCAGCTCTAGACCGCGTATCATCATGACGATCGCCCCGAAGACACCCTGCCACATCATCGCCGGCCCGTTGGGTGTCGGCAAGACATCGGCCATCCTTCATTACCTCCGCGAGCACGCATCGCATCAGCGTGTTGGCGTGCTGGTCAATGACTTCGGCCCGGTCGGCCTCGACAGCACAACGCTTGCCGCCGAGGCCCCTGAGACCCAAGTACTCAATGTGCCCGGGGGGTGTATCTGCTGCACGATGCTGTCGGAGCTTCCTCGGAGCATCCGTCGGCTTCTCTCGGAACAGCAGCTGGATCGGCTGATCATCGAGCCCAGCGGCATGGCGTCGCCCGCACAGGTGATCGATGTACTCCGGGACGCCCAGCAAGAACTGAACATCAGCTTGCAGCCCGCTATTGTGATGCTGAACACCGTGGATTTCGATGAAGAAACGTTCGAACGGGTGGTGTACTACCACATGTTCTGTGAGGCGGCCGACATCCTGGTCTTCAACCGATGCGATCAAGCCGACGCGTCCAAGATCGAGCGTGCGGAACGATGGGCCGGCAAGCTCGACCCGCCAAAACTCCGCGTGGTCACCGCATCGTATGGGAAATTGCCTTTGGAACTATTCGAGCTGACCGGGGGAACGACACACACGCAAGAACCCCGTGCGCACCACCATGACCACGATCATCACTCCCACGATCCGACGATTCATCCCGGCGGTTTTGTACTCGACATTGAGCGACGCTTCGATGAAGAGGTCCTCCTGGTGAACCTCATGCGCATCTGTTACCAGGGCATCGATCGGAATCAGGTACTGCGACTCAAGGGTGTATTCCATACGAAAGACGGCTGGCAGTCCATCGAGATCGCCAACCGCGAAGTGACGATGCGCCCATCGGCCCACCGTCGCGACACCCGGATGGAATGGTTGACGCAACCAGGCGCGGTGGATCAAGCGCGGATACTCGAAGAGATCGACCGCCCGCTGAATCGGCAGGAGATCACAGGATTGTTAGAGAGTAGGTGACCCCGCACGATTGATCTTGTACTGTCTGTCTTGAAACGCCAGCAGCACCGTGATCCTTGGCGACAGGCTGTTGCCATGTTACTGACCTCGCCTCCCCGACCCATTTGCCTCGCGGCACGATAAGGGCACGGACATGGATCCTTTTTGAAAAACGGTGGGGGTGGGATTCGAACCCACGGTACCCGCGAGGGCACGACGGTTTTCAAAACCGTTCCATTCGTCCGCTCTGGCACCCCACCGATCTGAAGGGCGTCTTCGGCGGGGGCGTGACCGCCCACGCACCGATGCGGCCGGGCATTGTAACAACGCGCGATAAGCGAACCGCGGCGCCAATACGGCTCGCATCTTTTTCACAACTGCCTTAGCTCCCTCTCCCTTCCAGGGTGAGGACAGGGGTGAGGGTCCAGCGTGCTGCTCACAATGAAACAGAAAACAAGCCGCGGTCGATCCAAAGCCCAACCCTCATCCCCCGCCTTCTCACTGGATGTCGCTGTCGCCCAGGACTCAACAACGCTGAATGGCGAGCACAGCCACGTGGTTGCTGGTGCTGCTGCCGTCAGGCCCGTAGATCAGCGTCCCGCCGTTGAGCGTGAATTGACCGGGCACGGTCGCCACACTGCCTCCGGTGTTCTTCATCAGACCAACGGTGCCCTGGGCGACCTCGAGGCTGCCGCCGCCGAAGGTTGAACTGCTCGTGCCCGCGGGCATGCGCAGGATATTGTTGCCGCCCACCACGGTGACCTAGTCGTTGCCTGAAGCAGGCGCGGCGGCGGGGCTGCCCCAGACCGCGCTGTTCAGTCCGCGTCCCAGACGGTCTGCTGGATCGGCATCGCCTGGGCGCTGCCGCATAAACCGGCCGAGACCGCCCGGGCGAGCAGGCGTAAACGGGTCTTCTTTCATCGTCTTTCCCTTCCTGTTGTGAAGGCGGGAATCAGCCCCAGTCAGAAAGCCGCAGGGCGGTCCTCAGATGGTTCAAATATAGCCGCGGCAGGCGGTTATCCCGCATGGTTTTACCCGAGCTCTCGTGCCCCTTGCCCACCTCCCGAGCGACCCGCCGGCCCTTTGGTGACGCCCGGCCCGAGCGATCCGGACCCCGGAGGGCGTGTTTTATCGGGGCCCGGCGGGCGGGGATCGGGTGGCGATCCGGCCGCTCACGTATTTTCCACACAACCGCCGATCCGAGTTGACAGGGGGGTGGGTCTTGCTACACTTGTCCTTCTCGCTGTACTTCGCAGCGGGCCCATAGGAAGGTCGACACTGCACGTAGTGATCGCACAACACAGCGCCTGAGGGACGACTCTTTGCCGTCCCTCCTCAGGACGGTTCCCTTGGCCACAAGCCGCGGCTTGACAGCCTAAAACGAACCGCTAAACTCCCCGACCCGCTCCGAGCCGGGCATCATGTCACGCCACCTGAAAATAGTGGCAACAGCATGAATCCCGGCCCGCAGCCGTGGGAGATCGTCAACCGGCCGAGCCCCCGGCAAGGCCAACCGACAGCGCTCTTTGACAAGTGGATAGGTGTTTTTTGGTGTTGCTGAATTGTGTAGTAACACCGAGTGCAAGCGTTTTGAGGTGCTTGCCCGTGACGCCCAGACCAAGCACATCCCCCCGGGTGTGTGGCGGGAGGGCCTCGACGGGTCGCCGGGTGTAATCGTGTCCGGTGCGTGACTCTGGCTGAAGGTCGGCAATGTGTTTCGCCGGTTGGAGGTCGGGGTGATGAAGCTACTAAGAGCGTATGGTGGATGCCTTGGCATCGAGAGGCGATGAAAGACGTTGTAGCCTGCGATAAGCCGCGGGGAGCTGGCAAACAAGCTTCGATCCGCGGATCTCTGAATGGGGAAACCCGGCCATTTATGGTCATCCATAGCTGAATGCATAGGCTATGGAAGCAAACCTGGCGAACTGAAACATCTAAGTAACCAGAGGAAAAGAAAACAACCGTGATTCCGTGAGTAGCGGCGAGCGAAAGCGGACAAACTCATAGCGTCGTGAACCACTTGAATGGTGGACCACAGAAGGTGATAGTCCTGTACCGGCGTAGTGAGGTAGCCCTAGAGTAGGGTCGAGCCCGTGAAACTCGGCTTGAACATGGGGGGCCCACCCCCCAAGGCTAAATACTCCTCGATGACCGATAGTTGACCAGTAAGGCGACTGAACGGTGAAAAGTTCCCCG
>JANQKT010000103.1 GCA_028280965.1 Phycisphaeraceae bacterium
TGGACGGCGACGTCGATGACGCGGACTTCGCCTTGTTCTTCGCCGCGTTCTCAGGCCCGGGCGTGCCGACCGGCAACCCGGCCGCCGACCTGGATGGCGACACCGACACGGATGACGCGGACTTCGGCCTCGCCTTCGCGGCGTTCACCGGCCCGGGGGGGGCGGCGAGCGTCCCCGAGCCGGCCGGCCCGGCACTGGTGTGCCTGGGCGGGCTGGTGCTGCTTTGTCGGCGGCGTGCATGACGCGTTCGATCCTCCTTTGCCCGACCGGCGGCTGATCCTGCCGGCCGGGGTTTCGCCTTGAACCCTCACGACCGGAGCCTGACCATGCCGCCCTACCGACGCGCGTTTACCCTCATCGAGCTGCTTGTGGTGATCTCGATCATCGCGCTGCTGATCGCGATCCTGCTGCCCGCGCTGGGCGCCGCCCGCGACGCGGCGCGCAGCACCCAGTGCCTGGCCAACACCAAGCAGCTGGTGACGGCCTGGTACGCCTTCGCCGCCGAGAACGACGGCCAGACGGTCGGCGGCTTCGCCCGGCGGACCAACGGGCCGCAGTGGGCCATCGCGCTGGAGGACTACTACGGCGACACCGACGATGCGCTGCGCTGCCCCGTCGCGCCCCGGCCGACCAACCAGGGCGGGCCCGGCTCGTCCGGCTACGCGGGCCAGACCGGCAGCGCCACCACGAGCTGGACGCTCGTGAATAGCCAACTCCGTAATTTTGCCTCTGACGATCGCCTGTACGAGGGCGGCTACCAGATGAACGGCTGGACCGACGCGGCGATCGGCCGGCGTAACCGCCCCGAGTTCGTGATCAAGAGCATCGACGACCGCGACGCGAACTCCGAGGTCGTGCTGTTCGCCGACGGGTTTCTGCGGTCGGCCTGGCCGCTGTTTACCGACCCCGACCCCCGCCCGTTGCAGACGCTCGCGGGCAACCAGCGCACGGTCGACCTGTTCCGCTACTGCCCCGACCGCCACAACGAGCGGATCAATGCCGCGATGATGGACGGCTCGGGCCGGACCGTCGGGATCTTCGATCTCAAGGAAGAGGTCAAGTTCTACGGCGAGTGGGGCGAGACGCAGCAGCCGTGAAGATGTAGCCGCCGGGCAACGCCCGGGGGTCGAAACGGAGTACACGTTTCGCGCATCTCGGGCACCGTCTCGTGATTGGTTGCGATGGTTTGACCCCCGCGTGTTACGTGGCGGCTACTTGGTGCAACTTTTTGCATCGTGCAGCATTTGACGCCACCACGAAAGTGAACAAAAGTCAGTGCTCGGCGCCCGAGTACGACTCTGCCGAGTAGTTCGGGCTCTCGCGCGTGATGGCGATGTCGTGGGGGTGGTTCTCGGCGAGCGAGGCGCCGGAGACCCGGCAGAACCGGCCGTTGGCGCGGAGCGACTCGATGTCCGGCGTGCCGCAATAGCCCATGCCGGCGCGCAGCCCGCCGACCATCTGATAGACAAAGTCCGCAAGCGGGCCGCGGTACGGGACCCGGCCCTCGACGCCCTCGGGCACCAGCTTGTCCTTCTTGGTGACGCCCTTCTGTGCGTAGCGGTCGGCCGAGCCGTCGAGCATCGCGCCCTGGCTGCCCATCCCGCGGTACTGCTTGTAGCGCCGGCCGGCGTGGATGATCAGCTCGCCCGGCGACTCGTCGAGGCCCGCAAACAAAGAGCCGAGCATGACGACGCTCGCGCCGGCGGCGATGGCCTTGGTGATGTCGCCCGAGTGACGGATCCCGCCGTCGGCGATGACGGGGATGCCGGCGGGCTCGGCGGCCCTGACCGCGTTCATCACCGCGGTGATCTGCGGCACGCCCACCCCCGACACGACGCGCGTCGTGCAGATCGAGCCCGGGCCGATGCCGACCTTCACCGCGTCCGCGCCCGCCTCGATCAAATCGCGCGCGCCGTGCTCGGTCGCGACGTTGCCGGCGATGACGTCGATGTCGAACCGCGCCTTGATGTCGCGGACCGATTCGAGGATGTTCTCGCTGTGGCCGTGCGCGCTGTCAACAACGATGACATCGACCTCGGCGTCGATCAGCGCCTCGACACGCTCGAGCTGGTGCACGCCCACCGCCGCGCCGACACGCAGCCGCCCGCGGTCGTCGCGGCAGGCCAGCGGGAACTGGTGCAGCTTCGACACGTCGCGCATCGTGATCAGGCCGACCAGCTTGTTGTCGCCCTCGACCAGCAGCAGCTTCTCGACCTTGTTCGCGTTGAGGATCTGCTCGGCCTTCTCCAGCGTCGTGCCCGGCGGCGCGGTGACCAGGCGGTCCTTGGTCATCACCTCGTGCAGCGGCAGCTGCTCATCGGTCAGGAAGACCATGTCCCGGCGGGTGATGATGCCGACGACCCTGCCGTTGGTCTGGCCGTCGTCGGTGATCGGCACGCCGGAGATGTGCTGCTCCTCCATCAGCCGGCGGACCTCGGAGGCCTTCGCGTCCGGCGGGAGGGTGACCGGGTCGGTGATGACGCCGTTGGCCGAGCGCTTGACCTTGGTGACCTCGCGGACTTGGCTCTCGATCGACAGGTTCTTGTGGATGACCCCGAGCCCGCCCTGCTGGGCCAGCGCGATCGCCAGCGCACTCTCGGTGACGGTGTCCATCGGCGCGGACAACAGCGGGATATTGAGGCTGACGTTGCGGGTCAGCCGGGTGGCGGTGTCGGCCTGGTTGGGGACGACGCCGCTGCGGTCCGGCAGCAGCAGGACGTCGTCAAAGGTGATGCCTTCGGAGATAATCTTGGCTTCCATGGCCTAGTATCGCCGGGGGCGGGGTGGGGCGTCAAGTACGGGGCCGTTAACCGCCGCGTCACCACACGGGGGGCGAGCCAGGGCAAAGCGGTCGCGAGGCGGAAGTTCTGAATGATGATCAGTTAAAGATGGCTCGTCCCCCGCGTGGTGACGCGGCGGTTACGATGAAAGCATGGGAAAGCCGCCCGAACAACCCGCATCCAGGCTAGGACGTTTAGGGACGAACCTGTTCTTCATCGGCGCGGTGATGTGCGCGCTCGCGCTGATCGCGGGGTTTGTGTTCGCCGCGGCGCTGAATATGTTCGGCGACCCGGAAGACCCCGCCGCGATCTACGGCAAGCTGTTCGCCGGGACGTTCGTGCTGCTGGGCGTGAGCGTGGTCCTGGTGGTCGCCGGCCTGGTGCTGGTGCTGATCCAGGGCAAGCCCGACCGACCCGCCCTGCCGCCGCGTCCGGAGCCGCCTGCCGATGATAGCGACCCTCCGACAACAAACGACAACCCGGAGCCCAACACCGACCCGCCCGCGATCCCGACCAAGTCGTGGGACGAGGCGTACTCAAAGCCGGGCCGTCGGCGGTACTGACACCAACATTTGTAAACAACCCACGGCGTTGCTGGCGCAACGCCGTGGGCTTGGGTTCTTTTCTGATTCAGTCAGGTCTTGTCAGTCCAGCTCTTTGATGTAGATGTTACGCCAGCGGACGCGGAAGGGGCCGCGGTTGCCCACGCCGTGGACCTGCAGGCCGATCACGCCTTCCTTGAACCTCTCGTAGTAGTCTTCCTTGAGTTCGAGGTCCTCGATCTGCTCGCCGTTGATGAAGGTCTGGATACGTCGGCCCTTGGCGATGATGTGGTACTGGTTCCACTGCTGGTTCTTGAAGTGTTTGTGCGAGCGCTGGTTGGGGTTGGGCGACTGCCACCCGCCGGAGGCCTCGCCGTAGATCAGGCCGGACTCGCTGCCCTTGTTGCCGGTGGCCTCGATCTCGACCTGCGGCCCGGCGAGGCGCCCGCCGAACTTCTCGAGGTCGCCGGTCAGCTTCGACCGGATCTGGCAGCCGGAGTTCAGGCCGTTGTCGTGCAGCAGGACCTGGAACTTGAGCTCGAAGTCGCCGTAGGTGTTGGGCGTGCACAAAAAAGTGTTGGGGCTGCCCTTCTCGGTCGTGCCGACGATCGCGCCGTCCTCGACCTTGTAGGTCGCCTTGCCGGACTTGATCTCCCAGCCGTCGATGTCCTTGCCGTTGAATAGCGCGGTCCAGCCCTCGGGCGCGGTGTTGTTTGGCTCTTCGCCCGATTCGCCCGCCGCGTGGTCGTCGGCGAAGGCGGCGGGCAGGGTCAGCAGCGCGAGCAGCGCCGTCACGGCAGTGGCGGTCAGAAGGCGGGCTCTCATCTCGTCGGGCTCCGGCGGAAGGAATGGGTCAGGTAAAGAGTGTTGCTGGGTCCAATATGTTACACGCATCGGAGGCGTGCCCGCCGCGAGCCGGTAGAATCCGCCCATGCTGCCGACGATTACCCAGCGGCTGATGATGACCGCCGCGATTGTGCTGGGCACGCTGTGCTGGCTGCCGGTCCTGCCGATGCTGCGCCCGGCCGATGGGTACGCGGGCCTGTCGCTGCTCGATGCGCGGGCGGGCGTCGTCTGGGCGTGCATCGCGCTGTTGCTCGCGGGCCTGCCGGCGCTCATCGCGGGGCTGTACGTCTCCTCATCCGGCAACCCGCTGTCGGGCGTGTTTACCATCGCGGTGTCGCTGATGATCATGGCCGGCCACGGCGGGTCGATGCAGGGGCTCATCTGGCGGCAGGCCGAACGCGCGACCGACCAGCCGCAAGGCGGGTCGGTCTTCATGCAGCTCGCGATCGAGATGGTGCTGTGGGCGCTGGCGTGGTGTTTGATGATGTTCCTGGTCCGCCGATTCCGCCACCGCATCCGCGCGGCGTTCGTGCCCAAACTGCTCAAGACGCCGTTCAAAAAGGTAGACGTGCCGATCGAGGAGGAGGACACGCCGCGGTTCGTGTTGCAGGTCCGGCCGGCGATGGCGGGCTTGTTGTGCGGCGCGCTGGCGTGGATCCTCTGCCGGTTCATCATGCAGACGCCGGACAACGGGCAGGTCATCGGCTCGATCCTGGTCGCGTTCCTGCTGGCGGGGCTGACGGCGCGGCTGACGCTGCCGACGGGCAACGTCGTGTTCCTTCTGCTCAGCCCGCTGCTGGTCGGCTTCGTGTCGTACGCCTACGGGTCCGTGCTGCACGGCACGCTGTCGGCCCAGGAACTGCAGATGGCCTGGCAACGCGGGCAGATCGTCGGGCCGATGCTCGCGGTGCCGATCCACTGGGCCTCGGCGGGGCTGATCGGCGTGAGCGTGGGCATCGGCATGGCCCAGGCGATCGACCGGGTGCGTGTGGAGGAGAATAGCGGACGGACCGGTCAAGCCCAGTCGGCTTCAGAAACAGCCGAGTCGTAAGCCCTGCCAACAACCCAATGATAAGGGGGACAGGCATTCCTGCCTGTCAGCAGGTTGAAGGCCCGATTCGAATCATACTTCGGCTGCGCCGAACAACAGGCAAGAATGCCTGTCCCCCTTCCATCCTCCAGACAGAGCTTGATAATCATCACGCTCTTACACCTTCAACTAAACTTGACCGATGCCCGCGATCTGGCGACCGCTGATCTTCAAACTCGCGCGCCTGCGACAGGCCGCGGGCTTCTCGCCCGACTGGTTCCTCATGCCGCTGGCGGCGCTGATCGGCGCGCTCGGCGGGCTGGTCGCCGCGGGATTCGCGACCGGGGTCGAGGCGGCCGGCCGGGCGCTCTTTGACCTCCAGGCCCTCGACGCCGGCATCACCACCCGCGCCGCCCTGCTGCTGCTCGCGATCCCCGCGCTCGGGGGGCTGGTTGTCGGGCTCATCCAGTTCAAGCTGACCCGGTCCGGCGTGATCAACGGCGTGCCCGAGGTCATCGAGTCGCTCGCGCGCGAACGCGGCACCATCAAGACCGCCACCGGCGTCAACAAGACCGTCACCGCCACCGCGACGCTCGCGTCCGGCGGGTCGGCGGGCATCGAGGGGCCAATCATCACCATCGGCTCGGCGCTCGGCTCGGCGATCGCGCGCAGGCTCCGCCTCAAGCCCGAGCACATGCCCACCCTCATCGGCTGCGGCGCGGCGTCGGCCACCGCCGGTATCTTCAATGCGCCCATCGCCGGCGTGCTGTTCGTGCTCGAAGTCATCCTGCGCGATTTTTCCGTCCGCACCTTCATGCCCATCGTCGTCGCCGCGGTCTTCGGCACCGCCGTCGCCCAGCAGTCGCTCGAACTGCTGCACGGCGGTGACAGCGTCAGCAGCGCGCTCTTCGCCGTGCCCGAGGCGATGCACAACTACCAGTTCGAGCTGCACGAAGCGCCGGCTTACCTCGCACTCGGCTTCGTCTGCGGCGGGGTCGGTCTCGCGCTCGCCGGCACGCTGCGCACCAGCAGCAGGCTCTGGGCCGCGACGCCGATCCCGCGATGGCTCCAGCCCGGCGTCGGCGGGCTCGTGCTCGGGGCGATGGGCCTGCTGTTCCTCGTGTTGTTTCCGGGCACCGATGCCCTGCACTCGGTCACCGGCGACCACCGGCCGGTCTTCATGGGCAACGGCTACCCGGTGATCGAAGCGCTCTTAAACCCAGACAGCTACGCGAGCCTGACCGTCCTACTGCTGCTCGCCATCGTCGGCTTCAAGGTCATCGGCACCGCGCTCACCCTTGGCTCGGGCGGGTCCGGCGGGGTCATCGCGCCATCACTTTTCGTCGGCGCCGCGACCGGCGGGCTGCTCGCCGCCGCGCTGGATGGGCTCGGCATCTTCCCCGGCGCGACGCCCGCGACCTACGCGCTGGCGGGTATGGCGGGCGCGCTGGCCGCGACGCTGCACTGCCCGCTGACCGCGTTTCTCCTGGTCTTCGAGATCACGCAGGACTACAAGGTCATCCTGCCGGTTATGCTCGTTGCGATCGTCTCGACGACCTGCGCCCAGTTCCTGCACCGCGACTCGATCTACACCGACCTCTTGCGCCGCAAGGGCATCCGCTTCGGCCAGCTCGCGGACATGACACTGCTCAGACGGATGACCGTCGCCGACGTTCCCGCGACACCCGCAGTACTTGTCGCCGACAGCGACCCGGCACAGCGCCTGATCGACCTCGCCGCCGAGTACGCGACCACCGACTTCGTCGTGGCCGATGAAAGCGAGGTCTACCAAGGCATGGTCGTGGGTGATGATGTGCGGACGACGCTGGTCCAGCGTGAGGCGGTGCCGCTGATGATCGTCGCCGAGCTGATGCGCAATGACCTGCCCAGCGTCCGCCCGGGCGACACGCTCGACGATGTGCTGGACAAGTTCGCCAAGCACGAGGTCTCGAGCCTGCCCATCGTAGACGCCGGCGGCCGGGTCACCGGCATGGTCACGCGCTCGCGGCTCTTGCGGACGTATCAGGACGAGCTGGACAAGCGTGGGTGATGGTTTGATCGGCCGGCGACGCGTCGCGTCGCCGGCGTGGTGTCGTAAGCGTGTCATGCTTTGCCTGCAACGCGTAGCGTCGCGGCTGTGGTCACAAGCGTTTGCAGATCAGCGCCTCGACCTTCGTATCAAACCGCAGCACAAAAACGGTGTAGGCCGTCGCGCCGTCGCCGCGCAGATTGGTTTGCTCGCGGTCCGGGTCGCAGGCCTTGCCACGGGTTTTAATCTCGATGATCCCGCCGTCGTTTGCTGCGAGCCACTGCCTCACCCGCCTGGGCCGCCAGGGCAGGCGCTCGATCAGTTCGAAACCGGTCAGCCAGGGCGAGTCGAGGATGCGGTCCGATGTCAGCAGGCCGAGCCTGGGGTGGACCGCGGGCACGCCGGCCTGCTCGCACAGCTGCCCGATCAACCCGGCGCGCTCGACCGCGGCGTCAAACGTGTAGAGATGCCGCTGCACCACGCCCGTCGGTGGGGCGAGCGGCTCGCCGCTTAGCACTTGCGTGTTGTCGCCCTTTAGAAGCGTCGCGCGCCGCGCATCGCCCGCCAGCGCACCGGTCCACAGCACCGCCTGGACCAATCTCCCTTGGTCACTGATGAACTCGAGTTCCCCGGGCCGGGGCAGCGCCTCGGTATCGATGCCCGGGCTGAGCTTGACCGCCGCGGCCTGGGCGTGATCGATCAGTCGGGCTATGACTTCGGGCCCGGGCTGGTAGTCGTCGATGCGCCAGGCGCGCCGACGCGTTGATTCGTCGCGCCGTGCGGGATCGATGTGGATGATGGCGTCGCCGGTGTTTAACTGCTCGACGTCCGCGCAGACCGTGTCCGCCCCGCTGTTTGTGTTGTGCTGCGTCATCCAGGCGCGCAGCGGGTCGCGGTCAACCGCGTGCACCTCGAGGCCGGCATCGACCAGTGCCATGCTGTCGCCACCGATGCCGCAGCACAGGTCGGCAACCGGTTGCGCGCCTGCTACCTGCGCGATCCGCCTGGCCTTGTAGGCCGCCACCGCCCCGCCGCTGGCCTGCTCGACGCCCGCGAGGTCGGCGGCGAGGGTGCTGCCGCGTTCGCCGAGCTTCCGAATCGCCTTCCGGCGGGCCGCGCCGAGCTCCAGCGCGACCGCCACCGCGTCGCGGTCGTACTGTTTCCGCAGCGCCGCGACGGCCGACACGTCCGCCGGGTCCGCACCCGCGGCGCGTTCGAGCAGCCGCGTGTCGTTCAGCACACGCTTCCACAGGTCGACCTCGCGCATCATCCGTGACGATGATACAGCCGCCCGCTCAGATGTTGCGGTACCGCGCGACCAGCGACACGATCGACTGCTGGTCGGGGTTGATCTCCAGCGATTTCGCCCAGGCGTCCAGCGCCTGATCGCGCTGCCAGGTGTTGTCCCGGCCGCCCTCGATGTACAGCGTCATGTACGCGACGCCCAGGCCGTTGAGCGCCGCGGTGTCGTTGTTGTCGAGCCCGACCGCGTCCTTGAAATGACGCAACGCGTCTTCGTACCGCCGCTGCTTGAACAGCGCCACGCCCATGCGTTCGTGGGCCGTCGAGCTGGGCGTCGCGGCGATAATCGCGTTGAGCGTGTTCATCGCGCGCGTGTAGTTGCCCACGCGGATGTGCGCATCGGCCAGGCCCAGCAGCACCGGCTCGGGGTCGTCCTCTGCGCCGGCCAGTTCGGACGCCGTGCGGAACGCGCCGATCGCGTCTTCGAACCGCTCGGCCCGGGCGTAGATGAAGCCCAGGTTCGCCCAGGCGCCGAACGACTCCTTGTCCAGCTCGACCGCGCGCTCGGCGTAGGCCAGCGCCAGCCCGGCCTTGTTGTCCTGCAGGTACGCCGACGCGATGTCGCGGTTCGCCTCCGGCGAGTCCGGGCGGAGGTTGATCGCGCGCTGGTAGCTCTTGATCGCGTAGGACAGGTCGCCGAGCACCTGCTTGCACACGCCCAGGTTGTAGTGCGCGTCGAAATTGGTCGGCTCGATCGCGGCGACCAGCTCGAAGCGGACCGAGGCCTTGTCGTACTCGCCGCGGTCCTTGTAGATATCGCCGATGCCCAGGTGCGCATCGACGACGCGCGGGTTTTCCAGGAGCGCCTGGCCGAACCGGGCGAACGCCGAGTCGTCCAAACCTTCCTCACGGAAGGCCCGGGCCTGGGCGATCAGTTCGTCGATGCGGGCTTGCCGTTCGGCCTCGGACTGTGACATACCGCCGCGGCAGGCGGGCAGCGCCACGAGCGCCAGCATGGTCAGCAACATCAGGTGGGCCAGGGTTCGTTTCATCGGGGGTGTGCCTCCGGGTCTCGCTCCGCGGCTGGTACGGCCGGGCGGCTCGTTCGGTTCGATCGGTGCCCGCCGGGCCGCTTTGCCCGCAAGGCTCTAGAATCTTGTCGAAGATATCGTGCCCGCACATTAAACGAAAACCGCATGCGCATCGCACTGGCCCAGATCAACCCGACCGTCGGCGACGTCGCCGGCAACGCCGAGCTCATCCGACACGCGATCGAGCGGGCCAGAGCCGCCGGGGCCCGGCTCGTCGTGTTCCCCGAGCTGGCGATTATCGGCTACCCGCCCAAGGACCTGCTGCTCAAGCCCGCGGCGGTCGATCAGTGCGAGCAGGCGGTCGAAGCGCTCGCGCAAGACTGCGTCGGCATCACCGCCGTTATCGGCCTGCCGATCCGCTCGGACAAGCCCGCCGGCCGATCGCTGTACAACGCCGCGGCGATCTGCCGCGACGGCCGGGTCGTCGGCCACCACCGCAAGCACCTGCTGCCGACCTACGACGTCTTCGACGAGCGGCGGTACTTCGAGCCCGGCCCGCGCATCGACCTGACCGAGCTCGACGGTGTCAAGCTCGGCGTCAGCATCTGCGAGGACCTCTGGAACGACGCGGAGACGTTCACCCGCCAGCTCTACCACGACAACCCGGTCGATGAGCTCGCCGGCGCCGGCGCAGAACTGTTCATCAACTGCTCGGCGTCGCCGTTCGTCGTCCGCAAGCACGCCTTCCGCCTCAAGCTGATGGCCAACGTCGCGCGCAAACACCGGATCCCGATGGTCTACTGCAACCAGGTCGGCGGCAACGATGAGCTGGTCTTCGATGGCAACTCCTGCGTGCTCGACGCCAACGGCGAGATCATCGCGCACGCCAAGGCCTTCGAAGAAGACCTGCTGATCTGCGACGTGCCCATAAACAACACTCCCGGCCTGAAACCCGCCGACTTCACCCGACCTGTGCTACACAACGTCTACGACGCGCTGGTGCTGGGCCTGCGCGACTACGTCCGCAAGTGCGGCTTCAACAAGATCGTGATGGGCCTGTCTGGCGGGATCGACTCGGCGGTGAGCTGCGCCATCGCCGTCGCCGCGATCGGCGCCGACAACGTCCGCGGCGTCGGCATGCCCTCGCGCTACTCGTCCGGTGGCAGCATCGATGACGCCCGCGCGCTCGCGGATAACCTCGGCATCCAGTTCGACGTCATCCCGATTGAGCCGGCGCACAACGCGATGGAAGGCATGCTGGCCGACGCATTCGAAGGCACGGAGCCCGGCGTTACCGAAGAAAACATCCAGGCCCGCCTGCGCGGCAACATCATGATGGCGCTGAGCAACAAGACCGGCGCGCTGCTGGTCACGACCGGCAACAAGTCCGAGATGGCCGTCGGCTACTGCACGCTCTACGGCGACATGTGCGGGGGGTTCTCCGTCCTCGTCGATGTCCCCAAGACCATGGTCTACGACCTGGCCCGCTGGATCAACGACGACCCGGATTCGCCTTTAAAACAACAGTTTGGCGGCATCACGATCCCCGTTGATACGATCACCAAACCCCCCAGCGCGGAGCTGCGCCCGGGCCAGACCGACCAGGACTCGCTGCCGGAGTACGATGTCTTGGACGCGATCATCGAGCGCTACGTTGAACGCGAGCAGAGCACCCGGCAGATCATCGACGAAACCGGCTCCGACGCGGCGGTCGTGCAACGCATCGCCCGATTGATCGACATCAACGAGTACAAACGCAAGCAGGCGGCCCCCGGATTAAAAATCACCGGCCGGGCGTTCGGGTTCGGGCGACGGATGCCGATCGCCCAGCGTTATGACAGCAACGCGGTTATCCGTCTTTCGCCCGACTCGCCAGCGTGATGTCCGCCAGCGCCGCGTCCTGCGCTTGGGCGAGCTGCATCAACAGATCGTGACCGGGCAGGTCGGCGTCGCCGTGCGCAACGCTCGTCCCGATCAGCTCCGCGATCCGGATCCGGCCCGGCGGCATCGCGAGCGCCAGGGTCTCGCCCTCGTCATCCGTCAAACGATGCAGCAGCCCCCGGCCGATCAGCTCGTCGGTGATCTTCGCGACCGTCGCGGGCGCGGCGTCCAGCCGCTCGGCGATCTCATCGACGCCGATCGTGTTGCCTTCATCAAACGCCTGGGCGACCGCGCTCATCACGGGGATGACCAGCCACGGGTCGCGCGCGACGGGCTTGGACCGCGCCTGCTCGAACCGGCCGACGCGGCTGGCGGGCAGGGTCTGGAGGATGTGCGCCACCTCGAGCCCGGCCAGCACGATCAGCCACGTCAGGTACACCCAGAACAGCAGCACCGGGATCAGCGCGAGCGAGCCGTACAGCCGGGCCTGCGTCGGGCTGATCACCGCGGACTCGATGTACCACCGCAGCGCGTATTTCAGGAGCTCCCACGCGAGCGCGGAGACCATCGCGCCCACCATCGCCGGGCGGACCGAGACCTGCGCGTTGGGCATCAGCTTGAACAGCAGCAGGAACAGCAGCCAGGTGACGAGCAGCGCCGTGAACTGATTGACCAGCTGGAACAGCCAGCCGACGACGGGCACGCCCTGGGCCGCATCCGCGAGCTGGGTCGAGAGGTAGAAGCTCGCCCACATCAGCACCGGGCCGAGCGTGATGATCGCCCAGTAGATCGGGATCCGCACGTGCCACGGCCGGCCGGCGGGCGCGTTGTAGACGATGTTGAACGTCTTCTCGACGGTGACGATCAGGCCGAGCGCCGCCCAGATCAGGACGAGCATGCCGACCACGCCGATCCCGCCGATGCTGATCGAGGTCGCGCCCCGGGCGAGGTTGCCGACCAGCTCGTCGACTTTTTGGCGCAGCTCTTCGTTCGCGCGCTGCTGGGCGAGGGCCTGTTCGACCGCGGGGTCGAGCGCGAACAGGTCGCCGGCGAGCGTGCGCAGCAGGCCCGAGTCGTCGATCCAGGCACGGGCTTTAAGGTGCTTCGCTTGTTTCTGCGTGTAGGCCAGCTCTGTGTCGAGGACGCCCAGCTCGTCGCCGCCCTCGATCGCCTGGGCGGCCTCGGTCTGGAGCTCGAGGTAGGTGTAGACGGAGTCGGTGAGGCCCTCTTGCGAGCCCGCGAACCCGCCGAAGGCGCGGAAGACGATCAGGGCCATGACGACCATGGGCACGAGCCCGAAGATCGTGCGGTAGGTCAGGGCGGCGGCCATGGTGGTCGCGCTGTCATCCCGCAGCTCCTTGCGCGCGTGCCGGGCGAGGTCGATGCACAGCCGGATGAACCGCTGGCCGCGCGTGAGCTGGGCGCCCGGGCGCACCAGCGTGACGCGCAGCTCGCGGATCGTCCTGTCAATCCAGGGGACGGGCATGGGGAGGTCTCT